>JAUWNG010000054.1 GCA_030612765.1 Planctomycetota bacterium
GGGGGGGGGGGGGCGGTCCGGGGGGTGTGGGGGGGGGGCACCCGGTCTATTGGGTGTCGGGGGGGGGGGGGGGGTTCTCCCGGGGTGGGGGGGGTGTTTCGCCTGCCCACAACAACTCGATCTCGAACCCCGAACCCCGAACCCCGAACCCCCAATTCCGCCGATCGTCCTCGATCTTTCATCCACTACCCGCTCCGCCACTCCTTTCGTCGGCAGTTGGGCGTTCTCCTGCATGGTCTCCGCGGCGATCATGGGCGTGATGCTGCTGGGGTTTTGGGCGTACAAAATCACCCATTACCAACATATCGCCGAAGCGCCGTCGCAGTCGGTTCCGTCGGACGCCATGCCGGAGATGGTGTTCGTCGGCCGGATCACCGGCATGGTCGATGTGAAATGGTCGGACGATCCCCACTACCTGCCGCCGCTTGGTTTCGCACATGTCCCCTTAGACAGAAAATACATCCTCTCCTCCGGGCTGTTGGAAATCACTTACGACTCCGGGGCGAAGGTCATCCTCGAAGGCCCCTGCACCTACGAGGTCGAATCCACCGCCGGCGGCTACCTCGCGCTGGGCAAGCTGACGGCAAAGGTGGAGAAGAAGAGGTCAGAGGTCTGAGGTCAGAAGTCAGATCACTATCCACTATCCACTACCCACTATCCACTATTTTCCGTAAGAACTCCCACGGCCATCATCACCGACCTGGGCACCGAGTTCGGCGTGGAAGTCGATAAGTCGGGTGTTACTGAGTCGCATGTCTTCCGCGGTTCGGTGAGGGTGCAAGTTGTTGGCGACAGTCTCCCCTCTCCTTTCGGGAGAAGGGTCGGGGGTGAGGGCAGTGGGCGTGAAGTGATTTTGGGCGAGAACGAATCGGCGCGGGTGGAGAGGGCCGAGGACCGACTGGTTATTGTCCGCGGCGCAGCGTCGGAGAAAACCGCCCGTTTCGTCCGGGCGCTGCCGCGGCCCAAGCCCGCCGTCACCGTCCGGATCGTTGAGACATTCGATGGCGTTGAACTTGGCGCCGCTTTCGAGCAGATGCCGCCGGACCGATACGCAATTCGGCATGGGGCGGCCGTGTACAGCCCGCCGCTTACGGATGACGGTCGGCCGTCACGGGGTTACATCCGCACCGTGGCGACCGACTTCTGCGACCGCGATTTCGTGTTCGAGGCGACGTTCCAGATGCACATGGACGGTCCGGCCCACGTGCCCGGATCCGACACTTACATTTACTTCGGCCTCGGCGACGGCGTACCCAACGCCAATTATTACAATGTTGTGACATGCGGACTGGTTTTGGACTTCTTCGTCGTCGATGGGCGGGCTTTCGTGCGATTCTGCCACCCCGATTCAAATTTGCGGGGAATCGGCAATGCCGGTAGAACCGTGGCGGAAGTGGCCCCGCCGGGCAGTCTGGGATCGGGTAGGCATCGCTTTCGGATGTCTAAGGTCGGCAAGTGGGTGAGGTTCGCGGTGGACGCGGACTTCGAGGGGGAATTTCAACCGGACTTCGTCAGCCGGCCAATCCATATATTGGCCGCCGGGCCGCCCTTGCTGAACGCGACCAACAGCCGGTTGCTGGTCGGTGCCGGCTACTGCGACACCATAACGGTCCGATTCGAGGAGTTGTCGATTACGTACCCAAAGACCCCGAAACAATCGGGAAAAGGAGATGAGCCTATGAATGGTCCGTAACAAACACAGGTTGGGGCGACAGTTGAAGCGGCACCCCAACCGCACGGAAATCGCCAAACCCCATTGGCTTCCGCTTGCCGTTTCGGCCCGCCGTGAGTTTGTCATGGTTCGGCCGGGTATTGCGGTTGGCTTGTCCAGCCGTGTTTGGAACCGGAGAAGGAAATCGTTCGTGTATTACAGTTTCTCGTTCAAACCAAAGAAAAAAGGGTTCGTGTTATGAAATCCACACTAACGTATCTGATCGTCGCGAGTGTTTGCGCGTTCGGCCTGTTTTATGCCGGTACCGCCAATGCCACCCTGGTTTCTACACTTGTCAATGGTGACTTTGAAACCTTCACCCCCGAGTCTCATGGGCAGTATGCCCATGATGTCGACGGCTGGGGAGAGCATGACTACTCGTCAGGCGCCAAGGCCGTAATTTGGAATTACCCGGGCTTGGTAGCGGCAGGCAAGGACATGGCTGAATACCCCACCATCACCGGCGACGGGGCCTTGGGGCTGAGCTTTCGAAACCTGGATCAAGTGTCTTGGATATTCCAGTCGCTCGGCACTATCGAAGCTTCCGACGTCGGGTTGACATACACTTTGAGCGCCAGCGCGGGCGCGCAGCAATTTGGGTATACCGGCGTCAACGTGGCCGACATTGTGCTGGCCTTTGCAACGGGGGTTAGCGACTCGTCACTAGGCACGGAGCTTGCATCGAGCGCCAACCGCATTACGATCAGCGACACCCAACCTATCCAATTGAGCGCGTTCTCTGTGGACTATACTCCCAGCAGTGGCGACATCGACAAGGAGGTCTATGCTCTGGTCTGGATCGATCCAGTAACCTCGACGGGCTACACAGACAAGACAAGAAGTTGTCTTGTGGACGAAGTCTCGATAGGGGTGGTGCCCGAACCGGGCACGCTGGCGTTGCTGGCCACCGGCCTGATCGGCCTGCTCTGTTACGCATGGAGGAAGCGGAAGTAACGCATGTTGTTGGGGTGGCAGTTTAACTGCCACCCCAACAAGATTTAGGATGTATGATTTCTGATTTGACCGGCGCTTTTCCAGCGTCGTCACGGACGACTTTCGTGGCGATGCTTGGAGCGCTGGCCGTTCTCGGAAACACAAGAACTCACGCTGAGGCGCAAAGAAAACGGGCTCGTTGTTTTTGCGCCTCAACGTGAGGTTTTTGGAATCGCGTAGGTTATGCTTCAGCATAACACTTGCGCAACGTGAATTTGGAACACGAGTGTTATGCTGAGGCATAACCTACACGGCTCGGAGTTTATAATCTGACTTCGTATCAAAGAGTGAGGTGAATCATGTACCGAAGCAATCATAAATCAGCAATCATAAATCAGCAATCCACCGCCTTTACCTTGGTGGAGTTGTTGGTGGTGATCACGATCATCGGCATCCTGATCGCGTTGCTGCTTCCGGCGGTGCAGGCGGCCCGCGAGGCGGCCAGAAGGTTGCAGTGCTGCAACAACCTCAAACAACTCAGTCTGGCCTGCCTGAACCACGAGGAGATGCACGGATTCTACCCGTCCGGCGGATGGGGATGCTCTTGGACCGGCGACCCCGATCGCGGACCCGGCAGGCGTCAACCGGGTGGTTGGGTCTACTCCATCCTCCCCTATCTCGAACAACAGGCCCTTTACGACATTGGCACGGACGGCGACCCCGGGGAACCCTTTAGTCAGACCCAACGGAACGGCGCGGTGCAACGCGACCAAGTGCCGTTGACCATGCTCGTCTGTCCTACCCGGCGCGCGGCGATCCTCTATCCAAGGCCAAGGTGGAGGAATGGGCAGATTTGGTATTACAACGCCGCGAGTTACGGGACCGCGGACCTTGCGGGGGGCGGCGGCCTCGACTACGCGGGCAACTCCGGCGGAAAATGGTATTGGTGTACCGGCCCCCGCAGCATCGCCGAGGCCGAATCGCCGAACTTCGATTGGTCGCGGTGCGGCGCCCTGACCAGCACCGGCGTAATCTACTCCCATAGCGAAATCACGATGGCCCAGATTTCCGACGGCACGAGCAACACCTTCTTGCTGGGCGAGAAGTACATCAATCCCGACAGTTACTACACCGGTTTGGACCACGCCGACGACGCCGCCGCTTTCGAGGGCCACGCCCACGACGTGGATCGCGGGACCGCGACCGTTCAAGACGTGCCGCTGCCGCCTTTGCCGGACACTCCCGGCAGCATGGTTCTCTTCAATTTCGGCAGCGCGCACGCCATCGGCTTGCACATGGCTCTCTGCGACGGCTCGATCCAGTTCATCAACTATTCGATCGACCCGCTGGTCTTTTCCTACCTGGGCGACCGCAAGGACGGCATGGCCATCGATGCGAAGATGTACTAATCCCAAAACAAGCATGAATTCGCCGGCCAAGTGTGGCGATGGCCAAGAAGGCAATTGACGCCGGGCGGATCGTTTCCATACGCGCTCGGCGAAACTCTTTTCGGGTGATCGGTTGCCCGGTGCTTGGCAGGTTTTTTCCGTCTTCCGGTTCCAACGTGAACAAATATCGAACAGGAGAACGATGATGAGTGGGGAAGTGACTCGACGTGCGTTCAGCAAGGTCACCGCGGCAACCATGCTGGGGCTGACCGTCTCCGGAGCTACCAGGGCGTTGGGGGCCAATGACCGTATTCGGCTTGGGTTCATCGGGGTCGGGGGGCGGGGCGGGCAACTGATGGATGCCTTCCTCAAACACGACGATGCCCGGATCGTGGCCATGTGCGACGTCTCGAAGTCCACCCTCGATCGATCCAACGCAAGGTGGGCGAACGGCAAGGCGGACACCTACGGCGACTTTCGCAAGCTAATCGACCGTCAGGATCTCGACGCGGTCGTGATTGCCTCACCCGACCACTGGCATGCCATCCAGATGATCACCGCCTGTGACGCCGGCATGGACGTCTATTGCGAAAAGCCGCTGTCGCATACCATCCACGAAGGTCGCCGGATGGTCGAGGCTGCCCGACGCAACCGGCGCGTGGTGCAGGTCGGCACACAGCGGCGCTCAGCAAAGGTCTTTGCCCAGGCGGCCGAGTTGGTTGCCTCGGGCAAACTCGGCAAAGTGACCGTCGGCCGCGCGTACAACGCGACCAACATGTATCCCAAGGGGATGGGCAAAGCCGAACCGAGTGCCCCGCCAAAAGACCTCAATTGGAACATGTGGCTCGGTCCACGGCCCATGCGGCTTTACCAGAGCAACATCACCCCGTTCAAATTCCGCTGGTGGAAATCGTATTCTTCCCGGCTGGCCGACACCGGGACGCATTTTCTGGATGCCCTCCGATGGATGTTCGGCGATTTGGCGCCGGCAAGGATTTGTACGCTGGGCGGCAAATACGCCATCGACGACGACCGCACGATTCCCGACACGCTTGAGGCGATGTTCGAGTTTGCCTCGGGTCGACTGATGACCTTCGGGCAGTACGAGGCCAGCGGTCACCGGGGGTTGCCCCGCGGCGCCTTCATCGAGGTCCGCGGCGCCAACGGCGCGCTGTACGTCAATACCGGATCGCTCGAAGTCATGCCGGATCGCGGCGGGCGTTTCCAGGACGATCGTAAACCGCGGATGGAACCGATCAAGAAAAAAGTTTCAGAGCCGGACTTCACCGTCCAGCACACGCGAAACTTCCTCGACTGCATGAAGTCGCGCAAGGAGCCCAACGCCACCGTGGAGATCGGCCACCGCTCGACCACCATGAGCCACCTGGCCAACATTGCCCTGGCCACGCACTCACTGCTTGAGTGGGACGCCCAGCGCGAAATCATCACGAATAACCAGGAAGCCAACAATCTGCTTCACTACGAGTATCGTAAGCCATGGAAACTGGGGTGACTTGCATGGGCATTTCCCGCGGAATTTCATACTACTGCACCAGGTCGAACGCTTTCTCGCCACGAAAACGCGAAAGTACAAAAGCTCGAAGGAATCGAAGATGGTCGGTATAAAACACCTTTTCGTCACACAATTTGTCCTAACGAAAAGGAGGCTGCCATGCGTTTGCATTGGATTTGCGCGAGCATGCTTGTAGTATCCAGCATCTTTGCCTTTGCCGCGGCGGGACGTGCTGATGAACCGGCCGCGCCGCTGAAGGCCGGGATTATCGGGCTTGATGCTCATGCCCTGCCGTGGACAAGGATCATCAATAATCCCAGGGCGACCGGGGAGTTGGCCGACATGGTCGTCGTAGCCGGATATCCCGGTGGCAGTCCCGACATACCCAAAAGCATGGAGTTGCTCGATAAAAACGTCGGCCCGCTTCGCGGGATGGGTGTCCAGATCGTGAACTCCATCGACGAGTTGCTCGATAAGGTGGACGTGGTGCTTATACTGAGTATCGACGGGCGAGCTCATCTCGAACAGGCCAAACCGGTCTTTGCCGCCGGCAAGCCCGTGTTCATCGACAAGCCGATAGCCGCCTCGCTGGCCGACGCCATCAAGGTGTTTCGGCTGGCCGAAGAGCACAACGTGCCGTGCTTCACCAGTTCCTCGCTTCGGTTCGCCAAGCGGACGATCGGCATCCGCGACGATCCGCGGTTGGGTGATGTGCGCGGCTGCGACCAGTACAGTCCCTGTTCCTTGGAGCCGCATCATCCAACCTTTTTCTGGTACGGTGTCCACGGGATGGAGCCGCTGTTTACAATCATGGGCAGGGGCTGCCGCTCGGTGACCTGCGTACACACCGAGGGAACGGACGTCGTAGTGGGCGTCTGGAAGGACGGCCGCATCGGCACGTTTCGAGGAATCCGCGACGGCCAGCGCGGCTATGGCTCGACCGTTTTCGGTAGCAAGGGAATTGTTTCCGGCGGAGGGTTCGACGGATACGAGCCGCTGATCGTCGAAATCATCAAGTTCTTCAAAACCGGCAAACCACCAGTTACTGCGGAAGAGACGCTCGAGATTTTTGCGTTCATGGAAGCAGCCGATGATAGCCGGCGCCGGGGAGGCTGCCCAGTAACGCTCGAAAGCGTCATGAAAAATGCCCGACAGGCTGGCTCGGCCGCCGAGCCGCCCGTAACGCGCAACGAGGTGTTCGAGACCATGTCACCGTCGATGACCAGGTGAATCGCCTCCGCGCCGTGTTTGGCCGCTAACTTTCCCAGGGCAAGTTTTTTCACTCATCGTCCGTGTTTTGTATCACATTTGATTACCACTTGCTGCTTCGCCAAATGTCCCACCTGTACTCTGCAAAAAAACAACGAACTTGTGGGTGGGGAAGAAAAACGGGAAAAACGGGACAGGTCTGATATTGGCAAGATAGGCAACGCTATACGATGAAACGGTCAACACATGATTGTCACCTGCCTTGCGGCACACTGCTCATCTTTTCCTATCTGGGCAACCGCGAGGACGGCATAGCGATCGACGGCAAGGCGTTTTGATCTTAACGGTGATCGGAAAAGCGGCGTCGGGAACCTTCTTCCACCTGACTTGTCCTTCTGGATAGTCTGTGCGGCCCGGAACGCCGTCCCTACAGGGGGGTTTCCAAGCAAGCCCTATCGCAACGCCCCATTGATTCGTAGAATCGAAGATGAAGAGTTGTCGTTGAAAGGGGACAGGTCCGATTTGCCGCGGAGCGGCCCGAAGGCGGGCACCATGCTTGCATGGTCGTTGCACAAATCGGACCTGTCCCCCTTGGGCCCCAATGGTGAATCCAAACCGTGCCGACGTTGTTTGTCATCCGCGGCGCCGACCAGGGCAGCCGCTTCGAGTTGATCGAACCCATCGAACGCTTGGGGCGCGACCCGTCCAGCACCATCCAGGTGCACGACACCGAAGTATCGCGCCACCACGTCGAAATCCGCCGCGTCGAAAACGATTACGAAATCTCGGACCTGAACAGCTCGAACGGGACATTCGTCAACGGTCAGCGGGTCGGCCGCCATAAACTCGTCAGCGGCGACCAGCTCCAGGTCGGCCGCACACTGATGCTCTACACCGGTCCCGCCGAAGAGAGCCAAGAAGACCTGGCCGACGTGGTGAGCATCGGCCCGCCGTCCGAGTCGGGCGACCACTCGCGGATCGTCCGCTCGGTCACTCAACAGGAGGGGAGCCGCATCTTCGACCTCCAGTCGGAACTGCCGCAAAACTCCTGGCTCGCCCGGGCGCGGAGCAACTTGCAGGTGATGTACCGCACCGCCCTGGCGGTGAGCCACACGCTGGACATCGACCAGTTGTTGCAGCGGATCATGGAGCTGATATTCGAGTGGGTCGAGGCCGATCGGGGTTGCATCATGCTGATGGACCCGGCCACGAAGACGCTCAAGCCCAAAGTGCGCCGCACCCGCGAGGGCGTCCGAGCCGACGAGCGGATCACCATCAGCAAGACGATCCTCGACTACGTGATCGATCGGAACGAAGGGGTGCTGACCAGCGACGCGCGGGAGGACGAACGTTGGGACCCCGGCGGGAGCATCGTGCAGATGGGGGTCCGCGAGGCGATCTGCGTACCCATGCAGGGCCGCTACGACGTGGTCGGCGCGATCTACATCGACACCTCGACTTCCGCCCAACAGTTGATTCAGCGGGGAGGGGTCAACCGTTTCACCGAGGACCATCTGAAGCTGATGATCGCCATCGGGCACCAGGCGGCACTGGCCGTCGAGGACACCCGCTACTACTCCGCAATGGTCCAGGCCGAGCGGCTGGCGGCCGTAGGGCAAACCATCGCCACCCTCTCGCACCACATCAAAAACATCCTCCAGGGCATACGCGGCGGAAGCTATCTGATCGAGATGGGGCTTAAAGACCACGACGAAGAGGTCACCCGCAAAGGATGGACAATCGTCGAGCGGAACCAGAACCGGATTTCCGCCCTGGTGCTGGACATGCTCACCTTCAGCAAGGAGCGCGAACCCGACCTCTGCACCGCCGACCTCAATGAAGTGGTCGCCGAGGTGATCGAACTGATGCGCGTCCGGGCGGAAGAAACACAGGTCGAGCTGATCTGGCGCCCCGGCGAGCCGATCCCGCCGCTGGTGTTCGATCCCGAGGGAATCCATCGCGCCGTGCTGAACGTGGTAACCAACGCCGTCGACGCGGTCGGCGACCGCGAGGAGCCCGGCCGGGTCGAGGTCGCCTCGCAATACCTGCCCCAGGAAGCGATCGTGCGGATCACCGTCGAGGACAACGGGCCGGGTATTCCAGCCGACCAAATGGAGCATCTGTTCAGCCCGTTCGTGTCGTCGAAGAAGAGCCGCGGTACGGGCCTGGGGCTGCCGGTCAGCAAAAAAATCCTCGGCGAGCACGACGGTCGGATCCTCGTCCAGAGCGAGCCGGGGCAAGGGTGCCGCTTCACGCTCGAACTGCCCGCCACGTTGCCGCGAGACATGACGGAAACGATAACGCAGGAGGGCTAGGAGTGAGGGGCCGAGGGAACCAATGCGGAAAACGGCCGAAAATCAGTGATGTTCCGTTTTCCGTCCCCTTTTTCCGTCCCCTTTTCCGTCCAACCTCCAAACGGCTCAGTAATAAATACTTGTGATAGCGAAAAGCAAAGGAGTCTTGTGGTGAGCTTACGTACGCCGGATGAACTATCGCCGATACCTAAAGAAATCGCAGAGCGAGTTGTAGCCCAATGGCAAACAAAACAGCCCGACGGCACCGACGCAATGGAAAAATTCCGCGAGATGGGAGATGTCTCCAAAATATTCACGCAGACTGATCGGAACTGTGCGGTTGTCGGTGCCGTGCTTATCGAAGAAGAACTGTCGCAACTTCTCCTCTCCCGCTTCAGCAATGTCAACAAGGAAGTACGTCGTATGTTCCATCCAGACCATGTTCTGGCCGGCTTGGGACCAAAGATCACATTGTCGTATGCGTTGGGAATCATTGATGTGGACGTGTATTCTGACTTACACCTAATTCGTAAGATACGAAATCACTTTGCCCATGCCCCGCTATTTCATCCCGAGACGAACGATTCGCCCCCGACGGCGTTGACGTTTCAGCATAAGGTAATAGAGCGGCTAACGTCAGCAATGAAGTACCCCGCAATCTTGTCCCAATTTCCAGAAGTCAAGTCTGGCGAAGCAAAAATAGCCACCGGTTCGCGTGCGCGTTTTGAATACACCTGCAAATGGTTATACCAAATCTTTTGGGTAAATCGGACAATAACAAAATACACAACGCCCATCAGCTACAATATTTACTAGTCGTCTCTAGCGTCAAAGACTTGACTCGCTGCCATGATGTATGCAATCAATTTTTGCTGCGGCTGCAATTTGCTCCAAAGTGCTCGAATGTCTTCATCTACGCAGTTTTTCCAGAGTTGAAACGGGGACGCAGCTAGTTATGCTGCGCGTGGCAACGGCGGCCAACTCGACCCTGGCCTCGGGGTGGAAAGCGACCGCCTTCATCCGACCTCCTGCTCCAGTTCCCGGAACACCTCTTCCGCCGGGATGCCCTGTACCTTTCCGCTGATCATCTCTTCGGCGCGCCGTTTCGCCAAATCAAGCCACTCCCGGCTCACCTCCGGCGTCTCGGTCTCATCCAGGCTGGCAAGCAACTGCTTTGCCAAGAGCGCTCGGCTGGAAGCTGGAAGCCCGAGCAACTCAATCGCCAGCCTTTCCATCTGGGTTGACATCTCCGCTCCTCCTTCTTGGGCATGAATCATCATACAAGTATTCTACCACCCGCCCGCGACGTTGGGCAACCTGGACATGAAGGGTGCATTCCGCACTTTGCAATGTGTAATGCTGTTTACGGTATGCGGTACATGCCGAAAAAATGGCTGAAAGCATTATGTTCCCTTTGGGCCAACGGCCCTCCGGTTCTCCCAGCCCAGGGCAACGCCCTGTGGAAGGGTGGACGGCGCATCTGATTTTCCGGCCCAACGGGCCAACCGTTCCGCGAGGCGAACCCTTGGCCCGTTGGGCCGACAAGCCGTTCTCGCTCTTCCGCCCCCCAGGGCGTTGCCCTGGGCTGGGTGAACGGCCGCCCCTTTGGGGCAACAAAACACTGATGTCACGTAATGGAGGATGAACCTCGAAACGGCCCTGCAAAGTACGGAATGTACCTGGACGTGGGCGCCTTGAAGCCTCCGTGGGCCGGTGCTACGATTATGGACTCCTGGAGGAGCAATATCCATGCCCAAATATCAAGTGGCGGTGGTCCACCGGCCGGACAAGTGGAAGCCCGAGTGCGCCGACGACGTTCCGCTGGAGCTAAAGGGGCCGGTCGAGGTGCTGGCCGAATCGGACGACCTGTTTGCGGCCGTGGACCGGGCGATCGAGCACAACCAGGGCCAAAAGTCTCAACAAGAAGGCCGCTGGGCGGTCGTGGTCGAGCCGGGCAGCGCGGGCAGCGCCTGGCCGGCCGCGCGAATCTGCACCCCGCTCACCTACAAAGTCGTCGCCTTATGGTGGCCCGACGGATGGGAACCCGGTTCTCCGCTGGACGTGCCGAATTGCGTCCGCCAATCCGAGGAGCATGCCGACGGCCGCTGGCTCGGCTATGCACAGGTCGAGGCCACCGTGTTGGGCCTGAACCGACAATGCATGGACCATCCAGGCGCGACGTGGTACGTCGTCGTGGCCGTCGAGAACGAAGTGCTCTCGCGGACGGTTTCCTACGATTCGGCCGGCACGGAAACCGCAACGGAAGTTCGCCGCATGCACGTCATCCGACCGGCGGAAGGGGGCCGCGGCGATTGCTCGCTCTGCCCCGCCGGTTCGTTCCCATGCGCCGAGGCCGATTGGTCCAGCCAACCGCAAACGGTCACCACCCGCCGCAGCCGCCAATTCGGTACAACGGCCAAGAGTTGACCTTCCTACTTTCAACCCATTTCCAATAAACGCCCGAGTTGCTACGCGCTCTTCCGCACCTTCAGTAGTTCGCCAAGCTCAGGCGGCATGGATAGCGCAAGGGCATCCGGCTCTCGACGAAGGGCATCGACGACCTGCTCGAGCTGTTCGACCGGATCGAGGTCGAGATCGAGGAAGAGTAGTTTTCGCCCTTTCAGCTCACATCCGCCCCCGCCGCCGCCGGCCAGCCACTCTTGGCGGACGGTGTAGCCGAGCCGGACGGCCACGTCGAGGGCTTGCTCCAATATCTCCACCGTATGCATCCTTGCTTCTCCAAAGCGGAAAGGGCCGTCCCGAGAACGTCGGCACAAGTTGCCGGTTTAGAAAATCATGGTGGGGCCGCGCTTCGCTTGACCCACCCTACTTTCTTACCCATGTCACCCACCATTTCACCTCAACCGCGAAAAACCGCTTGCCCCGGGTGTATTCACCCGACTAAATGCCGGCGGCGGCGATTATAACGGCTTCGATTACAGTTGGCGAGTCGAATTCGACGATACCGGCAACGAAGTAAGTGCTTTTCCGGGCTGGAGTTAAGACGCGGCGACCCGGAAGAAAGGCGAGAACGCCGCCAATGGGTTAGTCGGGCGAAAGCGGCGTTCTGCGTAGAATCTCGCGATTCGGTGGACTTCAGCAAGGTGGAGGAACAAGATCGTGGCTACCAATCGCATCAAGGATGAGCAAAACCTCCAGCAGCAAATCGACGTTCTCAAGCAGCGGCTTGCTCAGGCACAGCGGCTGACCGCGTTGGGCGAATTGGTAAGCACCACCACCCACGAGTTCAACAACGTGCTGATGACCGTTCTCAACTACGCGAAGATGGGGATGCGCCACAAAGACGCCAAGACCCGCGACAAGTGCTTCAGTAAGATTTACGCCTCGGCCAATCGTGCGGCGACGATCACCAACACCGTCTTGGGAATGGCGCGGAACCGCTCCGCCGGCCTGGAGCCGACCGATCTGGTAAAACTGGTGGACGACACGCTGTTGTTGCTGGAACGGGAGATGAACAAGTACCGAATTGTGGTCGAGAAGAGCTATCAGCAGATTCCGCCGGCGATGGTCAACGGCAACCAGATACAACAGATATTGTTGAACCTTCTGATCAACGCTCGGCAGTCGATGCCCGGTGGCGGGCGCCTTTGGATCAAGTTGCTTAACGACCCCGAGAACAAGATGATCGACATGGTGGTCCGCGACAACGGCGGCGGTATTCCGGCCGACAAACTGCCGCGGATTTTCGAGTCGTTCTATACGACAAAGAACGGTCCGGACGCCAGCGGCAAGGGTGGCACTGGCCTGGGGCTGTCGATGTGTCGCGACATCATCGAGGCGCATCACGGGCGGATTCGCGTCGACAGCACGATCGGCAAAGGGACTGCCTTCACGCTGAAATTCCCCGTCGCCTCGAAGCCCGCCCGAAAACTTCCGTCCGCCGTCTTATCGATTTCCATGCCCGTCGGCGCAGCCTCGCAACCGCCGGTGGGAAGTGGATAGTGGGTAGTGGATAGTGGGTAGTGGGTAGTGGATAGTGGGTAGTGAGGAGTGAGGAGTGAGGAGTGGAGAGGGTTTCACATCCACGCTTGCCGTGGACATGCGCGGTGGCACTGGCGTCTCGCCAGTGCTTCGCTCGGACACTGGCAAAAAGCCAGCATCGTCCATCCGGCGGGCAGTGACTAGCCCGCATTTCTCACCACATGGGGAAAATTGGGCGCGGAGTGTTCAACACTAGCCCGAAGCGCAAGCGAGGGCAAACCGGTGCCCATCCCTCGCTTGCGCTTCGGGCTAGTGTTCGATTGGTGAGAAATGCGGACTAGCCGCCGGCGGTTGGCGGCCGGTCGGCACTTCTTGCGGCGTCCATCAGTCGAATTGCCACAGCAGCCATGCCGCTTTCAGGAAAGCGGACAAGACAGGCTTCGTAATGCTCCCTGGCGCGGACGCCGTCGCCAATTTGAGCGTAGCATAAAGCCATGCTGACCAGCGCCATTTCCCGATAGCACATTGCCGACAGACTCACGAACACAATGCAGCGGAAACGGTCAATCCACGGATGCGAATCAAAGAAATCAAGGCTCTTTCGGAATTCCGGTATGGCGTCTTCAAAATGTTGCCGTTTACTCAGCGCCACTCCTCGCCGATGATGACGGGAAATCAGATAGCGCGAGCCGAAAAAATAGGCCAAATACGCGCCCGCGCCCAAGATCACGCCATTGCGCGGATCAAGAATTGAACCAACAACAATGGCCGTCGCCACGACGGTTAACTGAAGAATCGTGGCCGGCCAAGAGATACTGCAAACTATTGGTGTCCGGGTGCCCATTGAACTCAGTTCAGCCTTGGTTCATCGCTCCATCAAGCGTCCGTCGATCGGCTTCGATGTCCGCCATTGACGGCGAACCTTCAAAGACCTTGTGCCGCTTGAGATAGGCGTCGGTTGCGAAGCGATCAAGTCCCAATACCTGCGAAAGCTCGCTGTGGCTGAGTTTTCCGCGACGGAAAAGCTCCAAGGCGTAAGCCTCTTTCACATCGGCGTTGAGATTAGGGGTTTCCCGACGCAACTTCTCCTCTATTTCGGCGGGCAGGTCAAGAGTCACACTCAGCGACATTATTTCACCTCACTGCATCATCCAACGCTATTATATCATCGTCGCCGCTAACGGACAATCATCGGCGTCCCGACCTGGCCGCAACGATTCAACAGATGGGCGATGATGTGCTGCTCCATCGAAACGTCGCGGCCCTTGGCAATCCATCCTTCGGTGATCGGTCCGCCGATCTCGGGATTCTCGATCCCGCTCAGCGTGCTGTCGTAACGGAAGGTGGCCGCTCCGGCCGTGGCATGTTCGGGCCGGACAACGTCTTCGAGTTCCTTGAACACCGCCACGTCGACCCAATGGCCGCCCTGGGCGGGAATCACGCGGACCACCGCGCGGCGACGCATCGTTTGCAAAGTGTTCTCGATCCGCTGCTCCGTGTCGACCGTGTCGTGACGCCACGGCTCGAAGATCGTCGGACTGATCTCGGGCACCGTCGTGACGGTCCCCTCGGTCAGCATGTTGCCGACCAACCGGACCGGCTCTTCACGCTCGATGCGGAAGTAGTCGTCGACAACGTCAACGACGTTCTCCCATGCACAGTGGGGGTCGGCGATGGGGATGAAGATCGGATTGGAATAAGAAACCACCGGCTGGGCGGGCAAAGCGCCTTGCCCGATCGGACACTCCGGCGCATAGCTATACTCGGGCCCCACACTGCAACCAGCCGGAACCACCGCGATCAATAAAGATATCACCGCGTTTCGCATGGCAAAAAACGCAATCGTGGTCGTTTAGCCGCCGCGTCCCAAGCGGCAGCTAACAGTCCGTTGAAAAAGGGTGCCACTGCTGGCTTGCCCAGCAGTGCGGGGAGAAACACCCGGGGAAACACTGCTGGACAAGCCAGCAGTGGCACCCGAACTCTCGGAAATCGACTTTTTCAACGGGCTGCTAAAACCAGTGGCGCGAGGGCGAAACAAAGGGGCGGTAGTTTCCTCGAAACCGTCGGCCGTGGCAAGGGCAGATGCGTGTGCGCATTATCGCGCAAAAGCCACCAAGCCTCTGTAGTTCGCCTGCTTTACCGCGCCAGCGCCAAACGTCGGTACGGCATCTTCTTTCGCGTGGTGCCGTTGGCGCCGAGCACTCGCTTGGCCTTGGCTCGATCGTTCACTTTGATTACGGCCAGCCCGCCACCCTTGGTCTTTCCGCCATGATCGTAGGAGCAATAGGCGTAGTTGATGCTTAGGTGTTCGTCGGCGAGTCGTTCGCAGACCTTCTGGAATCCCCCCGATTGGGCAGAGATTTCCACCAACAACACTTCTGCGGCTTCATAGCCGACGTTGATCTTATCCAGAACCTCCCTGGCGGCTTCGTAGTTGTTCGGAATGAAACGGATGGTTCCGCGATGGCCGGTATCCATGACCGCCAACGCCCGAAAGTATACCTTTCCTTTGTTCAGTGCCACGAGCACGTCAGCAAGTCGCCCAGGTTTGTTGACCAACGAGACCGACAGTTGCTTGGCCGTCTGCATTTCGCCAATCCTTTCGTGGAGCTAGAACTGGAGAGAAAAACCCTTCCCAGAGGGGGAGGGCAACGGAAAACGGACGCTTTGGAGAGCATGATAAGCACCTAATAGGATAATAGCAGTCTGGCGGAAAGCGTCAATCAAATTACATGGGATACGGCAAATTGGCGGTGGACTTTTCGCCCGGATTTCCGCTTTTTCCAGCCAGCACCCTGCCGTGGTGGTAATACGGGGAACTATTCCCGGTGTTGAACCATCTTATTATTGTTGCGTAAACAATACGTTGTTTCCGTTGCGGAAAGTAGCCCCACCACGTTTTCCCCGCTGTTGGTGGGACTGCGCTTCGCTTGTCCCACCCTACATTGCGTTCGCCGGGAGAAATCGCCATGAACCGACGTCTAATCCAAGTTGCCGCGTTTCTGTTGCTGTTGTCTCCGGCGCTTGCCCGGGCACAGGGACTGCTGCTGGTCGAGAACTCCGCTGAACGGGTCCGTTTGCCGCGTCCGATCATGATCTGGCCGCCGCACCGTCCGCATCCACCCCGTCCCGTTCCGCCACCGGTCAGTTACAAGATCAAGGAACTGGACGTTCAGGCGCGGCTGATCGATCAGGTGGCGCAGGTCCAGGTGTCGCAGACGTTCGTCAACACCGGCAGACGGCAGATGGAGGTCTCGTTTGTTTTTCCGTTGCCCTACGACGGAGCGATCGAGCAGATGACTTTGCTGGTCGATGGGAAGGAATATCCGGCCAAGCTGTTGGACGCGAAGGAGGCTCGGCGGCTGTACGAGGAGATAGTGCGCCGCAACCGCGACCCGGCCTTGCTGGAATGGATGGGCGCCGGCCTGTTCCGCACCAGCGTCTTTCCGGTGCTGCCCGGGGCGAGTTGCACCATCTCCTTGCGCTACTCGCAACTTCTTCGCAAACAAGAGGGACTGACCGATTTCCTCTTCCCGCTGAGCACCGCGAAGTATACGTCCAAGGCGCCCGAAAAAGTATCGATCCGCGCGACGATCGAGAGCGGCGAGCCGATCAAGAACATTTATAGCCCGACGCACGCGGTCGAGATCAAGCGGCCCGACGACCGCCACGCGATCGTCACCTTCACGAGCAAAAACAAGGTTCCCACGGCCGATTTCCGCTTGTTCTACGACGTCGGCCGCGGAAAGCTCAGCACGCGGGTGTTGAGCTATCGACCCGACGCCGGGCAGGACGGATACTTCCTCCTGTTGGCCAGCCCGGAGATCAAGTCCGATCGGCTGAAGCGGACCAAGAAAACCGTCCTGTTGGTGATCGACCGCTCGGGCAGCATGAGCGGCAAGAAGATCGAGCAGGTGCGGGAGGCGTTGAAGTACGTATTGAACAACCTGCGCCAAGGCGACCTGTTCAACATCATCGCCTACGACAGCGCGATCGAGACATTCAGGCCCGAGTTGCAGCGGTTCGACGAGAAAACCCGCGCCGCCGCATTGGGTTTCGTCGAGGGGCTTTACGCCGGCGGCAGCACGAACATCGACGCCGCGCTCCGCACCGCCTTCGGCCAGTTGCGGGACTCCACGCGGCCGAGCTACGTGGTCTTTCTCACCGACGGGCTACCCACCGCCGGCGTGACGAACGAAATGCGGATCGTGGCCAACGCCAAGCAGTACAACAAGGTCCGCGCCCGGCTGTTCGCCTTCGGCGCGGGCTACGACGTGAACAGCCGGTTGCTGGACAAGCTCGCCCGCGGAAACTTCGGCCAGAGCGAGTACGTTCGCCCCGACGAGAACATCGAGGACCACATCAGCAAGCTCTTCAACCGCATCGAGTCGCCGGTGATGACCAACGTGCGGCTCCAGTTCGTCTTCGACGAAGCTGGTAAGACAGGTTATCAACCTGTCCCACCTGTCAACCGCGTCTATCCGAAGGATTCCTTCGACCTCTTCGCCGGCGAGCAGTTGGTCTTGGTCGGGCGATACCGGAAATCCGGCACGGCGAAGGTGACCGTCGAGGGCAAGGTGGACGGAGACCTGCAAAAACTCGACTTCCCCGCCACCCTGGTCGAAAAGAGCGGCGACGATAGTTTCGGCTTCATCGAGAAACTTTGGGCCGTCCGCCGAGTGGGCGAAATCATCGACGAGTTGGACCTGAAGGGCAAAAACGACGAGTTGGTCAAGGAACTGGTCGAGCTGGCTACCCGGCACGGCATACTTACGCCCTACACCTCGTTCATGGCCGACGAAAGCGTAAACCTGCGCGACGTGGCGGGCAACGCGGCCGTAGTTGGTCGGCGGCTCGAGGCCCTCGGCGAGGCGTCCGGGGCGGGTGGATTCGCCCAGAGGGCAATGAAAGGCGCGCTCCAGAAGGCACAACAAGCACCCAGCGACCCTGCCGAGGAGATGTTCCGGTTCGACTCCCGCGCCGCAGCCGCTATTCCCTTCTCCGGCAAGGCCGACCGAGAGTTTAAGCAGGCCGCCCAAAACGTCCGCAACATCGGCAATCGGACCTTCTTCCGCCGCAACGGACAATGGGTCGATTCCCGGGTGACCAAGGAGCAGGAGTCCAGCCTCCGACGGGTGAAGCAGTTCAGCGACGAGTATTTCGAGCTTGCCGGTACTCACGGCCGCCGGCTCTCGCAATACATGGTCTTCGACGAGCCGGTCCTGCTGAACATCGACGACCGGGCGTACTTGATCGAGCCGTAGCCAGGCAATACCGCAATATCCTGGTTCCCACGCGGAGCGTGGGAACCAGGAGAAAACGTCCCGCGACCGCAGTCGTGGGGCGTTTTTTTGAGGGTTTCTTTGACCAACCACCCAGGTGGCGGCTATTGTAAATAGGGGGAAAGCCCTTTAGATTATGTGAAGGTGTTCGGGAATAGTTCCAGTTAGCCCGCCGTGAATACCATTTAGCCCGCCGTGAATACACGGCGGGGAAGAGTGGTTGGACGGTAAGCGTTCACGGGTTGGCTGGGGACTGGTCCATTTTTCGGCCGAAAAACGCATTTCGCGGGCAAACGGTTGGCCGAAAATATGGACCTGTCCCCTTCCCGCGGCGCACCAGACCGTGCCCCGGGTGTATTCACCCGAGGCTAAATTGCTGTTTGTGGAATCAAAAATCTTTCCGGAGATAAAAGAAGTGGACGCGAGTAACCTGTTGCTGTTCGCCGTGGAGTCGACGTGGTTGAAGCCGCTGTGGGTGGTGGCCGTCGGGGCCTTGGGCGCCGCGGCAGTGCTGGCGGCCCTCGGCGCGCTGGCCCGCCAGATCGTGCCGAAGGTGGCCGCCATCGCCCGGGTCACCGCCAAGGAATCCATGTCTCAGCCGTTGTTCTACGTGCTGATGGCCATCGGCGTGGTCGGCCTGATCTTGTTCCCCTTTATCCCCTACAACACGTTGGGCGAAGACCTCAAGATGCTCAAGGACGAGGGCCTGACGCTGATCATGGTCCTCTCGATCGTCTTGGCGCTGTGGACGGCCAGCGTGTCGATCGCCGACGAGATCGAGGGCCGCACGGCGCTGACGTTGCTGTCAAAACCGGTCGGCCGGCGGCAATTCATCTTCGGCAAGTTCCTCGGCATCCTCATTCCGGTGGCGATAATGTTCATCGTCCTCGGCGCGATCTTCCTGGCCAGCGTCTCCTACAAGGTGGTCTACGACGTTCGGGAAACGGGCCGGCCGGCGGCGTCCGCGGCGGAATGTCTCGGTGAGATGCGGCAAATCGCCCCCGGTTTGGTGCTCTCGTTCATGGAGGCCGTGGTGCTGACGGCCATCAGCGTGGCGATTGCCACCCGGCTGCCGATGATGGCCAACCTGATCATCTGCTCGGCGATATACGTACTGGGCCACATGGTGCCCATACTGGCGAACTCGGCGGTGGGGAAAATAGAAACCGTGCGATTCGTGGCCAATCTCTTGGCCGCGATCCTGCCGGTGCTCGACCACTTCAACATATCGGCCGGCATCTCGACCGGACGGCCGGTGCCGATGGAATACCTGGGCTGGACCGCGCTGTATTGTTTCCTCTACTGTTGCGTGGCGATGCTGGTCGCGATGCTGCTGTTCGAGGACCGGGATTTAGCTTGAACGACCGGCTCAGCGCTTCAGGCCGATTTTTCTCGCCAAATCTTGTTTTGCACCGGCAAAGGCCGCTTCCTCTAATTCGATTCGCTCTTGAATGATGCGCGTAAGCCAATCGCCAACGGTTTGAGTGCGGTGCGCCTGTGCCAGAAACGCCGCCCGTGCGGCGAGGTCGGCTGGTATCGACAAAGACGTCGGTTTGGGTCTCCGAACTCCAATCGGCTTTTCCCAGGCCGACTCGTCATCGGCCTGGGCGACAACCATCCGGTCGATCTCTTGTTCCGACAAGTTCTTTTTGGTATTGCTTTTTGGACTCATACATCCCATCCCGTAATGATCCGAACAATGTTTCGGGGTTTGAGTTGAAAGATGATTTTCAGCCGCCGGCCGGAAAACGTCCTGCCAATGCACTGATAACGGTCTCGATACGATTTATTCCGACGCACTTGAAAATCCGAGAGGAAGCACTCCACCGCTTCTTCAAATGCAATGCGATGAGCGGCAAGTTCATCCCGCTCGAAATCATATTCAAAGTCAGCGGGAATGAATCGGTTCCAATTGACCACTATTTCATTATACTCCTTATGTGCGGTCGCAAAGCTTTGTTTAGCCGTATCATTGCGTCGACCATATCGTCGAAGACTGCCGGCCATTTTTGCTCATCTTGCCAGCCACCCGTGGTAATTATCTTGCGGATGCGGCAAGATCGTTTGCCTTCGAGGTCTTGCCAGTCGAGGGGGCCGCCAAACTCGCGTTCGATTTCTTTCCTGTTTTCCACGAGCTTGTTGAAGATTTCCGTATTACCTGCGCCGGAATCCTTGTCGCTGTCGATGAACAGTTCAACTTGGGCGTCATGTCGACGAATCGCGTATGTTAGGACCAAGCCCTGCAAACCAGCCGACGTGCCAATCCAGTTGTAGTGGCTTGGCGAAATGCCAGCGTGGAGTTTCGTCTTATCCTTCGCTCGCTCAAGCAAACCCGTCCAGAACCGCTTGCGAATAATATGCCGCTCGGCCAACTCCTTCTTGGTCCCACCGACTTTGATTGCCTCCTCGCTGGGACCAGTAATCAAAGTCAACAACGGTGCGGGCGGAGATCCGCCGATTTCGATCGCTTCGACCTTCACCAAGTAAAATGAAGCCGAACTACTTTCGTTTAGCCAAGCTATCGCCTTAACATGCTCGGAACGCGGCTCGGAGACTATCCAAATTGCCGTTTTGGCATCCAGCGAGGTCAAATAGGTCAACACCTTCCCAAGATGATCGTGGTTGCTTTTTTCAAGCTGATTTTCAATGATCACCAAACTTCCCGAGTCGTCCTCCGCAGTGAGATCGACACAGAAGTCACCAGCGTTCTGCTCGTGTTCGACGTTGTTTAATGGCAGGTCGAGCGCATTGCTTAGCACGTCTATATTGTCCATCAGCCAAGTTGTGAAATCCGCTGCCTCGTGCTTCCACACTTCGCGCAACTTGACTCGTTGAATCTTGCCGATCATGCCGGATACTCCTTAATGTGGGCATTGTGCCACATAATCGCACCATGTTTTCGAGAATACACCCGCTACAATGGGGCGTCAAGCTATCCGGGCGTCATTGCTGATTGATAGGTGGAAAAAAACGCTATTTACGGTCATCGGCCTTCAGTCTCTTGAGCATGTCCCCAAGGCTGACAAGTGGCTCGCCCGCTCGTTTTTCAAAAGCCGCCAAGTCTTCCGCGTCTTCCACTTCCGCTTTGATTCGCACCCGCCGGCCGTCGATCGACACCCGGCCGGCGGCGATCAACCGGATCGCCTCGGGGTATGCCTCGCACTCGGCGGCGAAGACCCGCGCGGCGAGCGTCTCGGGCGTGTCGTCGTCCAGCACCGGCACGGCCCGCTGAAGAATCACCGGCCCGTGGTCGTACTGGTTGTCGGCGAAGTGGACCGTGCAGCCGCTGAGCTTGGCGCCGTAGTCGAGCACCGCTTCGTGGACCCGATGTCCATAAAAACCCTCGCCGCAGAAGGATGGCATCAGCGCCGGATGGATATTCACCACGCGGTTGGCGAAATCCTCGGGGATGGTGACCCGTTTGAGAAACCCGCCCATCACGACCAGATCGACTCCGGCCTCCCGGCAGCGGTCGAAGATCGCCCGGCTGAATTCGTCCTGATCGGGGAAGTCTTTATTCTGAATCACTACGCCGGGCACTTCGGCGTCGGCGGCGATTTGCAGACCGCGTGCGTTTGGGTTGCTGGAGACGACCAGCGCGATTTCCACCGGCAGCCGCCCGGCCTCGATCTTCTCGATCAAGTTCCGCAGGGTCGTCCCCCCGCCGGAAATCAGTACGGCGATACGGAATGGTTTTTGGCAGGGCATTTTTTTCACGATACCTTCACGTACAACGTCAGCGGATCGTTGCCGACTTTAATCTCGACCGATTCTGCTCCGCTCAATGCGTCGCTATCGAGCTTGACCGCCAGCGTTTCGCCGCGGATGTAGTCGCGGAACTGCTCGATTGCCGCTCGTAACTCCCGCGATTCGGTTGCAACGCCCACCGCAATCCGGTCGGTGAACTCGCAGCCCATCTCCTTGCGGCGGTCTTGGATTGCGCGGACCAACTCGCGGGCAAGCCCTTCGCGGATCAATTCCTCGGTCAGTTCCGTGGCCAGCACCACCACGACCGCATGGCCCTGGGCGGCGGCCCAACCTTCCTTGGCCTGGAGACGGACCTGGATGTCGTCCAGGTCGAGTTCCACCGGCCCGTCGTCCAGCGAAAGAGAGACGGTGCCGTCCGTTTTCAGCTTCGAGAGCAACTCGCCGCCGTCCAACTCGGCCAGCTTCTTCCGCAGCGCCGGCAGACGCTTGCCCAACCGGGGGCCAAGCCGCTTCAGATCGGGCAACACGCTGTAAGTGATGTACTCCTCGGATTCTTGCGTGAATTCCACCCGCTTCACGTTCAACTCGTCGCGGATCAGCGAGGCGTGTTGCTCGAGCCACGGTTGATGTGTGTCGTCGGCCAGCACGACTTCGACCAGAGATAGCGGCTGGCGGACTTTGAGCTTCGCGCCCATCCGGGCACTCCTCCCCAGCGAGACGATCTCGCGCATCATCGCCATCTGCCGCGACAAATCCTCGTCGATCGAGGCCACGTCGGCGGCCGGATAATCGCAAAGATGGACGCTTTCCTTCGGCCGCCGGGAATCCGGTCGGTCGCCGAAGGTGGACGCAGCCAGATTTTGCCACATCGCCTCGGCCAGAAACGGCACGAACGGCGCGATCAGCTTGCTGGTCGTAAGCAGACATTCGTAAAGCGTCCAATAGGCGTCCAACTTGTCGACGGATTGCTCGCTGCTCCAATATCGGTCGCGGCTGCGGCGGACGTACCAGTTGCTCAGCGCGTCGACGAACTCGGTCAAGCGAGCACAGGCGTTGAAGTTTTCGTAGGCGTCCATGTGTTCGACGACCGCCGCGACCGTGCGGTTCAGTTCGCTTAGAACCCAGCGGTCCAATTCGCCGCGTTCGCAATTGGGGCGGTAGCCGTTGGCGGTGGCCAACACGTCGGGGCCAAGCTGCCCGACCTCGCCCGAGACGCGCGCGGCCGGATCGAATCCGTCGATGTTCGCGTAGATCACGAAGAAACTATACACGTTCCAAAACCGCAACAGGAACTCGGGAATGCAGGCCTTGATGGCCTGTTCGCTGTAGCGGCTCGAGGTCCACGGCGGCTGGTTGGCGAAAAAGAACCACCGCAGCGCGTCGGCCCCATAGAGGTTGAAGATGTCTTCCGGGTCGCGGTAGTTCCGCTTGCTTTTCGACATCTTTCCGCCGTCCTCGCCGAGCATCAGCCCCAACACGATACAGTTGCGGAACGGATGAGGGGAGGTGCGGGGCGAGGGGCGAGGGCCGAGGGGCGAGGGGCGAGGG
>JAUWNG010000158.1 GCA_030612765.1 Planctomycetota bacterium
TGCAGCCTACCATCGTTTAGCCTCCTTGCATTTGGGAGCAGACTGTTTGGACTTAACTAGTCTGCATAAAATACCCAAATGCCGGGAGGTCAATTATTTTTGCTACTCTGCCTCCATTACCAATTAAACCGGACTGTCTCTTTACGCCGGGTTGGCGAAGTGACGTCCCGTTTGTTTTCGTTGTCACGCCCGTTTACGGGCGTCCTTCCCGTTGCGATTAACGATGAGGAGGCCCGTAAACGGGCCTGACAATCTCAATTGTCACGTTCCCATTAACCCGGCGTGAACGCCGGGCCTAATACCGCCTGCGGCGGAAACGCCCGTAAACGGGCGTATTTTTTACGAAACACGGAACTCTTTCACAATATCCAACTTATGTATAACAACGAGGTGTATTCACCCGGGGCTAAATACGATGGCAGCAATCCGTCGGGCACTCGTCGGGCCAGGGACCGAGGGCGCCAAGGGCAAGTCGCTCGGCCGTCGGATCGAGACGTTCGACGATCAACTCGCGGATCATGCGGACAAAACGTGGATGGTTGCCCACCGCCGCCGCGCGGACCATATCGACGCCCAGTTCATCGCAGAGTTGACGGACCTCGATGTCCAGGTCGTAGACGACCTCCACGTTCTCCGCCAGGAAGCCGATCGGCACGATCACGAGATACCCCAGCCCGCCGGCTTCGTGCAATCGGCGAATGTGGTCGCGAATGTCCGGCTCGAGCCACGGTTGCGAGGGCGGGCCGCTACGGCTCTGGAAAACCAATTCCCAGCCCTCACCCTGACCCTCTCCCAGTGGGAGAGGGTCAGTTCCATGCGAAACCGCAGGCGGCAGACGCTCGGCCACCAGCCGGCAAGACTCGCGAAGCTGACGTAAATATGGCGAGCGTTCGGCCATTGCGACCGGGATGCCGTGGGCGGTGAACAGCAGCCGGGCGGCCGAACGTTTTTCGACGGGAATCTCCGACAACGCGGCGGCAACCCGCTCGGCCGTCGCCTCGATGAAGCCCGGATGATTGAAAAAAAGTCGCAATTTGTCGATCGACGGCGCTCCGGGGCCAACCTCCCGCCGCGCGCGCTCGAGGTCTTCGACGTATTGCCGGCAACCGGGATATGACCCAAACGCTGAAGTGACAAACGCCAGGGCATGCCGCACGCCGTCCTCGGTCATCTGGCGGAGAGTATCCGCGAGCAGGGGATGCCAATGGCGGTTGCCCCAGTAGACCGGCAATGGCGGCCCGTGTGCGTTCAACTCGTCGGCCAACGCGGCCAGCAGGGCGCGGTTTTGGGTATTGATCGGGCTTACTCCGCCCAGCAACTCATAGTGCCGGGCGACCTCCAGAAGCCGCCAACGCGGAACGTTCTTACCACAAACAACGTTTTCCAGAAAAGGCAAAACATCCTCCGGCCCCTCCGGCCCGCCGAACGAAACCAGCAGGAGTGCGTCGTAGGGAGAATGATGGACGTCGGATGCGACTTTGCTACACATAGGTAAGAAACTGGGGAACTAGGATTTGAACCTAGACTAAGAACGTGTCCTGGAATTGTTCATTTAGCCCGCCGTGAATACACGGCGGGCCGGGTTGAACATGGAAAACCGCTTGCCCGCCGCGCCGCGGGAAGGGGACAGGTCCATGTTTTCGGCCAACCGTTTGCCCGCGAAATGCGTTTTTCGGCCGAAAAATGGACCAGTCCCCAGCCAACCCGTGAACGCTTGCCTATTAGAGCGTATCTTGAAATGGATTGGAAGGTTGAAAACACGTTCTCAGCCCGTCACTATGCCAATGCCGGCTCATTCTATTTACGAGGAGAAACTTCTTTCATTGGGAAATCAACCCTCGTGAGATCATCGAACTTGCCGTCGTGGAATTTGGCGATGTTGGCCAGACAGGCGCGGGCCATGCGGCAGTTGGCTTCCACCGTGTTGGAGCCGACGTGCGGCGTGAGCACAACGCAGTCGAGCGTCCGCAAGTCCTTCTCGGGCGCGACCGGTTGGTACGGCTCGGTCGAGAAAACGTCGAGTGCCGCCCCGCCGAGATGCCCACCGTCGAGCGCGTCGTACAGCGCGGCTTCATCGACCACCGACCCGCGTGAAGTGTTGATCAACACGGCGCCGGGTTTCATCATCCCCAGCCGACTCGCGTCGATCAGGTGTTTTGTCCGAGCGGTTGCCGAGACGTGCAAGGTGACGAAGTCGGCCTGACGGAGAACCGTCTCAAGTTGGTCGGTGTAGAGCGACAGCCCGCCGGCGGCGAGTATCTCGTCCAGCGGCCGTTGCTCGCGTTTTTCCAGATCGGCGGCCGTCAGGCAATCGGCCGCGGCGACCTGCATTCCGAAGCCGAAATGGGCCATTGCGGCTACGCGGCGGCCGATGGCCCCGAAGCCGACGACGCCCAGGGTCTTCCCGTGGACTTCCATGCCCGATTGGGAAGCGAATTCGCCGGCGCGGAACAGCGATTCGAGCCGGCAGACGCGCCTCGCCAGGGCGCCGATCAGCCAAATCGCGTGCTCGGCGACGCTGATGTCCAGGACGCCGGGCGTATTGGTCACGACGATTCCGTGTCGCCTGGCCCGCGGTTTATCAATGCCGTCGTGGCCGACTCCGAACCGGGCGATGATTGCCCCTTGCCCGGCCGCCGCGGCGTCGAGAGCCTCGTAGAGCGGGCCGTCGTATCGCTCGACGCCGACAATCGCCGCCCGCGCCGCCCGCCGAACAACCGCCTCGGCAAGCTGCCGCTCCCCGCTTGGAACCGCTTCGATCCGAAAATCATCGACGGCCCGGAAAACAGTCTCCGCCTTCTGGTATTCTTTCTCGGTAACAAGGATGACTTCCGCCATTAGTTGCTCCTTTTCCGCAACATCGTCCGGCAACCATGCATGATGAACAGTGTGTCGATTCCGCAAGCGATGAACCGGAATCCCTCCGCGATGCGTTGCGATAGTTCGTCGCCTTCGACCGGGACAACGTGGATTCCGGGGGCTACGCCATGTTTGACGCAAGCGTCGAGAATGGTCTTTTGGGCGGCGCGCACTTCGGTGTGATCCAGTTGCCCGGCCAGCCCCATCGACGCGGAGAGGTCGTAGGGACCAATCAGCGCCGCGTCGATCCCCGGCACGGACAGGATCTCATCGCAACGGCTTACGGCATCGATGTGTTCGAGCATCACGACGACCAGCACGTCGTCGTTGTGCCGAGCGAAGTACTCGGGAAAATTGCGTCCGAAGTCGGCTGCGCGGCTCAAGGCCGCCCCGCGGGTTCCGCTCGGCGGAAAGCGGCTCATGGAGACGGCCTGTGCCGCCTGCTCGGCCGAATTGATCGAAGGTACGATCAGACCGTTGGCCCCGGCGTCGAGCACCAACTTTGCCTGCACGGGATCGCAAGAGTGCAGTCGGGCCAACAGATCGCAGCCGGTCCCCTTTAACGCCAGCGCAATTTGATAGAAGGCGTTGATGTCGGTTGCCGTGTGTTCCAGATCGACGCCGATCCAGTCGAATCCCTCGCCGGCCATGATTTCGGCGACCGCCGGGTGGCCGATCATGATCCAACCGCCCAATGCCGGCTCGCCGCCATGCAATTTCGTCTTGGTTTTTCCCATGCTTTTCCTTTGCTTTCCCTTTATTGGATTGGGTACTCGCCGAACTCGCGGCAAGCCTCGATCATGGCCTTAAAATTCTCCGGCCGGCAAGAGGAATGGATGCTGTTTGACGAACTGAGAATGAAGCCGCCGCCGTGGGCGAAGAAGGCCCCGCAGCCCACGCAGTCCATGTCCAGCCGGTCCATGCAATCGGCCACGTCGCGGCAGTCGGGCACGGCCGCTCGCGCCACTTTCTCGTCGATCACGAATTCCACGACCGGCACGCGGTCCGGTTGGCCGAGACACAAGGCGGTTTTCACTCGTTCGACGGAATTCATGGAAGCAGCTTTCGATGGCCGGTAATTTTGCTCGGCCAATTCTTTACTCAAAGATCGGCTTGCGCGGATCGACGAAGGCCCAACATATTGCCCCCGCGAAAAACAAACCGCATATCAGATACAACGGCGCGGCCCAATCGTTGCAGTATTTCATTAAGAACACGACGGCCAATGGACTGATAATGCTTCCGATCTGTCCGGAGGTGTTCATCGCGGCGCTGACCACTCCCGAATGGCTCCCGCCGATGTCCAGGCAAGTCCCCCAGGCCGCCCCCAGCGCGAACATGCTGGCCGCCACGCCCAGCGAAAGCGCCATGACCGAGATCAACGATTCATCGGAAACGGCGGCGATGCACATGGCTATTCCAGCAAGGACGTAGACTACCGCGCCCACCCCGCAACGGCCGATCCGCAGTCCGAAGCGAGACGAAACCCAATCCGTAGTCAAACCGCCCAGCATGTCGCTCGCAACGCTCAATATAAAAGGCAAGCCGACAAACACCGCCAGCGTCCAGCCCGAATAACCGAACCGCTCACTCAGATAGATCGGCAGCCAGGTCAAACAGAAGTAAAAGGCAAAACTGTTGGGGAAGTACATCAGGCACAAGGCCCACATATTGCGGTGCGTGGCCAACGTTCGCCAATAGTCCCATCCGGCGCTGTGTCCGGCGTCGGGTAGGCGGTCCTTTTCGATGTACTCCAATTCAGCGGCGTTCACCGACCGATGCTGCGAGGGATCGTCGCGGAACCAACGATACCAGACCGTGGCCCAAACGAACCCGGTCATGCCGAAGAGCACGAAAATCGCCCGCCAGTTCAACCATTGGCTCAAGAAGATCACCAACAGCGGCGTCAAACCGCCGGCCAAATGGGCGCCGGAGAAAAAGATGCCTTGCACGGTCCCCCGCTCGCGGCGCGGCGCCCAGCGGGAAAAGACCCGTGCGACCGACGGCCACGCCCCCGCCTCGCCCGCGCCGAAGAGGAACCGCGTCACCATTAGAAATGTCCAGTTGAACGCGGCAGCCGTGGCAATGGTGAATATCGACCACCAGATCACGATCCGCGTCAACACGGTCCGCGCGCCGACCCGGTCAGCCCACCATGCCGTTGGAATCTCGAAAAACGCGTAGGCTACCGCGAATACGGTGAACACGTACCCCATTTGCTCCTTCGTCAGCGACAAATCACGCATGATGTCCGGGGCCAGCACGGAAATGCACATGCGGTCCATATAGGTGACCATCGCCAACAAGACCGCCATCGACACCACGCGGAAACGGACCCGCGTGGCGCGCTGGACGCCGACGTCGCTGCTTGAATTATTCATTTGAAGAGTTTTCCCGAGTAACGAATTCCAAAGCGGTGGCGTCACCCTCGCCGCCGTACCGCACGTGCTCCCGCATCACTTTTTCGGCAATGTCCGGATCGCGCCCGAGGATCGCCTCGACCAACTGTTCGTGCCAGCGGTCGGGCACTGGCCGGCAATGGGTGGCCTTGACCCAATTCAATCGCATCGCGCGACGGAACCATACCCGCTCCAGCTCTTGCACGAGGCGTTTGAACCCGCCGCCACGGGCAATCGAGAGATGAAACTGGAGATGCGCCCGCATCCCCAATTTCGAGCGCGGGTCGCCCTGGCTCATTAAACGGTCTACCTGACGCGCCTCGGACATCAGTTCGGCCAGTTGGGCCTTCGTGGCGTTCTCCGCGCACAGCCGCGCGGATTGGCACTCTATCGCCTCGCGGAGTACGGTGTCCTCTCGCATCTCCTCGACGGTCAATTTGCGCACGCGCGAACCGCACAGCGGACGGCTCTCGACCAAACCGTCGATTTCCAACCGCAAGAGGGCCTCGGCGACCGGAATCGGACTGACGCCGAGCCGTTTGCTCAACGCGCGTCGGACCAATCGCGTTCCCGGGGGCATTTCTCCGGTGAGTATCTCGTCGTGCAACGCGACGTAAACCCGCCTGGAAAGGGTCTCGTTTCCGGCAATCGGATCGTTGTCTCGAACGTCGGAGGTTTTGAAGCGAAAGTTTGACATATCAAAACTCCTCGCCACTCATGCGATTCCAACGATATCCAGAATATCCACCGCAGGTATATTTCGGTTCGTCATCGATGCCCGCTACATTGTCGTGAAGTTACGTTGCCCCATCGTCTCAATCAATCCGGCAGGAGTGGCGTTCATTGTAACACCCTTGATATTTCGGTCAAGTTGATAATTAATACTTCCGGAAGTTCGGTTCCCGCTGGTGTCTCACACGATCCCGCCAGGATGTTGAAAAAGAGAGGGGCGGCAATGCGACAAGCCACCTGAAAGAACGGTTTTCCGTACACGGCAAGCCCGTTGCGACCGCTTACGCAATCCCGCTATGATATATCAAATAATTGGGATCGCCAGGCGAACTCGGGTTAGCCCGCATTTTTCACCACGGCGTGCCACTGCTTGGAACAAGCAGTGCTGGGGCAATGGATTACGCTCGGCACTGCTTCTATGAAGCAGTGGCACACTGTCGGTCGATTCCAATACGTCGTTTCGCTACATCTTGCGGCGAATTGACCGGAACACCATATTGGGTGGGTATCGCGTCGATTCGGTTGCATGGCCGGCGTTTGCAAGCATGTCCCGGATTCAACGGAAAAAGAGTGATTGAAAGGTGGGGTAGGTAAGTATTTGTCTGGAAAATACTTATGGAATTGGTTGCCGGCGGCCGGTCAACATATCCCTCTCCACCGCGAGGGGGGTATTGCTCCGCTTGCCTCGTCGGCGGATTATCGGCACCGGGTTTGCAGTATGGGCTATTCTATCCTAGTGGGAAATAGTTTCTGGTTGGCAAAACGCTCTCCAGTCGAGTAGAATAACTGTAGTCGAGTCTTTCGCTTAGTTGAAATGGGAAATCTCTGCGTACCCGGGAGGTGTTTCGGAACACCGCCTCCTTGTGGGTCCGCGTTACATTCGATTTGCCGGAGCAGTCAAACCATGTCCAAAAAAATTCTTGTTAGATTGGTCGTCTTACCGCTGGCGATGGCAGCCTTTTTCGTGCTGGCCGATAAACCCGCGACCGCAGCGGCGCCTAACTCAATCACCGTCGGGGTGGAAACTTTCTCGGTGCCCGACGGCGGCGACTACTTCGCGCTTAGTATGAAGCCCGAGGGAGTGGCGCCGGCGGCAGGCCCGCGCGACATCGTCGTCTTGTTCAACACTTCCGCCAGCCAAACGGGAGAATTCCGCGCTAAGGCGTTGGAGGCGTTGAAGGGATTCTTGGCGGGACTCGGCGCCGGCGACCGCGTCCGCTTGATGGCCGTCGATCTGAACGCCGTTCCGCTGACCGAGACATTCGTTGCGCCCGGCGGCCGAGAGATGACCGATGCCCTCTCCGCGCTCGACGCACGAGTCCCGCTGGGGGCCACCGATATGCAGAAGGCTGTTGACGCGGCCGTGGACAGCTTTACCGGCGATTCAAAGAATGCGCGGGCGGCGGTTTACATCGGCGACGGTCGCAGCGCCGCCAACCTGCTGGGAGTGGACGAGTTTGCGAAGCTGGCCACGAGGTTGGCCGATGCCCGTATACCATTTAATAGTTTTGCCGTCGGTTTGCGTCCCGACCCTCGATTGCTCGGCGCGCTGGCGGTCCAAAGCGGCGGCGCTCTGATCCCCGACGCCGAATCGATGTCCGGCGAAGCGGCGGGGCGGAAGCTGGCCGCGGCGGCCGACGCGGCCGTGCTGTGGCCGACTTCCGTCACTTGGCCGGCCGGCATGGGCGAAGTATTCCCCAAGCGATTGCCGCCGTTGCGGAGCGATCGGGAGACGATCGTGATTGGGACGCTCAAGGGCAAGGAGCCGCTGAAGGTTGAAGTGGCGGCCGACGGCGCGGCGGGGCAGGAAAAGTTTGCCTTCGACGTGCCGCGCATCCCCTCCGACGACAACAACCATTATTTAGTCACATTGGTCGAAATGGCGAGGTTCGACGGCGGCGTATCTTTGCCGCTGGTCGGTTCGGCGAGTCTAGTCGAGGCCCGTCAGGCGGTCGGTGCGGGAGTGCGAGGATTGACGCGTTTGGCCCGCGAGGCGCTGGCGGCGGACAACCTCGACGGTGCCGATCGGCTGGTTTCCGAGGCCCTGCGACGCGATCCGAATGACGCCAACGCACTGGCGGTCCGCGGCGCGTTGGCCAAGCGGCGCCAGGGCGGCGCCGTGGAGGCCGTTCCCGCGCCGACGGCGCCCAAGGCAGCGCCGGCCGGAGGCCCGGGCGACCTGAACCTGGTTGGTCCCGAGTTGCGGGAACCGCCCGCGGGTGTGTTGGCCGAAGCATTCCAGCACGATCGCCGGGTAATCGCTCAGGTGATCAAAACCGAAGTGCGGAACACACTGAATCAGGCCCGCTCGATAATGGATACCGACCCCAACGCGGCCATCGAGCAATTGAAACTCCGCTTGCAGGAGGTCCGGCAAACCGCGGCGTTGGCCCCCGACGCCCGCGACCAATTCGTCGACGTGCTTCAAGCGGCGTTGCGCGAAGCGGCGCGGCGCAAGATCGACGTCGAATACTCGCGGCAGCAACGTCAGGAGAACGTCGCCGCCGCCAGGGAGCGGTTGTTGGTGAGCAAAAATTTGATGCGCGACCAGGAGAAGGTCCACCAGTTGATGGAGCAGTTCAATTCGCTGATGGAAGAAGGCCGTTATCGCTACGCGGAAGAGGTAGCGGCGGTCGAAGCGATGAAGCTCGCCCCCAACGCCACGGCCCCGGTGCTGGCCGAGCTTCATGCCCGCCAAGTCGGTTATTACAACGATTTCATGGAGTTGCGTCTTGCCCGGCAAAAGGCCGTCGTGGACGTGCTCTATCAGGTTGAGAAATCCGGCGTTCCGTTTCCCGACGAGCCGCCGATCGTTTATCCGGACGCCGAGGTCTGGCAACAACTCACGTCCCGCCGCAAGGATAGGTATAGCGCGGTGGACCTGGCAAAGCGGGGGACCGCCGAAAAGAAAATCGACGACGCCCTGAAATCGACGACGCAACTTGAGTTCATCGAAACGCCGTTGCAGGACGTGATCGACTACTTGAAGGACATGCATAAAATCGAAATCCAGATTGACTCCAGGGCCTTGGGAGACGTGGGCATCGGTACCGATACCCCGGTCACCAAAAATCTTAAGGGTGTTAGTCTACGTTCGGCCCTGCGGCTGATGCTGCGCGAGTTAGGTCTGACCTACATGATCCAAGACGAAGTGTTGCTGATCACCACGCCCGAGGAGGCCGAGACCCGACTGTCCACTAAGGTCTATCCCGTGGCCGACCTTGTGTTGCCGATTCCCCCGCCGATGATGGGTGGAATGATGGGCGGCATGGGTGGAATGATGGGTGGCATGGGCGGCATGGGGGGTGGCATGGGCGGCATGG
>JAUWNG010000046.1 GCA_030612765.1 Planctomycetota bacterium
GGGGGGGGGGGCCCCCGGGGGGGGTGGCCCCGTTTGGCCCCCACCCCCCGAAACCCCGGGCTCCACACCCCCGCTGGGCCACCCGCGCGTTTCTCCAGATCAACTTGCAAAGCTTCTTTAGCACGGAGACCGGCCTTGACCGAACCGATCATCACCGTTTCCGGACTGCGGGGGATCGTGGGCGAGACGCTCACACCCGAGGTGGCCGCGCGATACGCGATAGCCTTCGCGGCCGAAGCGCCGCCGGGTGAGATTCTCGTCGGACGCGACAGCCGGCCCTCGGGGTTCATGCTCGCCTCGGCGGTCCACGTCGGCCTGCAAGCGGTGGGACGGACGACCATCGACGCGGGCATAGTGGCCACGCCAACCGCCGGCGTACTGCTGCGACGCCACAAAGCGGCCGGGGCCGTGCAGATCACCGCCAGCCATAACCCGCCGCCGTACAACGGGCTGAAACTGTTTTCCGCCGAGGGACGGGTAATCTCCGCCGGGCCGGGCAAAAAAGTCCTGGAACGATACCGCGAGGGCCGGCCGGAATGGACAACCCACGACCGGATCGGAGAATTCCACCGTTGCGACGACACGATTACCGACCATTTGCGGGCGGTCCTGGAAACCGTCGACGCCGATCGGATACGCGGCCGCCGGTTCCGTGTCGTGTTGGACAGCAACCACGGCGCCGGCGGCATTTTGGGGCGACGGCTGCTCGACGAGCTTGGCTGCCGGGTCACGCTGTTGGGCGAGCAGCCCAACGGCCGGTTTGCCCACTCGGCCGAGCCGACCGCCGAAAACCTCGCCGGAGTGTTGATAAGCGTAACCAAACACGAAGCGGAGATCGGCTTCTGCCAGGATCCCGACGCCGACCGTTTGGCGGTTATCGACCACTCGGGCCGCTACCTGGGTGAGGAGTATACGCTGGCGATGTGCGTCGATCACGTGCTGCGGCGGCAAAAGGGACCGGTAGTGGCCAACTGCGCCAGCAGCCGGATGTCGCAAGACATTGCCCAGCGGTACGGAGTGCCGTATTTCCGTTCGGCCGTGGGCGAGGCAAACGTGGCCGACGCGATGATCGCCCAGGGGGCAGTCTTCGGCGGCGAGGGGAACGGCGGACCGATCGACCCGCGCGTGGGCTACGTCCGCGACAGCTTCGTCGGCATGGCGTTGTTGCTGGACGCGATGGCCGCGCGAGAGACGCCGATCGGTCAACTGGCCGACGAGTTGCCGCGCTACGAGATTGTGAAGACAAAAATCTCCCTTCCGCCAGAAAAGCTGCCCGCAGCGCTCGACGCGCTGGAAAGGCATTTTTTCGACGCGGCCGCCGACCGGCTCGACGGCCTGCGGCTCGACTGGCCGGACCGGTGGCTGTTGGTCCGCGGCAGCAACACGGAGCCGATCGTCCGTGCGATCGCCGAGGCCCCCACGACCGCGGAAGCGGCGCAGTTGTGCGAAACCGCCGCGAGAATAATAGACTAAGAACGTGTTTTGAAAATGGGTGCCACTGCTGGCTTGCCCAGCAGTGCAGGTGCAAATGTCCCGTGAAAACACTGCTGGACACGCCAGCAGTGGCACCCTCCATAGCCTCATAATCATTTTCAAAACACGTTCTCAGGGACGTGCCACCCAAATTTGACTCCCCAATTGACGCGCCTCAGCCGACCGAATAGTATTGATGAATGAGTAAAAAGCAAGTCGGCAACAATTCAGCAAGAATGAACCACACCGCCCATCTGATTCCCGCCACGCAAATCCCTTGTTACTGGTTCGAGCAGAACGATGACGTTTCCCGCCACGTCGCCCGGATCATCGCCAACACAATCCGCGAGCGCAACTCGTTCGGCCACGACGCCGTTCTCGGGCTGCCCACCGGCTCGACTCCGGTGGGCATCTACCGCGAGTTGATCCGCATGCACCGCGAGGAAGGGCTGGACTTCTCCCGCGTCGTCACTTTCAACCTGGACGAATACTACGGACTGCGGGCCGATCGGCTGCAAAGCTACCACCGCTGGATGTTCGAGACGTTCTTCGACCACGTGAACATTCCGCGCGAGAACATCCACCTTCTCGACGGCGCCACGCCGCCGGAGGCGATCGAGGAGCATTGCCGGCGGTATGAAGAGAAAATTCGCCGGGCCGGGGGGATCGACGTGCTGCTGTTGGGCATCGGACGCGACGGCCACATCGCCTTCAACGAGCCGTTCGCCGTCCGCAACAGCCGCACCCGGCTGGTAACGCTCGATCCGGTGACGCGGAAGGACGCGGCCGGCGACTTTTTCCACGAGGACAACGTGCCCGCCCAGGCGTTGACAATGGGCATCGCCACGATCTTCGAGGCGCGGCAGATCATCCTGCTGGCATTCGGCGAACACAAAGCCCACATCATTTGCGAGGCGGTCGAGGGGCCGATGACCGACCGTGTGCCGGCCAGCTTCCTCCGCGAACATCGGGACGCCTCGTTCATTCTGGACGACGCCTCGTCCGCCGAGCTGACCGGCCTGGCCACGCCCTGGGTGTTGGGCAACGTCGAATGGACCGACGCGCTCATCAAGCGCGCGGTGCTGTGGCTTTGCGGCCAGACGGAAAAGGCCCTGCTGAAACTCGACGGCGACGACTTCCGCCACCACAACCTCCACCAATTACTCCGCCATCACGGCCCCTCGGCCAAGCTGGCCCATCGCGTCTTCAAGTGGATGTTGGAAACGATCGAGTATCACCCCGGCGGCCGGCAGCCGCGGCGGATACTCTGCTTCAGCCCCCACCCGGACGACGACGTTATCAGCATGGGCGGAACGCTGATCCGGCTGGTCGATGACGGGCACGACGTACACGTGGCCTACATGACCAGCGGCAACATCGCCGTCTTCGACCACGACGCCCGACGCATCGCCGATCTGATGGCCGAGATCAACCGGAGTTTCGACATCGACGTGGAGAAAACCCCGGGCCTGGAAGCCGCTATAGCGAAATCGCTGAGCACCAAGGGGGCCGGTGATCCGGATCAGCCGGAAGTGCTGCGCATCAAGACGCTGATCCGCTGGAGCGAGGCGAAGGACGCCGCCGGGGTCTGCGGCTGCAAGGAGGAAAACCTGCACTTTCTCGACCTGCCCTTCTATCAGACCGGCACTATCGCCAAACGCCCGATCACCGAGGAAGACGTCGGCCGCATCCGCGAGTTGATCGAACGGATCGAGCCGGACCAGGTTTACGTCGCCGGCGATTTGTCCGATCCGCACGGCACGCACCGGCTTTGCGCCCAGGCGATATTCCGGGCGATCGACGGGATGGAGCCGGAGGTGTTGCTCTATCGCGGGGCGTGGCAGGAATGGCCGCTGCACCAGATCGACATCGCCGTCCCCTTAAGCCCGGAAGACATCAAGCGCAAACGGACGGCCATCTTCCGTCATCAGTCGCAGAAGGACACGGCGTTGTTCCCCGGCCCGGACGATCCCCGCGAGTTCTGGGAGCGTGCCGAGGACCGCAACAGCCGCACGGCCGATCTCTACAACCGCGTCGGCCTGCCCGAGTATTACGCCATGGAGGCGTTCGTCCGCCGGCCGGGGCAAATCAGCAGTTAAGCATTTTTCTCGACGTGTAGCGGGCAGGCTACAGCCCGTAGGTTATGCTTCAGCATAACATTCAGGCGGGTGATCGGTTCATTATGCTGAAGCATAACCTACGAACTCCTACGGACTACTGGAATGCACCATATTGACGGGTGGCCGACAACCGCATAGGCTAAGAGGTGGAGCGTCGAGCCATGATTAGCCGGGAACAACTCAACGACATCGTCAATCGGATCGTCGAGCGGCTTGATCCGGAGAAAATCATTCTCTTCGGCAGTTATGCCAGTGGGGAAGCGCGCGAAGACAGCGACGTCGATCTGCTGGTGGTTGCGGAAACGGAATTGCCGGTACGAGGCCGTTTTCCCGTGATTCGCCCGTTGTTGGCCGATTTCCCCGCTGCCTTCGACGTGTTCTGGAAGACGCCAGAGGAATATCGCCGGCGACGGAACGTGGTCAATCACGTGGTCTATTTCGCCGAGAAGTACGGGAGGGTCGTCTATGAACGACGAGACGCGGGAATCGGTGCGGCAGTGGCTGGCTAGAGCGAACGCCGATTGGAGCACCATCGAGGTGCTAATGGGGAACGCCGACAGCCCTCCCGAAAGCATCGCCTTTCATTGTCAGCAGTACGTCGAGAAACTGCTGAAAGCGTTCTTGACCATGCGCGGCATTGAAGCCCCACGGACGCACGACCTTCGACGGTTGGTTCAGCTTGCACTCCCCGCCGCCCCCGACTTATCGGGGCTTGAAAGTTCGGCCGACCTGCTCACGGAACACGCGGTGGCAATGCGTTATCCCGATGAATGGCGCGAGATTGAAGCCGAAGAAGTCCAGGAAGTGGTTGCCGCGGCAAAACGGTTTGCGGGTATATTGCTGTCCCGGATGGAGTGAGTTCCGTACATTTGGGCGTTTGTTCGGTTCGTTATGCTAAAGCATAACCTACGGACTAGATTTCGGACCTTCCTACACGCTGAACCGAACGAACACGATGTCGTCGTCCTGGATGACGTAATCCTTCGGCTCCTGGCGCATGAGGTGCTGGGCCTTGATATCACGCTCGCTGCCGACGCGGATCAGGTCGGCGACGGTCATCACCTCGGCGCGGATGAAGCCTCGCGCCAAGTCGGAGTGGATGTTGTCGGCTGCTTCGAGAGCGGTCCCGCCTTTCCGCAACAGCCACGTGCGGACCTCCTTGTCGCCGGCGGTAAAGAAGATCATCTGCCCGGAGACGTTCGTCAGCGTGCGGATCAGATGATCGCGGTCGGTGGCCACGAGGCCCATTTCGCGCTCGAACTCGGTGCGATCCTCCGCGCTCATCTTCGACAGTTCCAGCTCCAGCCCGGCGGGGACGGCCAAGATCGTCGCCTCGGGCGTGGACAACGACGTGAACCGCTCCGGCTCCGATTCGTCGTCGGCCGTGTTGACGATCAACAGCCGCGGCTTTTCGCTGAGCAGGCGGAACGCGCGGGTGACTTTCTGCTGCTCCTCGGTCATGTGCGACTCGCGCAGCGGACGGCCCGACTCTATCACCTCCAACACGACCTTCAGCGTCGCGTGTTCGTGTTCCAATTGCAGATGTTCCGGCCGCGGCAGAGGTTTAGCGAGCGATTCCTCCACTCGCTGGATTCGATTGCCGACGATCTCCATGTCGGCCAACAGGAGGTCTTCGTCGAAGGAGCGGAGATCGGCCAGAGTGTCGCTGTCATCGAAGGCCGCGGCCACCAGCACCAGACAACCGGCCTCGCGGATCATCGCCAGCCGGGCGGCGTTGCCTTCGTGGGTCCGGCTCATGCCCGGCGTATCGACCAACTCCAATGCGGCCCGGGTGACTTTCTTCGGATGGTAGACGCCGCAAAGCCGCTCGACGCGCGGCTCGGGTATCACGGCCATCGCGCTCTGGCCGGTGTGGGCCAGCGCCGGATCGGGCGCAACGCCGGTAAGCCAATGGAACAACGTGCTCTTGCCCGAGCCTTGATAGCCGACTAGTCCGATTTTCATGCGTTGGTCCTCAGTGATTTGTGGGAGGCGACTTTTGTTGTCCCGGGAGGGATTAAGGTTCAAGGTTCAAGGTTCAAGGTACAAGGTTCAAGGGTAACCGTTCACAGGCCAGTAGGGTATCTGTCATCCTGAGCGCAGCGAAGGATCTCGGATGAAGGTGTGCTGCGGGTGAGAACCTTCGCTGCGCTCTGGATGACGATCGCCCCGTGAACGGTTACGGTTCAAGGTACAAGGTTCAATCACCAAGGGTTGGAGCGTTGTCACTATCGAGTAGTGGTTTTTGTACCTTGAACCTTGAACCTTGAACCTTCACTCGACGGATTGTCGTCAGTTCAGCCATCGCATGTTCTACCGCCTGGGTCTGCGAGTTGTCCAGGGGCCTGCGGCCGAAACGGATGCGGTAAAACGCCTCGACGACCACGGCCGGCAACGGCTCCAGGCGTTTCTCTCCGGCGATTGCGGCCAATTCCGCTCCGGCGGTGGCGGCGAACTCGCGTTGGGTCTGGCCCGGGGCGCGGACGATCCCCCGTCGCGCCATGAGCGTCTCGAAACGGCGGTAGAACTCGATTTGGACGCGCCGTCGGCGTGTACGCGCGGCGTTGTTGCCCGTCCAAGCGGCATGGAGACGCCGAACCAATCGCCACAACGTCCAGCCGCCTCCGGCCAGAACCGCCGCCAACGTCAAGCCGAGCAGACCGAGCAGCACCCAGCGGACCTCGCGGCCGAGATGGTCCAGGTATAGTGCGACGGAGACGGAGTTGAAGATCGCCCGCCAACGGCTTGGATCGGCGACTGCCCGCCATGCTCGCTTGGCCGCCTCGGCGATTGGTTTGTAGATGGCGTCCCGCTGGCGCTGGCAGTCCAGTTCCACCACGTAGTTCGACCAAATGGACTCCAGCCAATCGGCGCCGCTACGTAGTGGAGAGAGCCAGCCTTTGTGAACTTCGCTTGCCCCGGCGGGCGTGGGGTCGAGCCGCAGCCAACCGCCGTTTTGCGTCCACTCGCGGAGCCAGTAAAGGTTGCCGTGAATCAACTTGGGCGGAAGTTGATGGGGACGGAGATACGCCTCGACCCAGGTGTGGGCGTGCAGTTGGCGGACCAGGTAATATTTGCCGACGGCGTCCCACTGGTCGCACTTGAAGCCGGAGATCAATCGGGCCGGAATCCCCTGACTGCGGAGCATAAGCACAAGCGCGGTGGCGAAGTATTCGCAATGCCCCCGCGGGTGTTTGGTGACGAAGTCTTCGATCGGATCGATTTCCGGATCACGATTCTGACGGTCTAGGCTGTAAGTGAATTGGCCCGAGGCGGCGAGTTTCCGCTCCAGATAGCGGGCGCGGCCGAGCCGATCCTCCCTTGGCAATCCCGACTCGGCGATCCATTTATCGGCCAAGGCCCTGAGGTCGGGCAGGCTCCAGGTCCCCTCGCCCGACGGCATGGCCTTCGCGCCTTGGATCAAATCTTTTTCGAGGCACGGCGTCAGCGGCCTCTGCACTCCACCGACGATGGCCGTCGTCCCCAGCGTGTATCGGAACTGCCGCGCGCGCAGATAGCCGGTTCGAAGCAGCCGTTTTCTGGCGAAATCGACGGTAATATTATGATTGTCTTTCAGGGCCACGTATGGCGAGACGAAGAACAATTCGCGGCGGTCCATCCCTTCGATGCTGATTTTCTGCCGCACGACGCCGCCGAGCGGCAAGGAACGGGGACGCAACAGCGGCTCGGTGCCGAAGCCTCGGGACGGTTGCCCCACGCGCCACTTACCGCGCTCGTAGGTCATCATCACCGCGCCTTGCAGATAAACCTCGCCATAGAGCGGCCGCGAAACGTCGTCGGAATCTCGGAAGAACCGCACCCGCATTACCTCTTCGCGGCTTTCGATGATCCGGCCCAGTTCGCCGAGCTTGACCTCGTCGGTGAATCCGACCATGGGCTGTGGATGGACGACGGCGCTGCGCCAGGCGACCTGCCCGAACCGCGGCAGGGCGAAGAACAGCACCAGCGTCAGGCCGAGCGTGTAGAGTCCCATTTTCCCCAGCCGGCCGAACAGATCGGCGCCGACGGCTGACTGTCCACCGCCGCCCGACTGGCCGACGAATCCCACCCCCCGTCTTCCGTCTCCCAATCCCTCGGTTTCCGGTCGATGGCGTTCGCACTGTCGGTGCAGCGACAAGAGCGCCATCGCCGAGAACCCCAACAGCATGTAAACCACCAACAGCACACCGAACATTATGCCTTGGCTGAACAGCGTGGCGACCACCACCTGCAACAGGCTGAGTATGACCAACAACCAGTAAGTCCGCTCGTTTTTGCGTTGGAAGAGGAGAATGATTTGGAGGCAAACCAGGAGCCGGGCGAAACCGAGGGCCTGCAATTCGTTTCCCAGCGGGAAAAAATCGTGAAGCGAATACACGGCGCCCAGCAGCATCAACACATTCGAGGTCCATCGGCCGAGGCTGAACCGCTGGGTAACGTCGGTCAACCAGACGGAGGTGGCGGCCGCCGCCATCACCAACAACGGCGCTCCCACGCTCCGTTGGCCCATTCCCAGCAGCAGCGCCCCGAGGGCCGCCAGCGTGGCCATGTTGATTTGCAGTAGGCGCTCGAGGTACATGGCGGGTTCCGTTTAGCGGCCGCTAACAGCCCGTTGAAAAAGTCGGATTTTGGGAGCTTGGGTGCCACTGCTGGCTTGTCCAGCAGTGTTTTTCCGGTAGTTTCCTCCATGCACTGCTGGACAAGCCAGCAGTGGCACCCTTTTTCAACAGGCCGCTAAACATGCCTTCGACAGTCGTTATTGTAAACCTATTCCGCTTGAAAAAACTCCGCCAGTCGTTTGCTCGAAGCATCGATGCATCGGATGCGTTGCGCGCGTTCGCGCAGCACGGGATCGGACCACAACAAGGCCAGCCGCGAGGCATCGGCCAAATCGACCGGGCGCGTGCCGACCAACACCACTTCCGTGTCCGAAGCGATCCGCCGCAGGGTGTGGGCCAACAACTCCGGCAACGCGTCCTCCGCCCGCGCCTCGATCAGCGCGAGCCGTTCCATCAAGTTTTGCAACGTGGCGGGCGAGGCCGGCCCGCCGATGCAATCCGGCTCGTCGTCGGCCAACGTCAGGTAAACGTTGCTGCCGCCTTTGCGGCACAGGTCGGTCAACACCGTGGCGGCGAAACCGACCGCCAGCTCCACGGTTTCGAGATGTTCGGCGGCCGACGGATCGGGTTGCCAAAGATCGAGCACAACGGCCACGTCGCGGCTCCGCGGCCGCTCGAATTGGCGCACCGTCAATTCGCCGGTCCGCGCCGAGCTGCGCCAATGGATCAGCCGTTTTCCGTCTCCGGCACGCCATTGGCGAACGCCGTAGAAATCGCCTTCGAGTCCCGGTCGATTGCGGCGGCGGTCGGCGCCGGCGAAGGCCTCCATCCGCCGCGCGGTCCACCCCTCGGTGAGCCGGCCCAGCCGAGGCAACACGATCAGCGTCTCCGGCCGACCCACGGTGATCGTCTTGGAAAATAAACCGAAGGGAAACCGCGTGGAGAGCCGGATCGGCCCAAAGCGATAACGGCCGCGGCGGTCCAGCCGGCCGCGATAGCCGCCCTTTCTCCATTGGCCGGCGCGGACGTAGGTAAACAGCACGCTGGGTCGCAAGGTCGTCGGGCGTCGGCCGCGCTGGGTGTCCGCCTCGCGTTGGATTTGCTCTTCGGCTGTGATCGCCCAACTTCCCAGCCGTCGCCGTGTGTTGGTCAGATTCAGTCCGACCGCCAGCGGATCGCCCGCGCCGACGTGAAGCGGCAACTGGCGTTCGATCTTCAGCCCCCGCAGGGCGAGGCCGACGGCACGCCAATTCAGCAGCATGGGTCCGAGCAGCATCCCGGCCAGGATCAAGAGCAGGTTGACCTCTTTGAGCATCGCGCCGCCCAGAACGAGGGCCGCGATCACCAGGTAATACCAACCCTCGCGGCAGATGGTGGTTTGAGGTCGGAACATGAGACTAAGGCGCACCTGCTCTTGGCCTACTCATAGTGCTGTTGACGTAGAATAAATCGTCCCAGCAACGGCACGGCAAATGAATATTTTCCGTGTCGGTTTTTGTACACTATTCCGGCATCGCCGAGCGTGCCGAGCATCTGACTCACGTGGCTGGCGCGGAACGGCTTGGCCAGCAACTGTCTCGATTTTTCCACGATTTTCTGAACCGTGAACTCATCCTCGGCGGAATCGAGATGTGCAATGACGGTAAGCAATTCTCGCTGGCGATCGGTTGTCCGTGCCCAACGGCCGGCGTAAAAATCGGTGTCCAGTTTTCGCAGAATGGCATCAATGGGAATAGACACCTGGAATACATCATTCTCGACCGCCTGACATACCATATCGAACATTTCCCGACAGATAAACTGAATGAAGTAGGGATAGCCGCCGCTTGTACGCACGATAGCGGGAGCCAGCGCCTCCCACGGCTTAGCCCAGTGGTTAACAGACAACGACCCGCTTCGGATCGGTTCCAAAATAGCGGCGCTACTATCAGACTCATCAAGCCTGTCGAGAAATATCACGCGAAACATCCGTTCGGAAAATGTTCTTGCCGCGACCAATTTTGCAAACAATGTCGGCAAACCGGCCAAGACCAGCAAGAAAGGAATGCCCTTCTTCTGGATCGACTGAAACACATCCAATAAGAGCGATAATGGATATTCGTTCCTGATCGCATGGTCCGAAAGGTTCTGAGCTTCATCGTACGCAAAGACCAAACCTCGTCGGGATTGGTGTTGCATGCATTGCCATGCGCACTCCAGAACGCGCTTGAGCTTATCGGAGACCAAGCCGGGAGTTTTCTGAAACAAATCAAGCATCATTTCGAAGTCATACGTTTGCTGGACGTGACGCTTCTCGGGCCGAAAGCCGATGCCCACAAGCTCCTGCTTCTTTATCACGATGGATGAAGTGACCACTGCCAAATCCGTCATCAACCTTATTGCCAACCGCTCCTCACTGGCAGACGACGACTCCGAGATATTGTCACCCACCCACCCCCAACCAGTCTGAATCGCCTCGGGATGAAACGTGTCGAGCAGTACCGTCTTACCTACCCCTCGCAGACCGGTAATCACCATGTTCTCCAAAATTACGTCTTGCTTTAACAGCCGCCGGAACTCCTCGGACTCACCTTTCCTGCCAGCAAGATAGGGGGGGAGATGACCGGCACCAGGGCGAAAGGGGTTTGCCAATACGATCTTCAGACGAAGAGGGCCTGGCTTCTGTGGGGGGTGCATAATTCGTTCCAGTCACACAAATGACTAAATTTAGTCCGACGACTAACTATGTATAACTTTGGCGGCAATTGTCAACATGGGACAACCTCGCTCGCCACGCATTCTAGGGCCTATCCCGGCACGGGCGTTTCTTCCACCAGCCGTTCGATCAACGATTCGACCGCCTCGCGCTGACCGCCGTGTAGATGGCCCTTGGGTATCACCCGATGGGCCATCACGGGTATCGCCAGCCGCTTAACGTCGTCGGGCACGACGAACGTCCGGCCGTCGACCAGCGCGGCCGCCTGCGCCGCTCGATACAGAGCCAAAGTTCCCCGTGTGCTGACGCCGACGCGCAACTCATCGCAGGCCCGCGTGGCTTGGACGATGTCCAACAGATACTCGTTTATTGAATCCTCGACTTCGACCTTTCGGACGACAGCTTGCAGCGCGGCGACTTGCCGGCAGTCGAGCGCTGGGGCCAGCGAGTCGACCGGCTCTCCTTCGCGGTGCGTCGTCAGGACCCGCATCTCCACCTCGCGTTCGGGATAGCCCAACGGAATGCGGAGCAGGAAGCGGTCGAGTTGGCTCTCGGGCAAGGGGTACGTTCCCTCGAACTCGACGGGGTTTTGCGTGGCGATCACCATGAACGGCTGCGGCAACTGATGGGTCTCGCCGTCGGCCGAAACCTGACACTCGCTCATCGACTCCAGCAGTGCGCTTTGCGTGCGGGGCGTCGCCCGGTTGATTTCGTCGGCCAACACGACGTTGGCGAAGATCGGCCCGGGACTAAAGGTGAACTCGTGTTTTTGGCCGTTGTAAATGCTGCTGCCGGTGATGTCGGCCGGCAACAGGTCGGGGGTGAACTGGATGCGGTGGAAAGTGCCGGCAAGGCTGCGTGCGATGGCCTTTCCGACCAGCGTTTTGCCCACCCCCGGCACGTCTTCCAACAATACGTGTTCGCCGGCCAGCAGCGCCACGATGGTCAGCCGCACGACGTCCTTCTTGCCGAGGACTACCCGGGAGACGTTTTCTTGCAACCGTGCGATGAGGTCTTGTGGTTCGTCCGACATGCGGTCTATCCAATACATTCAGTGTTTAAGCCCATCTTTCCAGCGGCCTTGCACTGCCGGGCATCGGCCGATACAAACAAATCGCACTCGCAGTCCAAGGCGGATGCGACGTGAACGGCATCGAGAGCGCGCAACTCCGTTCTTTCCAAAATCTCCACCGTGCGCGAAATTACCGATAGAGTGATCTGTGCGATTGTCGCTTGAACCAGATCGCCGGCCAGTTCATTTTTCACGGCGTCGTACTTGCGGGACGACAATAGCCCTTCGCGACGCAACCGGTTCAAGCCCGAGATCATTTCCGGTACGCAAAGCACGCTGACCACGATTTCTCGAGCGTCCGCGCATAGCTCGACGACACGCGCCGTGCCGCATTCGTCAATATACCGTTTGGCCAGCGCGGATGTATCGAAGGCAATGCGCATTATCGGGCCGACCGCCGCTGGGAGAGGATCGCTTTGCTTAGCTCCACACCCTTGATCCGCAACGGCTTGGCGCGTTTCCAGCGGTCCATCGCATGATCGCCGATCGGCGCCAGCAAGGCAACGGGTTTCCCGTGCCTGCATACGGCAATCGTTTCGCCGTCATCGACTGCGTCGAAGTATTTTTTGGCGTGATTTCGCAATTCCGTGAAAGTAACGGTAATCATGCTTCGACCTCCTGACCTTGGGAGCAAGCCGCCATGTCATTTTAATGTACAGAATGGCGAATCGCAAGACGCCTTTCGTGGAGAATGCCGCTACTCCGCGTTGTTTTCCGGCTTTCCGAACACCGCCAGGCAAAGGCGGAAGATCATCAGCAGAACGAACGCGCCGATGGCGGCGGCCAGGAAACCCAGCGGACTGATGGGATTCAACCCGCGGTCGGGGAACAGCCAACCGAGGCCGAACAGACCGATGGTGCTCCCGCAGATTCCCAGCACCACGGCCCAAAACGGGCCGGCGGGACGGCGAAGCGGAAACAACACGGTGGCCAGCAGACCCGCCAACGTGCCGAATCCGATCCAGATCAGCACGACGTTGATCCACTGCTGGGCGGCGGGAGAAAGAGCGATGTCGGACATGGATTAACGATTCAGCGGCCGCCGGCACGGCGGCCCTTGGCGGAAATTCCAACACAGACCGACGTACCGTCGGCCGCTAAACAAGAAATTTCAACACAGACCGACGTGCAGTCGGCCACTTAACAAGAAAAATCCTTGTGCTGCTGACGTCCAAGGGATACCGCGGCGGCGGCATTCCACGCCTTGGACACCAGCAACGCAAGGCACCGCCCCCCCCAACGCGATCGGTCGGCCAACCGCGCTCGGCGTGACTTTTTCGGCGCGGTCAGCGTCTGAACGCCTGCTGCGCCTGGTCTTGATTGTACGCCTTCATGGCGGCCGCTTCCTTGGCGAGCTTAAACTCCGGTCCTGGCGGAAAGTACTGCACGTCGTCAGACATGTAGTACGGACTAGGCAACGTCTGGCCGCCGGTCTCCACCTGACAGCCGGTAAGTCCAATGCCCGCCAGCAGTCCAAGGCCAAGCACCAACATCCGCGGGCCGCGCCGCCGGTTGAACAAGCCCGTCATGGGCCACCTCCATCCCCAAAACTTCCATTTTACCCATGCCGCCAGATTTACCCTATGCGTAGAATCCTTGCGGCCGATACATTCGTCGCAAGCGTTATCGTCAACCAGTGGGGGAGAACTTTAGAATCCCGCCGGATCAGCCAAAAAACAAATCCAAATGTGGTTCTACTATCGAAGATGCTCTTCTGCACGACTCACGAGATCGTTCGGCTCGGAGTCAATATCTTCCTTGCAGACCACGGGCGCCCCGATCATCCTTTCCAACTCCTCGCGGGTGGTAGGTGAATCCGCCAATGCGCCGGTGAAGATGATCACCGGGAGTTTGGGATATTTTTTCCGAAGATGGGCACACACGGCCGCGGCATCGTCGTGCGGCTCGGTGCCCGGCATGAGATGGTCCAGGATCAGCAGGTCCACGCCCCCTTTGGCCAACCGGGTCAGCACGACGTCGAAGTCGTTGGCTAACTCCACGTTGTGCCGCTCGCGGAACAATGCCTTGACGTACTCCCGCCACGACAACACGTCCTCGCCGTGCAAAATGGTCTTTCGCTGATCTGCCATCGTTCAGTCTCCTGGGGAAAGGGCTTTTTCGATTCGTTTCCGGTAACGGGGATAGTCCCGAATCACGAGCAGCCGCGGTCGGGACGTTTCGTTGCTCAGTTTGCGGGCCTGGTCGTTCTTTGGCAGGCTGAACGAGACGACCGTTCCGGCCGGCAATCCGCCCGCCGGCTCGGTGGAGGTGGCGATTCTCACCTGCCCGCCCATGCGGCCGACGATGTCGGAGACGATGTACACGCCCAAGCCCAGTCCGCGGGGATCCTTGCCGGCGACGAACGGTTGGCCAAGTTGTTCCAGCACTTGCCGGGGGATGCCGCCAACGTCGTCGCAAACGCTCAGCAGGCAATACCGTTGCCGCGACTGAAAATCGTCGCAGGAGATGATTTTGATGGTCCCCGAGCGGTCTTGCCGGTGGCCCCAGGCCTCGCGCAGGGGGCGCAGACTGTTCTTAATGCAATTGATCAGGGCCTGTTGAGCCGCTTGCCGATCGATCGTCGCCGTGTGCGACTCGTGGCAGGCGTTTATGAAGGTCACGTCGTCGCGGTGCACGGAGTCGAGGAAATACCGCCGGCACATCGCCACGACCTCGTCGACCAGCGGGCGAAGCCGGACCTCTCGCGAGCGGAGGTCGCCCCGGCCGGTCCGCGCGCGGCGGATCGCGTCCCGGGTTATCCGGCGGAGGAACTTCAAGTCTTGTTGGACGAATTTCCAGGAGTTGTTGCGGGCAACGGCGGGGAGGCTTTTTTCCACGCCCAACATGTTCTTGCCCAGGGCATCGAGGACGGGTCGGGCGTCGTGCGAGAGGCCGCTGACGGCCTCACCCGCCGCCGCCGCCGCTCGCCAACGGCTCCGCTGCTCCGCGTCGGCCGCGCGGCTGAGCAACAGCGAGGCAACCCCGCCCAGCAGCCAAAACAGTTGGGCGTCGCGACGCGTAAAGGGACGGCCGTGGCCGGCCACCGTGTAGGCGTACAGAAAACCGCTCAACTCACCACCCTGCCACAGCGGAAGGCAAACGCACGAATCCATCGACCCCAGCCGGACGCTCGGCGCGTCGGGCATGGCCGCCCCGCTGCCGTAATAAACCAGCCCCCGCCCGGCGTAGCTCTGGGCCAAGACGTGGAAACTGTAACGCGGATCGGCGCGGTCTTCGTCGATCTTCTGGCTGGCCGAGACCGCGCCTGCGATGTCCAGGCGGTCGGCCGTCAACTCCTCGCCGCCGCCGGGGAGCAATCCGATCAACGTCACGCAAGCCGCCTCTGGAAACACCTTCAGCAGCGCGTCGCAGACGGCCGCCTTGGTCTCGTTCACGCTGGTCGCGTCGTGGGACGGAAGATCGAGAAACCCCTGGAACTGGGCAATCTCGGCCGTGGCCAAGGGCTGTTCTTCCGGCCGCCCGTGGTGGTTCAGGTCCACCGCCCTGGTGGCGGCGAAATCGTCTTCGCCGCGCTGCGTCGTGCGGATGCCCTCGGGCAGGACCGCCTCGACCAGGACGGTGGTGTTGCCCACGATGATCTCGTCGTCGGTTTTCACTTCCCGTTCGGACTGTAGCGGGCCGAGCCAAAAGGTCTCGCCCCCGCTGCGGACGAACGAGCCGTTGCGGCTGAGCAGGTCGCGGTAGAAGCAGCGCGGGCCGACGACCAGGAACTCGCCGTGGACGTGGGAGACTCGATTGTCGCCCAGCGCCAGGTCGCAGCGCGGCGAGCGGCCGACGCTCACCACCCCCTGCCGGGTCTTGATCTGCTCACCCTTGTCGACGCCCTTGGTAACGCGAATGTGAAGCATGGTTTGGCTGTGCCGTTCTTGGCGGCGACAGGCTAAAATTTGATGATGAACCGTTTGCGAAGCTCGAAGGCCACGTTGAGAATCTCGATCATCTCGGGTGTAAAGCGGCAGCCGAGGTCGCCGCCGTCGGAGGCGGCCTTTCGGCAAGGGCTGTCCGGCATCAGCCGGTAATCGAAGTTTTTTCGGTTAACGAACATCGGGTTCACGCTGATAATACCTTTCCCCGGCCTCGCATAATCCAGAAAAGCCGGATGCGGACCGTAGACGTTGCAATAGTCGATCTCCGCGCCACGCACGGAAGCACGAACGGACGGCATAATACAATCGACGATTGAGTTAGGCGACCCTCGAAGTATCAAGTCGCCGTATACAGTGCAGGATCGCAACTCACACTGGGCAGGTAATAGGATAGCCTTGGTGAAGAGAACGTTATGGAACCTCGCGTTCTGATGTAAACCAATTGATGTTGCAGATGTTACAGATGGTGAGCCATCGTTTGGGGCATGTGGAAAAAACAGCGAATCCGTGGCGATAAGGTTGCCCCTTGAGCTGACTCCCCCAACGATAACGCATTGGAGCAGCGTCAATGAACCATAACCATTGATCCCTGCGACAATACATGAGCCCATCTGTATACCGTGAAGTTTAACACGTGGGCAGAGGATAAGACGCTCTAGTCTTGTGCGGGGCGCATAGGAAACAAAGCTACAAGGCTCTCTAGAGATGGACATGATAATCGGCCAACATCCTTTCTTGCCGCGGATAATAAACCCTGCCATTTTTTCTGAAATTCTTATTTCCTCGCTATACGGTCCGTTGTCCTGGATTTCAATCAGCGAGTTGCCGCGCAGCGAGTCGATTGCCGCCTGGATACTCTTGTAGTCCCCCTTGCCGTCCAGCCGGACGGTTACCCGCTTACCCAGGTTTAAGACCGCCTTCTCCATTTCCGTAAACGCCGGCTCGCGGTGAGTGTCGGTCACGGGGGCGGTCGCCGCGTAGTCGGTTTGGAGCTTCTCGATCAGTGGTTTCAGGTCGAAAAGCTCTTGTTGGGTGAATAAGACGACCGCTTTGGCGTAGAGTTTTTCGGCCTCGATCTCGGCCAGGCCGGCCTTGGCCCTTTGCCGTGCGGCGTCGATCGCCTGCCGGTTGTCGTTGAACCAGCGGATGCCGCCATACTTCTCTTCGAGATTTGCCAACACGGCGTCGGCCTTGCCGAACTCCCCGTTTCCCAAGAGTTCTTGCGCGTGGGAAAAAGTTACCCTGGCCAGGTGGGTCAAGGCAGGCTCCACGTCCGCGCCCAGCAAGCGGGCCTGCTCGATGTACCTTGCCGTCGCCACGGCGTCTTTGCAGACGGTGGCCAACAGCCCCACCGCCAGATGATCGTCGCCGCTGCGCGGGTCGATCGCAAGGGCCAACAGTTTTTGCCGCGATTTGTCGCTCAATGTCCGCCAGAGATGGAACTCGGTTTTTCCGGTGGGCAGCGTGGCGGCGATCCCCTCGGCGTCGGCCCGATCCACCTCTCCGCCGATTCCGCGGAGCATCAGGGCGGACTTTTTCAGCGGTGGATCGGCCGCGTTGAGCTTCTCGATCAGCTCGGCCTTCAAGGCGACCAGCCGCCGAATCGGTCCTTTCCAGGCCGCCGCGCGGGCGGCATACTCTCGGTCGGGGAACTGGAGTTTCGCCAGCGCCGCGGCTGCGCCCTGAAAATCCCAGGCGGCCACCAGGGCCTCGACCGGCTCGATCGCCTCGACGTATTGCGCCTCGGCTTGCCGGCGTTTTCGTCGTTCCGCTTCGGCCGCTTCCTCTTCCGGAGACTTCGCCGCCGTCGCGGCCGGCGGTTGTTGTGCCGGTTTGGGCGTCTCGGGTTTTGCCGCCGCTTCGATTGCGGCAGGCGGTTTCCGGGCGTCGTCCGCGATCGGAGCGGGGGCGGGGGCACGCCGCTCGGCGGCTGGGGGTGTTTTTCGCGCCGGAAGTTTTGCGGCCGATCGAGATTGGCCGGCACGGCCGCGGGGGCGGGCAACGTCGCCGGAGCGAGGCCCTTCGCCCCAGTTGAGAGAAAACCCGACCAAGACCACGATCAGTGCGCACACGGCGGCGCTGACGATAGACACGAACCGGCCGAACTGTTGCTTCGATTTACCCCGGCCGCGCTTCTTGCGAAGGATCACGCTGGTGTCACGCAGGGCCGCCGGAGCAAACGTCGTTTCTTCCCCGCCCGACATTGCAGGCTCACCCGGGGGAACCGCCGCGGATATGTCGCCTAACGGCGGGGGCGCTGGACCGCCGGCCGGCGCCACGACGGCAGCGACGGCAGCGACGGCCGCCGGGCTGCCGACGGCGCAAGAGGCGCCCAGCGCGGCGATCACTTCACCCATCGTCTGATAGCGGTCTTCCGGCCGCTTGGCCACCATCTTGCGGAAGATGTCGTCCACCTCCGGCAAAACGTCCGGCCGGACCTCGCGGAGCGAGGGAATGGGATGCTCACGGTGGGCGAGCAGTTTCTGCACCACCGTGTCCCCTTCGTAAAGGACTCTGCCGGCGAGCAGCCGGAAAAGGGTGCAGCCAAGACTGTAAACGTCGCTACGATGGTCGGCCAGCCGTGTATCCTCGGCCTGCTCGGGGGCCAGGTAGTCGAGCGTACCCAACACCTGGCCCGTGCCGGTCAGCGCCCCGGCGGCGGAATCGCCGCCAAGACCCACGACGATTTTCGCCAGTCCCATGTCGAGGATTTTTACCGTGCCGTGTCGATCCAACAACAGATTGGCCGGCTTGATGTCGCGGTGGACGACGCCCCGCCGGTGAGCGTATTCCAAGCCCACGGCCGCCTGCAAAACGTAGTTCACCGCTTGCTGCGCCGGCAACGGCCCGAGCCGCTTGGCAACGGCGGCCAAGTCCTCGCCGTCCACGTATTCCATCGCCAGGTAGTGCATCCGGTGGTGTTCGCCGGCGTCGTAAGCGGTCACGATGTTGGGATGCGAGAGGCGAGCGGCCGCGCGAACTTCGCGGTAGAAGCGTTGCACAGCCGCCGGGGAATGCATGGCGTCGGGGGGGAGTATCTTGACCGCCACCAGCCGATCCATGCGCCGATGCCGGGCCTTGAGCACCAGGCCCATCCCCCCTTCGCCGAGTTTGTCCAGCACGGTGTACTCACCGAGAACAAGCCACTCGGCTTCGTCCCGACAAATAGCCGCCGCTTGGAAAGCCGTGAGCTTATTGCGGGCAACCAGGGCTTGGCCCAATTCCTCGCCGTTGCGCGGCCGATTGTCGGGCGGGATACTTTCCTGAAAAGCCGCGATCTCCTCGCCCGACATCAGCCCGCTATCGTCAAGGCGCCAGAGAAACCGTTCGATGCTGATCGACATGGGATTGGAGCGATGAGTGCCGGCACGCCAACTCCGCCAGCCGGGCGGAACCGCCCTGCCGTTGGGCTAAATACCCTCCCCAGATAAGCACTATTTTGTCAGTCGCAGGGATGGTTGTCAAGCATCCCTTGCCTTTGACTCAATTTTCGTTGCGGATAAACGCGGGGAGTCGGGTGCAAAGAAAGTAGGCTCGGGGAGTTGTCGATTCCAGTATCGCGGCCAGGCCGAACGACGGTTTGGCGCGCGTCCGACCGAAAAAGACGTCGGACAGATTAGGCTGGGCTTTGTATTTGACCACCTTGACGTTTTCCTTGTTCAGACCGGCCAAACTGATTACCCGATCGATGGCGTCCTCGACGAACCCGATCTTGTCGACCAATCCGTTCACCAGGGCCTGGTTGGCGGTGAAAATTTGTCCGGTGGTAATCTTGCTCAACGCCGCCGGATTGTCGCGGAACTTGGGACGCCCCTGTTTGATGACGACCTTGAATTGGCTGAAGCTATCATCGACCAGGGCTTGGAAGACCAACTTTTCCTCGGGCGTCATTTTCCGTGCGAAGCTGCCCATCGTTTTCAGAGGTCCGCTGGAAATGGTGTTGTCGCGGATACCCCAACGCTCCATCAACTCGGCGAAATTGTAGCAGGGAATCAGCACCCCTATCGAACCGGTCCAAGTAGTCGGCTCGGCGAAAATGGAGCGGGGCGTATCGCCGACGCACATCGAGACGTAGTATCCTCCGCTGGCCGCCATGCCGCCCATGCTTACGACCAGCGGAATGTCCGCCGTTTCGGCCAGTTCCCGCAGGTGGTGGAGCATGTAATCGCTGCCGGTGATGGTTCCGCCGGGCGAATTGACCCGCACGACGATCGCTTTCAGGTTTCCTTTTTCGGCGTCCCGTTTTGCATGTTCGATTTGCTCCCTGAAAAACCCCTCTCCGCTAAGGATCGTTCCCTCGATCGAGAGGATGGCCACTTTGTCGCGACCGTGGCGGTTTAGGGAATGGTATTTTTCCCGCACCTGCTTCCCATCTTGAAGAGAACCAAACCCGGTAAATCCAACCACGGCAAACAGCAATAGGTTCAATGCGGCCGAGCCGAGCAGTCCGAGGAGTATGACGGCCCAGAACAGCCGAACGAAGAAGCCCGATTTTCGTCGTGGCGGGGCGTGAATCGGCTCGGGGACAATCTCGGGCCGTAGCGGCGGCTGCGAGAATCCTTCCGGTTGGGGGGGCTGGTCCATAGCTGTCTCCTTCCCTTTTGAGCAATGTGATACGCGACCATTGTAACCCCGTTTTTCCGCGATGCAATCTGCGCGGTGTTGCAAAGGAAGGGGGGTGGGAGGTAAGCTAGTGACCTGACACTTCGATAGTGTCGGGGTGGCACTGGCGTCCCGTCTGTACTCCGGCCAGCACTGGCGAGACGCCAGTGTCACCCATCCGTCTGCTACAGAACAATAATCGTCTCTCAAGGAGTTGCCGCGTGTTTGTTGCCGCCACTTGCCGATGTTTTGCCCACCTGCCGCTGGAAACCGCCATGCAGCAATTGGTGGAATTGGAATACACCGCCGTGGAGATCATGATTCACCATGACGGCGGGCACATTCAACCCTCGGCCGTGCTGGCCGATCTCGAGCACACCGTGGCGCTTTGTCGTCAGACCCACCGTCTGACGCCCGTGGCGCTGAGCATCGACGTCGAGGCCCCCGAACCCGAATACTACCGCCAGTTCGCCGCCTGTTGCCAGTTGGCGAAGGCCATTAAGGTGGTGACGGTAACGGTCCGGTCGGCCGAGTTGGGTACCCCATTCAACGCCGAGATCGAGCGCTTGCGGAAGATGGTCTCGCTGGCGGCGCCGGAAGGGGTCCGCGTCGGCCTGCTGACCGAGGTCGGACGGATGACCGAAGACCCGGACACCGCCGCGGTTATATGCAACAACGTCAAGGGGCTTGGCATCACGCTTGATCCGAGCCATTACATCTTCGGCCCGCACGGCGGAGCGAACTACGAACAGTTGTTGAAGCACGTCTATCACGTGCGGCTCCGCGATACGACCAAGGACCAGCTTCAAGTCCGCATCGGCCAAGGCGACGTGGAATACGGTCGGTTGGTCAACCAGTTGAACAAGGTCCGCTACGACCGGGCGCTGTGCGTCGACCTCCAGCAGACGCCCGAGGTGGACCAGCTTACCGAGATGCGCAAGATGCGCCTGTTGTTGGAGAGCTTGCTGTAGAGGGGTAGTGGATAGTAGGTAGTGGATAGTGGGTAGTGCAGAGGAGAGTCAAGAGCGGGGCGACGGCTTGCCCACCGCTTGCGGTTTCGCATGGATGAGTTATTCGCTTCTCGCGACGTTTTTTCACTTCTTTCGTATACTTAAGTTATGCCATACAAATGGGTTACTGAAAAAGATTCAGGCTGCTAAAGGGCGGAAGTCCACGATTTATGCCTTTCCGGAGCTTCTCAACATTGCCGAGGGACGCTCTGTATTTTGACGCTCACCGATGATCGACAAATCACTTTGTCGCTCACAAAACGCATTTTATGATCGACAAATCTGTTTGTTGCGCATAGATGAGCAACAAATCAAACGGCGTCTCTTGCTAAACACTTCCATGGAGAAGGCATTTTGTCTTCTGGAGGAGACATTCTCATGCGAATCGCGATAGCAATTGTGCTTTCTTTGCCACTGGTATTTATTCGTGCGTCTTGGAATGCCGTGGTTGCTGAAACCGATTCGCCATCCAGCCATGTAACGGATCGAGAGCAGCTAATCGAAAAACTCAAATGCTCCGGAGTTCGAGTAGAATCAGACGAAAATGAACCGAAACGATTGGCTGTCGTGCTGGTTGGCGATTTGGCTTCCGATGCCATATTGGCGGATGTCGGAAAGCTTGAGAAAATTACGGCATTAGCCGTCTGCGGACAGGGAATCACCGATGAAAGCCTGAAACATCTAAAAACCTTGAGTCAGCTTCGGCGGCTCGATCTCCGATACACTCGGATCACCGACGCGGGTCTCGCACACATCTCGGGCATGACCGACCTGAGGAAATTGCGGCTTGACGGTAGTTTTCGGATCACCGACGCCGGGCTGCGGCGGATCAAGCTGCTCGATAAGCTGGAATCGTTGGATCTAACACTGACAAAAACGACCGACCAAGGAATTGCTGACCTACAACAGGCGCTGCCGAAAGTAAAAATCTTCAAGAGATACCATGCTTTCGATGCGGCCGGCGTTGAGAATGGCCCCCAACGCCACGGAACAACCATACCGACGCCGGGTCGCCTCGATCGCCTCATGCGGGAAGTGTTGCCCCGCAACCCTGAAGCAAACGGTATGGTTCCCGACTGGACTCTCCTCGCGGTCGCTTTGGATGAGATATTGAACGCTTCTCCAGAGAACATTCGTGCCTGGAGCCGTCACGTTTGGAATCTTGGCTACAATGCTGCTACCGATTGCGAGGATATTCAAGAACGGTATTGGTGGAAGAAACAAGGCGTTCTGGTCTCGATTGCAGGGGCAAAGCACAACCCTTCGAGCGGCGCCATGCTGTTCAGTGTGATCTGGCTTACAGGCTGGGGAATAGGCTCTCCTGACGATGCGGAGCAGTTTCGTCGATTGTTTGCCGACGACACGGAATTGCATACCCCGCTACTGTCTGGTATTCGACGAAAAGACGTTTTGGGGCCGAATGGCAAACCAGACAATTGGTTGGTCGCCCGGCAATGGTCGCTTCGGGCCCAACCGTTGCAGGAAAAGGAATATGCCAGCGACCCAGAGAACGCCCGCTCCCCGTTGATCTTCTACAGCTCCTCGGCGATGTGTCAAATCAAACACGCGATTTCAATTGAACAGGAAGGGGTTTTCGGCGAGGCTGCCGCCAAGGCGTGGGCGGAGGCCGAGCGGCAATGGAACGCTTATGGCGATCGCAATATACCAATGGGCAGGGATAGAGTAGTCTGCTTCAACAAACTTGACGAATTGAAAAAAGAAGCCAAGCGATTGCGCAAGGAACTGAACCGAATGATTGCGGCAGACTCCAATCAGGATAAAGCACTGGCCGTCGCAGCGGATATCCAAAAATTAAATAAACAGATTGCCCATACGCGAAGAGCAATAGATCTCGTGAATTTCGACTATTGGAAATCGCGGTGTCGCATGGAGCAATTGCCGAGCACGGTGGACGGCCGACGGCTGCTGCATGAGGCAAGACGGGAATTGCAGATGGGGCAACAGGACTCGAACGATCCTGGCCGGCCTGGTGCAAAACAACTTTTTGAGCAGGGATTTCTTGCCTGGCAGAGGTCTCTCGCAAATTTCCCGATCATAGAAACGGATCAGTACGACGTAGGTCCTTATCTGGCCGAAGCGTTGAATCTATACCGCAAGCGGATTTTGGACGGAGGTCCGTTTCCCGCCAAGTTCCCGTTAAAGCACCTCGCGAAGCAATCGAACGACACAGACAAGAGCGCTGAATAACGTCCTCTGCTACAGTCTCGGCGCCCTGGCGGCGGCGGTCTTCTGGAAGTGGCATTACCGCCACGACGAACGTAAGGTCGAAAAGTTGAGTTGACGCTCGCCGATGCTTCACCCCCCTCGCTTTAGTGCGACAGAGGGGGTTGCTCTGAGCCGATGGAGAGTGTATTCTGTATCTGTCTTTTTCAACTGCGTAGGCAATCGTCCGACGCCAAATTCCTTCAAACAGCAGAGGTGAATCATGTCTCGATGGTACAGCAAGATTATCGTCTGGATTCTGATTGTGAGCATGACGTATTCTCCCTCGCTGGTTTTCGCCGTGCAGCAATCGCCGGCGGAAGGCCAGGAGAAGATCGATCTCGGCTACGTGACGCCGGGAGCGGTGGCGGCCGTGGCGGCCTTTCCGCGGCGCGTATTGACCGCGCCGGAAATGGAAATGATGCCGCTGGAAGTCATCACCGCACTGGGTATGAAGGAGCTTGGCTTCGACCCGCTGCAAATCGAGTGGGTGCTGGCCTTCGTCGAGTTGCCGGAGAACGGGGCCATGCAGGCCGGTCCGCCTTCGGTGGCGATCGTCCTGCGTTCGGCCAAACCGTTCGGCGAGGGGAAGATTTTGGGTAAGCTGTGGGACCGCACCACCGAGGCCCAACTGGACGGCAAGACCTATCGCAAGGCCATGACTCCGATGGACCCGAGCATCTATCGCCCTGACAAGTACACCCTAATTGTTGCCAGCGGCGACTTTTTGCCTCGGCTGTTGAGCAACCACGCCAGCCCGGAGAAAGGTCGGGTGACGAAAGTTCTGGGTCGGATGAAGGAGTTGCCGGACGCCACGGTGCTTCTGTTTGTCGAGCCGCTTCGTCCGCTGCTGGCCATGCCGCTGGCGATGGCGCCCCTGCCGCCGCCGTTGGCCGACGTCAAGCGGATTCCAGAACTGCTGACCTCGGTCGGGGCGAAGGTGAACCTACGGGGCGGGCCGTCTCTGACGTTGATATTGCGGGCCAACGACGAAGACGCCGCCGTGGAGTTGGAAAAAATCATCGACCAGGCGCTGGACATGGCGCGGCAAGCAATGGCGGCCGAAATAGCCAAACAGGAAAACAGCAGCGACCCGGTCGAGCAGGCGTTCGCCAAGTACTCCAAACGGGTCGGCGAAAAGATGTTGGAATATTTTCGTCCGGTGCGCAAGGGAGAGAGGCTGACGCTGACCACCGACGCCGGCGACAATCCGCAGATGGCGTCGATGGCCGTGATCGGCATTTTGATGGCGTTGTTGTTGCCGGCGGTTCAGGCCGCCCGCGAGGCCGCACGGAGAATGCAGTCAAGGAACCACATGAAACATATCGGTTTGGCCATGCACAATTATGCGTACGCCAAAAAGAAGTTGCCGCCGGCCTATTCCGTCGACAAGGACGGCAAACCGCTGTTGAGTTGGCGAGTGCTGATTCTGCCCTATATGGAAGGCGGCGAAATACACAAACAGTTCCGCCTCGACGAGCCGTGGGACAGCGAGCACAACAAGGCGTTGATCGGCCAAATGCCCGCGGTTTATCTAAGCCCCAACAGCGCACTTGCGGGCCAAGGGAAGACGAATTACCTGACTCCCCGCAACGAGAAAAGCATTTTCCCCGGCAAGGAAGCCATCGGTTTCGCTAAAATCCGCGACGGTATGGCAAATACAATCCTCACGCTGGAGGTGCCCGACTCCAGCGCCGTCGTGTGGACCAAGCCGGACGATTTCCAATACGACGAGGACAATCCGCTGAAGGGCTTGACCGGCATGAGGCCCCACGGTTTTCTGGCCGGTTTTGCCGACGGTTCGGTGCAAACCATCTCCTCGACAATCGACCTGACGCTGCTCCAGTCTCTGTTAACCCGCGACGGCGGAGAGGCGATCGATATTGACGCCATCGACCGTTAGGCGCAGTTAATGAATTCGCCGACCGAAGCGGCCCAAGCAAGCCCACGGTTTGCAAGCCGTGGGCTTGCCGTGCGGTAAAAATACTTTATCGATACCCGGCAAAATGCGGAGGGGGGGGGGCCCGCCCCGGAGGGGCCCCCCCCCCCCCCATTTTTAGCGGGTGGGTTTAAAATTTTTTAAGCCCCCCCACACCCAC
>JAUWNG010000043.1 GCA_030612765.1 Planctomycetota bacterium
CGACCTCAAGATTCAAGACCGCAGGGAATCACTGCCACCTTCTCGCCACTCGCTTGTAGCTTTTTGAATGTTCAAGGGTGTGCGTGGCACTTTAACCGTGGGCTGCCCGCTTTGAACTAATATATTCTGCTTCCAAGCCGGCCACTTCTGGACGAGTCCTGTGGCAATTTTGATTTGTTGGTGAATTTCTTGGTCCATCATGATCTCCTAATCTTGCCGTGGCTCCAAGTTTGGTTTTGCCTTAGAAAATTCCGCACATGCCGCAATTTCAAGATCCAAGTATGAGACAGGTTTCATTTGTATGCGAAGCTGCGCACTCTCGATTTTCCATTCTACGCATTTGCCTGAGTTATTATCTTTTCGGACAAGCGGATATGTCGAGCCCAGATGCATCGAAAAAAGGTCGAAGAACCGCCTCGGCCCAATCCCCACAAACGACGCAAACCTCACAAAACAGTCTGATCCCCCTGGTTCTCCAGTCGCAATCGAGTCATCGTGGAAATCGAGAGTCTTGCTCTTCGGGTATGGTTCCACATATACGACACGTTTAATCCCGGCTGCAATGATGTGTTTGGCACAATTGTGACAGGGAAAGGTGGTGCAATACAATGTTGCGCCAGCAGCTGATGCTCCACATCTTGCGCAACTCAACAACGCCTCCATTTCAGCATGCACGACTCTACCATATTCCGTCAGGTCTCGTATACGGCTTCTTTGTAGTAACTCACGCAGCTTGCCGCCATCCAAACCGTACTTCGCACTTTCTCCATCGGTCACAATCCGCTCAATAATCCGATTTTGCTCTGCCCTGTTCGAGTCACCGTCTGGACGGGTGTAATCCCTTCCCTTTGGTGAATCAGCGATGCAACCATCACTTTGTCGTACTGGCCAGTATAACCCTCCACCAGCTCGCGGGCAATCGTTTGCCCCGGTTGCCAGAATCTGCATATCTCGCGTCACGACTGCGCCCACTTGGCGCGACAAATCGGCCGAACGCAATCCCGCTGCGAATGCCATAAACATTGCATGTTCGTCAAAGGTAGGTGTGATGAACGGATTCCCGAACCAGAGTTCCACGATACGGTTAATATCGAATCGCAAACGGTCGCGGCTTTCCGAGATCCGAACAAAGAAATCGGCAAGGTGAAATGTCTTATTGACACGCTGGCCATGTTCAATCTTGCTTTCCTCGCTATCACGTTCTATCAATTTTTTGGCATTCGCCTCCGTGATTCCCTGGTCTTCAGTAAGGTGTTGCAGTCGTCGTTTTTCCTCCTCGTGAACTCCCATCAGAAGAAAGCCGGATGGATAAATACGCCGCAGAGTTTCAACTTCTTCTGGTCGTTTCAGAGAATCAATAATGACGGCAGTCTTGCTTAATGCCTGAGCTGAAGCATCAGGATTCTTCTCGCGCTTCGCATAAATCCTGGTGGTTGCTCCCAATGCTAATATAGCGTCGTTCGTCGTATTTGCACGCGCATTGTTGCCAGCGTCCATCAATTTGCTTATCCGCAAGTATTTATTTGCGTTAAGTTCACATACCTTAACAAGCAGAGGGATGACGTCTTTAGAAATCTTCACAATGGATGCGTCGTAGCCAGCACGACCTAAACGCTCTTTAAGTAGTTCAATAGCCAAGCTAGTTTCTGTTCCTACCGCACTGACTAGTCCAATAATCAACTCAGATTCAAGCTGATCGTTCAAGTAGTCGGGCATATTCCATACTCCTATTGGGCAAAACATCGGGACGCACAAAGGGGTCAGAACTATTATTCACTACAGGCTTTGAAAGAATAACGGAGGCGGGTGCCTTTACCAAGATCAATACCACTGGTAAGCGTAGTCGTGGAAGCGTTGCAGGGCGGCGTTTCGCCGATCGGGATCCTTGTATTCGGCCCAATTGCCGCTGTTGTCGCTAAGCGCATTGAGCACTATCCGGTCGGCAAGTTGAAAGGCCGTCCATCCTTCCCGCTCTCGACGCGCGGCGAGCGACTCGGCTTCGAGTTGGCGCTCGGCGAGCATTGCCCGGACGCCCTCGCGGATGATCTTGTTGTCGCAGCCGACCAGCGGTTCCAAAAATAAAATCCCCTCCGCTTCGCTCAGGGACGTGCCACCCTCCGTTCACCACAACCATCGCCTCTTGCGGCGACGGCTTGCCGGCGGTAGGATGTTGATGACAATTTGAGTTTGACGCGCGTGCGTCAAGTTACTGCTTCCTGAAAAACCGCGAACTTGGGTCTTCGGACTCTTGAACAAGTAAAGCAGTGCTTGGACCGCGCTCCCGTTATGGGAGCGTCGGCCGGGTGCTGTTTGCTTGTGCCCCTTCGCGGGGGTTTCGGGAGCGGCCTCGGTTCGGCGCTTCCTTTTTGTTGCGCCCGCGCCGATGAGACAACGTCACTCTTTGTCTGGCACGGGAGGGCGCAATGGCCACGAAGGACGAGAGAAGGTTGATTGCGGACAGAGACAAGTTGATCGGTCAGTACGAGTGGTTGCGGCGCATGATGCACCATTTGGACATGCAGACCGAACAAATCGACCGGGAAATTATCATTCTTGAAGAACTCCTGCCGGACGACTACACATTCCCCGGCGATCCCACGGAAAGCTAGCAGCCCGTTGAAAAAGGGTGCCACTGCTGGCTTGCCCAGCAGTGCGGGGAGAAACACCCGGGAAAACACTGCTGGACAAGCCAGCAGTGGCACCCAAACTCTCGGAAACCGACTTTTTCAACGGACTGCTAGCCCGCATTCCTCACCACGGTGTGCCACTGCTTGGAACAAGCAGTGCTGGGGTAATGGGTTACGCTCGGCACTGCTTCTGCGAAGCAGTGGCACACTGTCGGCCAATATCCCACCGTGGTGAGAAATGTGGCCTAAAGCAAGAAACACTCCCCTCCGTTATATCGAGGCCGGAATTACGCCTCCCAATACAAGGCCGGGCTACCCCCCTTGCTTACAGGCAATGTCCATGATAGATATTCCAATACTTTTCACAATCCCCGCTACCCGCTGGTCAGAGGAGCCGATTCATGTCTGATCCGACCCGGTTTGCGACGTGTGCCGTTTGCGGCCAACCATTGCCGTCCGATCGGCAGGATTGCACTTCTTGCGGCGCGAGCGGCGCGTGGCAAGATAGAATGCGGGCCGAGGTATTCGCCCGCAAACGGTTCCAGGAATGGGCCGGAAACCGATTGATCGGCGATGGGGTATGGAGAGCTATCAACGGACATTCCGAGCATCGGCTCGAATCCCTGCGCCGGATGGTAAGAGGGGGCCGCTCGATTCCATCCGACGTGCCGCTTCTCTCGGCAGCCGAGTGTTGGAGTTGTCACGCCGAAATTTCGCCCGAACAACAAAACTGCGGCCGTTGCGGCGCTCCGACAAACACCACCCTGTCGCATAATTTCCGTTATCTGACCTATACCAGCTACGTCATCAAGTCGCACTGCGACGAGGGGCGTTTGCCGCTGACGCAGGCGCACGCCTGCATGAACGACGCGAAATCGCGGGTCGCGTCGCTGCGGAGCCACTTGATGAAAAATCGAGTGATCCCGGCCGTCGTGGTTGCGGAAGCGATAGACGTAGAGCCGCCGCCTCGTCGGTCCGCCGGCGCGGCGCCATCACCCCAAGCCGCTGCCGCCGCCAAACCGGTTTGTCCGCCGGCCCGAAAACCGGCCGCCGCGCCGCCCGAGCCGCGCCCTCCGCTCTGGGAAATCATCCTCGATCCACGCACGATCCAATGGCTGCTCGGCCTCGGCGGCGCGCTGTTGGTCATCGGGTTGGTCATTTGGTTGGCTACGCTCGGCGTGTTCAAAAATCCCGTCGTGGTCGCCGTTGCCTTGGGTATCGGCAATGCCGCGGTGCTCGGCGGCGGTTGGGCCACGATCAGGTTTTCCCGCTATCGAACCGCCGGCCGGGCAATCACCATGCTGGCCTGTCTGGTGATGCCGCTGAACCTTTGGTTCTATCACGCCTACGGTTTGATAACGCTCGACGGGCACCTTTGGGTCGCCGCGCTGGTCTGTTGCGTTCTATACATGGCCTCGGCGCTGGTGCTGCGCGATCATCTGTTCGTCTACGTGCTCAGCGGCGGAATCGCCATGACCGGCCTGCTGATGTTGACCGACGCGGGCAAGTTCTGGGAGATTGCCTCGCCCGCCGCGTTGCTGGTCGTTTTGGGATTGATTTCGTTGCACGTCGAGCGGGCGTTTCCGGAAATCGACGGCCCTTTCTCGCGCCGCCGCTTCGGGACTGCATTCTTCCTCTCGGGGCAAGTGCTGCTGGCGGCGGGGCTGCTGCTGATATTGGGCGCGCAAATCGCCGGCGACTGGCTCTACAAACCGCTGTTCGAGCCGATCTACCAGCAGTGGAAATCCGGTCCGCCGGAAATTGTCTCTGAAGCCTGGGGTCGGTATCTCGCCCTGGCGCTGGTCCTGGCCGGTACTTACGCGTATTTCTATTCCGATATCGTAGTCCGCCGGCTGAGTATGTACGTCTACCTTGCGGTGTTCACCCTGCTTTGGGCCGAAATGCTGGTGATCGAAATGATCGCCACGCGGGTGACGGCCGAGGCGGCCATCATCGCCTTGGCGCTGACGGCCCTGGCCGCAAACCTCGTCCAGCCGAAGCTGCTTCGCTGGCGGGAATCGTCCTCTACGCCGGCCAAGCCGGAAGGTTCACTTGCCACGGCTATCTCGCTGGTCCGCGCCGGGCAGCCGCTCGGACTGTTCCTCAGCACGGTTCCGGTTCTGCTCGGCCTGGTCCTCCATCTTCGGGCAACCTATCAGCCGCTGAACGAGTCGTGGCCCTTGCCCGACGGCAGTCTCTATGCCATCACTTGGTTTTACGTGCTGGCGATGTTCGTGACGGCCGTTTCCTGCCGGGTCGGCGCGCATCTTTACCGCCACTCGCTGCCTTGGCTGTCCTCGACGTATTTCTTCGGCACCGCCGCCGCCACCTTGACGGGACTGGCCGGGCTGCTGACCGTCTTGGGCGTAAAGACCTGGGACGAACTGGCGCCGCTGGTGATGATCGTTCCGATCATCTACATCATCGCCGCCCGGCTCTACCGCGGGCACTCGCAGGAAAAGCCGCTGACCTGGGTGGCGCATGCCGCGACGGGCGTAATGATCGCCGCGGTCCTGGCGGCCGCCATGCACGTGACGCCAAAGCACGTCTTCGAGCCGGCATCCGGCAAGACGCTGAACCTGCTGCTGGCCGCGTTCTTCGTCGAGGCGACCCTGTTCTACGCGCTGGCCGCGGTATTCCAAAAGAAAGGCTTCAACATCTATCTCGGCACGGCCGCCGCCTGCGGCGCCGCTTGGCAACTGCTCCAATACCAGCAGGTAGGGGCTGAGTATTACACGCTCGCCTTCGCCCTTTTGGGGATGGTGCTGTTGATCGGATACCGCTTGGCGATGTTGGAATGGACCGGCATGGCCGACGCGGCGTTCAAGTGCGCCAACTCGCTGATGTCGCTCTCGTTCGTGGCCGCGGCGCTGATTACGCTGAGCCGCTTCGCCACCCAGCGCGAAATCGTCAGTTTCTCGCTCGTGTTCTTGCTGCTGGCGCTGACGGCGCTGAGTCTGCTGGCGGCGTGGCTGGTCCAACACGCCGACTGGCGGCGGTGGTACATCGTCATGGCCATCGTCGAGGCCGGCTTGACCTTCATCGCCCTGCACGTGCTCAGCCGCCTGACGCTATGGGAAAAAATCGAGATTTTCAGCATAGTCGTCGGCTGTGCGTTGTTGGTGATCGGCCACGTCGGTTGGCGGCGGGAACGGGACCAGCACGGCGATCTGGTCAGCTTCAGCCTGCTATTCGGCAGTCTGTTGGTCGGATTGCCGCTGGCAATAGCCGTGCTCATCCACCGTTGCACGCCGACGCCGGTCTATTCGCCGTTGAACGAGTTTGGGTTGCTCGTCGCGGGCATTGTCCTGCTGACGACCGGGTTCACGCTGCAACTCCGCTCGACGACGATCGTCGGGGCCGGCCTGCTGCTGGTCTATCTGCTCACGTTGGTGATGTTCATCAACATGCTGGAGAACGTGCAGACCGCCGCGATCTGGCTCACGATCGGCGGAGCGGTAATCTTCGGGACCGGCGTGTTGCTGAGCGTATACCGCGACCGCCTGCTGATGTTGCCCGACCGGGTGCGCCGCCGCGAGGGCATGTTCCGTGTGCTGAGTTGGCGATAGCGGCTCGTTGAAGCGGATGTAGGAGGCAACTGCGATTCAGTTTTTCGGCTTTTTTCATAAGGCGACATCGCGTTGTCGCTTGAGAAAGCATGCAACTGTTCCGTAGTCTGCTCCAGCTACATCGCTCAATGAATCGTGCTCAATGTCCACATCCGCCCCGAGCTTACTCGTCCATTTTCCAGTGGGCAATTGTCTGGCGGCATGAGTAGGGGCGCTTTCGTCGGTGTAGATGGCGATTTTTTCAAAACCCACCTCAAGGTCGCCGTCAGCGCAGACCTCATACCCTATACTTTCATAGGCTGCGATAAATGCAGGAAGCGTGGCTTCGCGCGGAATGTCCTTTCCTTCCGGCCAATAACCATCTCCGCCTTCATCTGGCCACCAACGTTGCGTTGTATCGTGTGCTGCCCATGCGATGCAATTGTAGTCTCGACTTTCCGGACTTGTTTCCCGGCTGTTAGTTGAAGTGAGATTTGGAAAATATCGTGCGAGATTACCAGGAAACATCGTTGTTTTTTTCCCATTCCAGCCACGCCGATGCCATATCCTTGAGTTTTCCGCGTGCCTCTGGCGGAACTGGGTTCTGCCCGGTTATCTTGCGGAGAGCGGAGAACCAGTAGTCGGGATTCGTTTTAAGCTCTTGTAGAAGAAGCGGTATTACCGGCCTTCCCATCTTGATGATGTTCTGATAGGCCCAATGATTACATATGCGTGTAAGGTCCGATAAATGTTTAGTGTCGCTTTTCCAAATAGATGCAAGCTGCTGAAATCGCTCGGGCGATGTCTTAACGGGATAGTATTGGGGGCAGGTCGAAAGCTCTCCAGACAACAACTCGTAAGGTTCCGGGGAAATCGCGGCACAAAAAACCGCTTTCTGAATTGCAGCTTGTAATAATTTATCGTTTGCCCGGGCATCAAAATATCCAAACAATGGCTCATCTTGCTCCCCGGCAGTCCCACCAAGGTTTTCATCTATAATTACAGGTAAGGGTGAGTAAGGCCATCTAGCATACAACGACGGTATTCTCCTGATTCTACTGACGCGGTCCGATGGTATCGTGGCTGTACTACTCATGTTGTATTCCGGTAGCGGTATTTACTATAGATAATGAGTTGCTTCTGGCCAAACTCCATTGATCAAGAGTATCGATAATCTCAGACCAAGGCTTTGGTCGCCCGGCTACGGCAAGATGGTAGTTGAAGGCAAACTGTATTAGTTCATTTTGTTGTCCATCAGGCAAGCCCTGGATTACCGGCTTAGCGTCTAATTTCAGACGAAAGCCCCTCCAGTCCATGCTCATATAACCACCAAAACGCGCATCACCCTTGTTAAATTCTTTGTGAAGCAGCTTCTCTCCAGAAAAGAATAGCCGCCGACATGCTTCGGAAATTGTTTCATTGCTGGGGAAGAAATGCCATACGAAGTTTAGACCCACAGCCGTGTATGGGGTGTGTGGAAGGGTTGATATGATTTTCCCCAAGCGTTCTTTAATGAGCTTCTGCTGTTTGTCGGGGTCGAGATTAGGTAAAACTATTAATTGACAATTCTCCGGTATAACCTGTAACTGAAAATCACGAGTCGGAATTTGGACGAACATATCCGTAAAGACTGCCCCGACTTGAAACTCTTCTGGCAGCACTATCTTATTTTCGATCAACCAATGTTGGCCAGTAATGGACGGATTAAAATGTTGCGCGGCCACCACTGCCGAAGAGGTCGCAAGTTGAATGTCCATTTTTAGGAACTCCATTGTTATGCGACAGAGGCGGTCTTGCCACACCGCTCATCACCATTATACCCTTGCCATGAGATTATCAAGCGAGGCCCCTTCTTTCAGGGGGCGCAGCCTAGGTGTCTAGGGTGACTGGGTCAATATCAAATATGACGATTTTCTTCCTGATCCAAACTGACCAACTGCCGGCGACTCAAGTCTACACCTTTTCTGGGGAGTGCGGCGGTCGCAAACCGGGCCGTTGTGTTGGGGGATTTTACCAAAACCAGTGGCCTAATTTCCAGGATAACTCAGGGACGTGCCACCCGAAAATCCCTGTGCAACGAATACTACTTGTTCTTCTCGCGGAATTCCCGCATGAAGTCGGCCAGGAGTTGGACGCCTTCGACGGGCATGGCGTTGTAGATCGACGCCCGACAGCCGCCTACCGACCGATGGCCCTTCAGATCGCACAGGTCGCGCTCGGCGGACTGGGCGAGGAACGGAGCGTCCAGGTCGGTATTGGACAGGCGGAACGGAACGTTCATGATCGACCGGCTGTCCGGCTCGGCGTGGCCCTGGTAGAAACCGTCCGAGGCGTCGATTACGTCGTAGAGCAGCTTCGCCTTGTGGCGGTTGATCTCGGCCATTTTTTCCAGACCGCCGATCTCGCCGAGCAGCCAATCGGTGACCAGCTTGACCACGTAGATGGCCAAGGTCGGCGGGGTGTTTAGCAGCGACTTGCCCTCGGCCACGGTCTTGTAGCTCAACAGCGAGGGCAGGTCGTCGGCCGAGCGCTGGAGCAGGTCGTCGCGGACGATGACGATCGTCACGCCCGCCGGGCCGGCGTTCTTTTGGGCACAAGCGAAAACCAGCCCGAACTTCTCGATCGGCATGGGGCGGCAGAGGATGTCGGACGACGAGTCGCAGATCAGCGGCGCGCCGCCGGTGGCCGGCTCGGTTTGATACTGCACGCCCTGGATCGTCTCGTTCGAGCACATATAGACGTAGGCCGGATCGGCGTCGAGATTCAAATCGTCTTGCTTCGGGAAGCGCTTGAAATTGTCGGGCTTTCCGTCCCAAGCCACGTTGGCCGTGCCTTGTGTTTTGGCCTCTTTGATGGCCTTGGTGCTCCAGGTGCCGGTGATGATGTAATCGGCCGGTTTGCCCGAGCCGCGGAGCAGGTTCATGGCCACCATTGCGAATTGCAAGAAGGCCCCGCCCTGCATGAACAGCACCCGATAGTTGTCGGGGATGCTCAACAGCTTGCGGAGGTTCGCCTCGGTCTGGTCGATGATCCGGCTGAAGGTTTTCGAGCGATGGCTGATTTCCAAGATCGACGCGCCCGCCCCCGGCAGACAGAGCATGTCTCGTTGAACTTCCTGAAGGACGGGCAGCGGCAGCACGGCCGGCCCCGGTGCAAAACTGTACACGCGCTTTTCCATGGTTGCATCCTAATAGTGGCGAAGTAGCAAATAAACCCTATCGAAGCCAGTGTAACGAACGTGGGGCAGCCGTCCAGCCCCTCCGCCGATAAGTGTGCGGCAAGATTTTCTGGCGGCCCCAAGTGGTTGGGGCGATTGGATTACGGGGCGGAATTGACGCCCCGAAGGGGCCACGTTCTCCCAGCCCTGGGCAACGCCCAGGGTGTGTGAAAGAACGCAAACGTCCCGTGTCGGCCCAACGGGCCAATCATTCTTCGAGACTTGCCGCTAACGGTTGGCCCGTTGGGCCGGCTTGTCTTGTACGGCAACTCGCGCCCCTGGGCGTTGCCCAGGGCTGGGAGAACGGCTGGGCCTTCGGCCCGTTTGCCGGAAAGTAAGCGGAGCTTATCCGTGTAGGAACTTCCCAACCCCATTAAGCGTCAAAACTCCGGCTTCTTTTACGTTTTCGCCCCCTCCCGCCAAGGCTTGTGTCCGCAATGTGAACGTATATTATGTAGTCGGAACCCCGCCCGAGGTCGGTGGTGGTTTTCCAACGACATGCACCCTAATGGAGGGGGATGTCGGTCGATCTCATTTCACTCTCCGCGAGGAACAGAAAATGATCTCCAAGCCTCGATTGCTGCTGTCGGCGACTGCCTTGTTGGGCGTCGCCGTTTTTTTTACCGCCGCCGTTGCAATAGCCCAAGGGCCGGCCGACGACGGAAAAAAGACGGAACCCTCGATCCACGAACAGGACATTTACATCCCCTATGAAAAGTTGCGGGAAGTATTCGAGAAGCACGGCCGCGGTGTGTTCCTGCCCTACGAGAAGTTTCAAGAGCTATGGCGGGCGGCGCGCGAGAAAACGCCCGTGACGGCCGAGCAAAAGCCGCCCGTCGGAGCGCTGATTACCGAGATCGAAAACGAGGCGACCGTCGAGAAGGACGTGGTCCGCGTGAAGGCCAAGCTGAAGATCGAGGTCTTGGCCGAAGGGTGGAACTCGATCCCCTTGCGGCTGAGCGACGCGGCCATCACCCGCGCCGTGCTCGGCGGCAAGCCCGCCCTGATCGTCGGAACCCCGGGCCGGGGCTATAAATTGCTGATCGACAAGAAGGGTAAGCAGCCGGAAACGATGGAGTTGGACCTCGAGTACGCCAAAACCATCGCCCGCAAGCCGGGACGGAACAGCGTCTCGTTCCAATCGCCGCAGGCCCCGGTGAGCCGTTGGCGGGTGGTGATCCCGCAGTCGGGCGTCAAGGTCGATCTGCATCCGCTGATCGCCGCCACGGAAGTACCCGCCGAAAAGACCGCCGAGGGCGGAACGCCCGAGAAAAAGAAGGACGAGACGGTCATCCTGGCGTTCGTCGGCGCGGCCCCGGTGGTCCGCATCGACTGGACGCCCAAGGCCGAGGGGGCCACCGGGTTGGCGGCGATGGCCAGCGTCCGGGCCGAAGGGCAGGTCTGGATCGACGAGGGCGTCTCTCGCTGCCGAACGACGCTTGCCTACTCGATCAGCCGCGCCGAGTTGGCCCAACTGGAGATCGACGTGCCCGCCGGCCAGAAAGTGGCCAATGTCTCCGCCGCCAACATCCGCCTGTGGTCGGTCAAAACGGTCGAGGGCCGACAGCGAATCACCGTCGAATTGTTCGAGCCGGCGAAGGTCTCTCAGCAGGTGATCGTCGAACTGGAAAAATTCTTCCCCGATCGGCCGAAGAACTCGATCGACGTGCCGGTGGTCAAGGCGGTTGGCGCCGGCCGCCAGCAGGGGGTCGTGGTCGTCAAGGTCGCCAAAAGCCTGCGGGCCGAGGCCGTCAAGACCAGCGGCCTGTTGCAGGTCGACGACGCCGAATTGCCCTCCGCCCTGAAACGGACGAAGTGGGAGTTCGCCTATCGCTACGCAACCGTTCCATTCACTTTGACATTGGACGTCGAGAAAGTGCAGCCGCGGATCACGGTCGATTCGCTGCTGGAAGTCGATCTCCAACCCGACCGGCTGACGCTCGATTTGACGGCGGTCTACACGATCGAGAAGGCGGGCGTCTTCCGGCTGGAGTGGGACATTCCATCCGGTTTCGACGTCCGCCACGTCCGCGGCGAGCCGGTCGGCAAAGCAAGGGCCGTGCAAGTCGATTCCCATTTCCTTGAAGGCCCCGAAAACAGTCAGTTGAAAAAGGGTGCCACTGCTGGCTTGTCCAGCAGTGCGGGTAGCAAGCTCCAGGAAACCACTGCTGGACGAGCCAGCAGTGGCGCCCAAACTCCCGAAAGCCAGATTCTCCAACGGCCCGATAAAACCCGGCTGGTTGTAAACCTTTCGCGCAAGGCCATCGGCAAAGTCGCTCTCCGGGTGCGGTTGCAAAAAGACCTCCACCGGCCGGAACTTTTGACGCCGACCGGCAAGGCCGCGCAGTTCACGCTGCCGGTCCCCCGCGTACCCAAAGCGGCGGCCGAGCGGTCCACCGGGCGGATGGTGGTCTACGCGCCGGAGAGTCTGCGGGTAAACACGGAAAAGACCGCCGGCCTGCGGAGCATTTCGGTCCGCGAGGCGTTCGAGACCGTGCGGCCGACGCGGCAGCCCTCGCCGACCGAGAGGCGGCCCGTGCTGGCCTTCGCATATTCCCAAGGGCCAGCCGAGTTGACCTTCGCCGCCGAGCGACGCAAGCCGCAAGTGACCGTCCGGCAACTGATGGTCGCGCGGGTCGAGGAGGGCGTGGTCAAGTTCGACTTCACGCTATTGCACGACGTCCTCTACAGCGGCGTGAAGTCGCTACGGCTCGACGTGCCGGCCGACGTGGCCGCGGGGCTGAGGGTGGTCACGCCAGGGGTGCGCGAAAACACGATCGCCCCGCCGCCCGACGATCTGGAGGAGGGCTACGTCGCCTGGCGGCTCAGCGGCGACGCCGAGTTCCTCGGCAAAGGCAAGATCAAACTGTCCTGGGAAAAGAAAATCGAAAAGCTCGAAGTGGGCAAGAGCGTCGAGTTGACCATGCCCCGGCTGATCCCCCGCGAAGTCGATCGCGCCTGGGGGCAGATCGCTTTGGTCAAGTCGGAGACGATCGACGTCCATCCCTCGGGCGAGCCGAAGCTGCTGCGCCCCATCGATCCGCAACGCGACCTGATCGACCCGGTTCCCGCGGCCGCGCGAGCGTTCGAGTTCCACGATGATTGGGAACTGAAAATCGTCGCCACCCGCTACGAGTTGGAGGAGGTCAAGCGGACGAGCATCGAGCGGGCGTTGGTGCGGATGGTCGTCACGCAAGCCGACACAATTTCCGTCCAAGCCCTGTACCGCATGCGCAGTGCCCGGCAGCGGTTGACCGTCGTATTGCCGGCCGGCGCCGAGTTCGACGCCCAGCCGTTGCGGATCGGCGGTCGCCCGGCGACCTTGGAGAAGGGGGGCGAGAACGGATACTACATCCCGCTGACCGGCGTCGGCGCGGACAAGCCGTTCGTCGTCGAACTGCGTTACACGCTCGAAGGGGACGGCAGCCGGATCGATCCGCCCGCGTTCCCCCAGGAGCCGGCCGTGGTCAAGGAATATCTGTGCGTGTATCTGCCCGAAACGCGAAGGCTGCTGAACGCTTGGGGGCCGTGGACCGAGGAGTTTCGCTGGCGGCGCGACGGTTGGCTGCGATGGCATCCCGAGCCGATCCGCAGCCCCGACTCGCTGGTCGATTGGGTGCAAGGCGACCTGACGCCGGGCAATCCGGCCGAGGATTTCACCGCCGACGGCGAGCCGTACCTGTTCTCTACGCTTCGGCCGGCCCCGCCGCCGGAAGGTTCGTTGCGGTTCAAGTCGATCGACGGCCGCTGGCTGAGCGGTCTGGTGTTCATCGCCACGGTGTTGCTGGGACTGCTGTTGCTGCCGGCTCGGCTTCCCGCCCGGGCGCTGGCCGTCGGCGCGGCGGTGATCGCCTTGGTGCTGGCCGGCGTGTTCCTGCCGATCTTTTCGATGCAGGTGCTGAACGGCGTGTTGCTCTCGGCGATTTTCGTGGTGGCCGTGATGTGGACCGCCGGCGCCGTCGCGCGTCGGTCCTGCCGGAAGCCTTCCAAGCCGGAGGTCGGCAGCCGGGACCACGGCGTCGATTTGTCGAAGTATCAGCCCGAGTCGCCGGTGGCCGAGCCGTCCGCTCCCGACGCCGGCGAGTCGCCCAAGCAGGACGACGGGAAAGGAGGGCCGAACAATGCGTAGCACAATTGTCAAATGTCTGAAAATCGACGTTGGAGCGGTGAAACGCCCCGCGACTGCGGTCGCGGGGGAGGAATCGCCGCGTTTTTCCACCCCGCCGGTCGCAGCCGGCGGGCGTTTACCCGGCGATTACTGTTTCTCGGCAATCGGTATTTTCCTGCTCTTGGCGGTGACGATTTTTCTCCCGCATTTGTCAATCACGGCCGTTGTGGCCGAGGAATTAAAGACGCGGGAAATCTACGTCCCCTTTTCCGACCTGCACGTGCTGCTGCAAAATCAGCCCCAGCGGGTGTTGATCGGACGGCAAGAGTACGAGGAGTTGGTTAAGAAGGCCAAGCGTGCGCCCGAGTCCGGCGCCCCGCTGCCGGCCGTCCTCACCGCCGCCGACTATGCGATTACAGCCGGTCGGCAGCGGGCCGAAATCGTCGGCGACCTGACTATCGACGTGCTGCAAGACGGCCTGCACGCCCTGCCGTTGGATTTGGCCGGAGTGGGACTGCGCAGTGCCCGGCTCGACGACCGCGCCGCGTCCATCGGCCGAAGCCCCGACGGCCGGCTTATCTTGTTCGTCGAGGGGATCGGCCAACATCGGCTGAAGCTTCAGATGACCGCTCCGCTGGAGACGACCGCTGCCCGGCAGGTGCTCAATTACCGTCTGCCGCGTCCCGCCGCCGCGACGCTGCGCCTCGAAGCGCCCGGCGACGTGGAGATCAAAGGCGGCGCGGACGTCATCGGCCGCAAGGTAGACGCGACCGCCGGGGTCACGCGGTTCGAGTTGCTCCCCCGCCGGGGCGACACCTCGCTGCTGATGACGCTCAACAGCCGGCTGCATCGCCGGGAGAGGGCGGTGATCGCCCGATGCGTCGTCCTCGACGAAGTTACCGGGGCCTACGAAAAACTCCGCGCCACCGTCACGCTGTCGGTCCTCCATCGGGCGGTCGATCGGTTCCGCTTCGTCGTACCCGACGGGTTCGAGATCACGGAGGTCGCCTCGCCGCTTTTGGCCCGCTGGGAGGTCGTATCGGAAGACGGCCGTCGCGTGCTCGAGGCCCGGCTGCGCGAACAGACGACCGAAACGGTGACGCTTGGCATCACGGCGATCCGCGCGCCGGCAAAACTCGAAAGTTGGAGCGCGCCGCGGCTCGTGCCGCTGGACGTGATCGGCAGCGTCACCGTATTGGGGCTGCTGGTCGACGATCGGCTGAAGGCCGAATCCATCTCGGGCGAGGGTTTGATCCCGATCGACGTATCCGTGCTGGGCACTGACACGTTGGGTGCCACTGGCAAAGCCAGTGCCACGCGCGCCGTGGCGGCGTGGTATGCCCCGCGGAGCGATTACGCGCTCTCCGCCCGATTCGTCCGCCCGCCGGCCGAAATGGCCGCGACCACCAGCCTGCTGCTGGTCGTTTCGGACAAGGGCCTGGAAGTCCAAGGCGGCGTGTCGCTGATGCCGCGGGTGGAAAAGCGATTCGCCTTCGATTTCTCGGTCCCCGCCGGTTGGCAAGTCACGAGCGTCGCGACGGCCGATGGAAAGCCGTTGCCGTTCGAGTGTTATCCAGCCGCGAACGGCCCTCACCTTCCGTTGAAAAAGGGTGCCACTGCTGGCTTGTCCAGCAGTGCGGGGAGAAACACCCGGGAAAACACTGCTGGACAAGCCAGCAGTGGCACCCGGCGTTACCCGGCCGCGAACGGCCCTCACCCTAACCCTCTCCCAAAGGGAGAGGGGACCGATCACCGTGCCCTCAACCCGAAGGGAGAGGGGACCGGCGTTGCCGGGCGGGTCCGCGTGACGATCGACGGCGGCATCGATGTCGACCAGATATTCCGCGCCAACTTTCGCGCCGTATGCACCCCGAAAAACTGGCTGGCCGACTGGCGTCGGACGACGGTCGAGTTCCCCGACTTCGCCGTCCTCGACGCCACGAGCAGCGAAGGGGCCATCGCCGTCGAGGTGCGCGACGACATGACCGTCCGGCCCGAGAAAATCGAGCTTTTGACCCCGCTAAGCGCCGAGGAGAAGCTCGGTTTCGGCCTGGCCGACGTACCCGCCACGCTGGCTTATCGCCGCCAGGGGCCGGACTACGCCGCCTCGCTGGTGGTCGAGCGGATCGAGCCGCGGATGACCGCCCGCACGTTCTCCTTCCTCCGCGTCGATCGGGACGCCTTGAATTGCCACTGCGAAGTGGTCTACACGATCGAGCAGTCCCGCGTCCGGCAACTCGTCTTTTCGTTGCCCAAGGAGACGCCCGAGGGGATTTCGGTCCGGGGCCTCGACGGCGTACACGTGAAGGAACGCTCCGGCAAACTATCGGGCAAGCGCCGGCTGTGGACGGTGTTGCTGGCCGAGCCGCGGCGCGATCGGGTCCGACTGGCCGTCGATTTCCAACAGCGGCTCCCCGCCTCTGATCCGAAGGGCTTCGAGTTGCCGATCGTCGAGGCCGAGGGCGTGGCCTATCAATCGGGGCTTGTGGCCGTCGAGGGCTGCGCGGAACTCGACGTGCGCGTCGAGACTTCCGCCCGGCAGGTGGACGTTGGCGAGTTGGCCGAGGCCGACTATCAGCCCGGCCGCCGTCTGTTGGGCGCGTACGGATTCGTCGGCGATCCGCCGGCGGTTAAGATCGACGTGCTCCGCCAGCCGGGCTACGGCATCCCGCCGGCGATCGTCCAGCAGTGCGAGTTGGACACGGTTCTCTCACCCGACGGGCGGAGTCAGACGTTGGCCCGATTCAAGCTGCGATCAAAGGCATCCTACTTGCAAGTTGAATTGCCGGCCGGCGCGAAGCTCTGGGCGGCCGAGTTGGACGGCGTGCCGCTGAAGCCGCAGCGCGACGGCCGGAGCGTACTGATCGACCTCTCGGCCGGAGGGGGCGAGGCCCTGAAGACGTTGCGGATTACCTACGCGGACGACAAGCTCCAGCCGGTGGCGTTGCGCGGCACGGTGCGGATACCTGCCCCCAAGCTGTTTCTACGCAATTCCGTATCGGGGACTGGTCCATTTTTCGGCGAGAAACCTCAGCCTGCGAACAAAACGTCGGCCGAAAACATGGACCTGTCCCCTTCCGCAATCGAGGTCCCGCTGGCCGACTTCGTTTGGCGGCTGCACCTGCCCAGCGGCTACGAAGTGGTCCGCACGGGCGGCACGCTTACGACCGACCAGATCGAGCGTCCCACGCCGGCGGCGTTCCAAGTGGCCGGTGCTCTCTACTACCTGTCCGGCGGCTTTTGGTCGTTTCCGCTGAATCCCTACAAAATCACCCACCATCAACATATCGCCGAGGCGCCGTCGCAGTCGATACCGTCGAGCAGCGCCAAACCCTATACACCAGCGCAATATCAGTTGGCCGAACTCTCGCTGCAAGCCCCTGCCGAAAAGAGGATCGAAGCGGCGCTGAAATCCCCCACGCAACTCGAGTTTATCGAAACGCCGTTGCAAGACGTGATCGACTTCCTCAAGGACCATCACCGTATCGAAATCCAGATCGACACCAGGGCCTTGGCCGACGTGGGAATCGGCACGGACACGCCGGTGACGAAGAATCTGAAAGGAGTTTCGCTCCGCTCCGCGCTGCGGCTGATGCTCCGTGAGCTTGGCCTGACGCATACCATCCAAGACGAGGTGCTGCTGATCACCACGTTTGAAGAGGCCGATACCCGCATGACCACTGTTGTCTATCCGGTGGCCGATCTGGTTAGATTCCGGGAAAAATCTGGCGAGACCTGGTCCGACTTCGACTCGTTGATCGACACAATCACTTCCGCGGTTCGACCTACTACGTATGACGAAGTGGGCGGTCCCGGCTCCGTCAGTCCTCAATCGGTCGGAAATACGGACACGCTTGTTATTTCACAAACGCAGGAAGTCCATCGTGAGATTGCCGCGTTTCTGAAACAATTGCGGCGCGTCGCCCAAACGCCGATGGCCGGCGGCGAACTTCCCCAAAAAGAGAAGCCGGCGCCGCAAACACAAACAGAAGGGAAGGGTTTGGGCGGCGGAATGGGCGGAATGGCCGGAATGGCCGGCGGGGGATTCTTCGGCGGCAAGCGTGGCGATGCTGCTCGTCCTGAATCACCCGCCGAGAAACAGGAAGACAAGAAAACGACACCGGGAATGACCGCGCCGGGTGCTTTCAGTGCGGATTTGGAGATCGACGAAAAGGATGCGGAAAAACGGGAAAAGCTGCTCGCCCGTCGCAAGGCGGCGATTGACGCTTTGGAAAGTGTTGAAAAAAGCAGCATACCGTTCCCCGCTGAGTCATCGGTCGTCTATCCCGATGCGCAGGCATGGAAAGACTTGACCAAGCGGCACAAGGGGAAGTACGCGGCCGCGGGGCAACTCGCCGGCGTGAGGAGCCTGAAGATCGACCTGCTCCAGTCGCCGGACGATTCGGGCCGGGTGGTAACGTTCCGCAGCCTGGGCGTCGAGCCGCGATTGGTGGTCACCCTGGCCGACGACGGGCGGTTCGCCTCGCTCCGCTGGGCGCTGGCTTTGGCCGTGGCGCTGGTCGGCCTGGGGTTGACCCGCCGAGCGGTCCGCACCAAAACCGCCTACGTCCTCGTCGTGATGCTGCCGACCACTTTGGTCGCGCTGCTCGGCGGAATCGAACTCGCCAAGGTGTGCAACGCGATGTTCTTCGCGGCGGCATTGTTGGTGCTGTACTATCTAATCGTCGGCTTTTTGCGATGGTCGTGCCGGGTGTGTTATCGGATTTGCACGTGGCGCGCGGCGAAGACCGCCACGGTGGCGGTCCTGCTGGCGACGATGCTGGGAGCCAATGTCTATGCGAAACCGCAAGCGGCTAAGGAACGTGTAATCAAATTGCCCGACGACGCGATTATCCTCCCCTACGATCCCGAATGGAAGAACGGGATCAAAGACGCCGACAAGCTGCTGGTGCCGTACAAGAAGTACGTCGAGCTATGGAATCGGGCGTACCCTGACAAGAAGATCGGGGTGAAGGCCCCGCCGGCCCAATATGCCCTGGCCGACGCCTCTTACAAAACGCTGCTCGAAGGCGATGATTTCCTGCTCCTGACCGGGCGGATGGAGATCGACGTTTTCGCCGACGGATACGTTCAGATCCTGCTCGGGCTGGGCGGCGGAGTGCTGACCCGCGCCGAGGTGGACGGCAAGCCCGCCCGGCTCAGCGTACTCTTGCGGCAAAACACGCCGCTTGCGGCTTCGCAAAAACCGGCGGGTCGTTCGGTCGTGGTGTTGCACGTTTCGGGCAAGGGCCGCCACAAGCTGGAACTGGCCGTGCGGCTGAAACTCGCCCGGCGGGGCGGTTGGCGGACCGTCGAGGGCGTACTGCCGTCGGCCCCGGCCACCGCGCTGGACATCGTCGTACCCAAGGCGCGGACCGAGCTGCGCCTCGGCCACGTGGTCGATTGCCGCCACTACGAGACCGAAAAAGCGGACCAGACGATCCGCACCGCGCTGGGTAAGCACGGGGCTATCGCGCTACGCTGGCGGCCCCGAGTTGCCGCGGGCCGGATCGACCGCACGCTGACCGCCGCCTCCAGCGCCGTCTTCGACGTGCGGGAGGACGGACTCCGGTTGCGTTGGCAACTTACGCTCGAATTCCGCCGTGCCGAGCGAGACCAGTTCAGCGTCAAGCTGCCCGACGGGTATCTGCTCGAAAAGGTCGAGGGGGCCAACGTCCGCGGCTGGGAGGTTCGCTCCGGCGATGGCGGCGGCCGGACCGTCGAGGTCTCGCTGTTGCAGGCGGCCAAGGACCGCGAGCGATTCACGCTGCGGCTGTGGCGAGCCGGGCAGGTCGGCCGCGGCGCGTTGGCCCGCTTTGACGTGCCGGTGGTAACCGTCGCCGACGCGGCGTTGCAGAGCGGGCGGTTGACCATCCGCCGCAGCCCGCTGCTGGAGGTGCGAACGCTCGAGCGCTCGGGCGTCACGCGGATCGATCTCCCCTCGGACAAAAAGCGATCGGGTGCCACTGCCGGCTCGTCCAGCAGTGCCGGAAACACGGTTGGACAAGCCAACCGTGGCACCCATCAATTCAGCTTTGAACGGGTGCTGGGTATCCGGCCGTTCGAGTCGTACAGCTTCGCCACCGTGCCGTTCACGGTCCGATTGTCGGCCGCCGAGGTCGAGGCCCGGGTCTCGGCCGTCGTCGAGTCGATCCTGAAACTCGCCGAGCACCAGCGGAGCCTGGAGAGCCGCGTGAGGTTCGACGTCCGCGGCCGGCCGGTATATCGGCTGCGGGTCCTGCTGCCCGAGGGTTTCAGGCTCGATAGCGTCCATGCGCCCGGCAAGTTTCAGTACACGGTGACGAAAGAGGGCGCGCGGCCGCTGCTGACCGTTTATCTTGCCTCGGGCCAAAAGGGAGAAGTGCCGGTGGTGGTTTCCGGCAAGCTCGGCCGCCCGCTTGAGGCTTCGCAACGAGAAATGCCGCTGCCGCGCGTCGAAGTGCTCGACGTCGATCGGCAACAAGGCGACATTGCGGTGCAGGTCGATCCGGCGTTCGACGTCGAGGCCCTCGACCTGACCGGCTGCGAAACGGTGCTGTTGGGCCGGCTGTTCGGTTGGCTCAATCCTAAGCAGCGCGAGGTCGCGCGGCTGGCGTTGCACTACACCGGCGGCGACTACTCCGGCAAGCTGCGGCTGAAACCACGCACGGCGGACGTGGTCTGCGACTCGATAACCAACGTCCGCGTGACCGACCGCTCATTGGAGGAGACGATTCTGCTGGACTTCAACGTCACCCGGGCGGGTGTGCGGCGATTGGAGTTCCTGTTGCCCGAGGGGATGGCCGACAGCCGCGTCGGCGTGCCGATGTTGCAGCGGAAGATCGTCTCTCCGGCCGGCGGGAAATTCCCCGGCATGGTGCGCGTGCGGCTCGAGCTGCAAGAAGAAGCGATGGGGCAAATCCGGGTGGTGGTCGAGAACGACCGGCTGCTGACGCCCGGCTCGCATCAGGCGCCGATACCGGTATTCGTGGACGGCCGGACCAACCGGCGCTACGTGGTGATCGACAACGCCGGCCGCGACGAGGTGGTGGTCGAGCAGGACGAACTACGTGGAATGGACGTTCTCGGCACGCACGGGAAGGATTGGACCGTGCTGAAGAGTTTCTTGGGCGAAAAGATTACGATGGCCTATCTGGTCTCTCCCGACGCCCAGCGGCCGCGGCTGAGCTTCCACGCCGAATCGCGCGCCGCCGTGGAAACGGTCCAGGCCGGCATCGGCCTGTCCGAAACCACGCTGGTCGTGGACGCCAACGGCGCGTATCGCGCCGAGGTCGTGCTGCACGTCAACAACGCGACCGAGCAATACTTGGAGATTCGGTTGCCCGATGGGGCTTCGCTATGGACGGTCCAGGTGGCCGGCGAGCCGGTCAAGCCGACACTGGTTCCCGCGCCGGGTGCCACTGCTGGCTCGTCCAGCAGTGCGGGGAGTAACTACCGGGGAAACACTGCTGGGCAAGCCAGCAGTGGCACACGTCATATCGACTCGGTCAACTCACTAGTGCGAATCCCGCTGATCAAGACGGCGCCGGGCGATCTGAGCTACAAAGTGGTGTTGCGCTACGGCGGTAAGATGCCGGCGCTGGGGAATATCGGCGCCGCCGATTTCCCGCTGATCCGCTGCGTGAACATCACGCCGGAACTGAGCCAGGCGAAGCTGCACCTGCCCGAGCGGTTCCGCTGGTTCGACTTCGGCGGCACGATGCGGCGGGTGGCCGACGACGTCGGCCTGCAACTGGGCTTCCTTCAGTTTCAGAGCAATCAGCTTAGCCAGATCAGCCAAGCCCTGCAAAGCGGCGACAAGTGGACCAAGGCCCGCGCGGCCTATAATCTCAAACAGATGGAACTGTCCATGCGCGATGACGTTCAGTACAGGTCGCCGCGGTCATCGTACAATTCCAAACTGCAAGCCGCCTTGAGCGAGAACACCCGCATTATGCAACAAACCCAAAAGGAAGTGGCACGTCGGGAAGAAGCTCCCGCGCCGACCCAAATCGAGGACAACCGCCAGCGGTTGAACGTTGCATATCAAGGCCAAACGATGAGCCGGGCGAAAAACGTCGTCAACGAACTGGGCTTGAACTGGGAACAACCGACCTTCCCGAGTAGAGCCGGGCCACAGGGATCCCCCTCTAAGCCCCAAACCAAAAAAATGATGGTCGCCCCGCGGATCGTCATCCAGGAAGAAGTAAAAGAGGAACAGTTGGGCGTTCAGCAAGACAGACGCGAGCGGAGCCGGCAGACGCAACGAGCGATCGAGGCCGAAGCGTTGAATCGCTACCAACAACGGCTGGCCAAGCAGACGACAACAACCGATATTTCGCGAGGGGAGTTGCTCGATCAATCGCGGCCTGGCGGTGAGGAGGTGGAGGGCCGGTTGCCGCATGACGCTGGGGATCCATTCGCTTTGCCTGCCGCCGATGGTGTGCCACTGGCTAAGCCAGTGCCACCCGCCACCGGACTGGCGAGCCTCGATTTCGAGTTGCCCACTCGCGGCGCGGTCTATCGCTTCACCACGCCGCGCGGTGAGCAGGAAATCACCGCCCGCTACCTTTCCGGCGACGTTGTCCGGCGGCTGGTCGAATTGGCGTGGGTCGGCGTGGCGGTCCTCGTGGTCTGGTTCATTGTCGGGCTGGTCCGCCGCGGCCGTCTCGACTGGCTGGCCCGACCGGCCGGCTCGTGGCTGCTGATCGGCCTGGGGCTGTTCTCGCTTCTGGCCGGCTTGTTGCCGGTGGCGGGATTGCTCGTGATCGTCCTCGGCTGCGGATTGAAGATTCGACGTATAACGATGAAGCAACCCGTTTAGCGGCGGGTGGCACTGGCGTCTCGCCAGTGTTGGCGGCTTTATGTGCAAAGCGCGTGTGCCACTGCTGGCTTGTCCAGCAGTGCGGGGAGAGACTTCCGGAAAACACTGCTGGACAAGCCAGCAGTGGCACCCTTTTTCAACGGAATGCTAAACGGCGATCTCCGCCAGCGCTTCGCCGGCGGCGGCGATCACCGCGTCGATGTCCGCCTCGGTGTGGGCCGTCGAGACGAACAACGCCTCGTATTGACTGCACGGCGGATAGACGCCGCGACGGATCAGGCCCCAGAAATATCGGGCGTAGCGACGTGTGTCGCAACCCGAGGCCGTATCCCAATCCGTTACCGGCCGGTCGCTGAAAAACGGCGTCAGCATCGAGCCGCAACGCCCGATTTGCACAGAAACACCCGCTTGTTTAGCCGCGGCCTCCAGGCCGCGTTGCAACCGGGCCGACAACAGTTCCAACGGCGGATACGGATCGTCGTCGCGAAGCACTTTCAGCGTGGCAATGCCGGCGGCGGTGGCCAGCGGATTGCCGCTCAGCGTGCCGGCCTGAAATACCTTGCCCAATGGCAGTACGTGGTCCATGATCTCGGCCCGACTGCCGTAAGCACCCACGGGCAGACCGCCGCCGATGATTTTGCCCAGCGTGGTCAGGTCTGGCGTGATCCCGCGGGTGCCACTGCTGGCTTGTCCAGCAGTGCCGGTAGTAATTTCTGAGGAAACACTGCTGGACAAGCCAGCAGTGGCACCCTTATTCAGAATACCCAACAGCGATTGCGCCCCGCCGTAGGCCACGCGGAATCCGCTCATCACCTCGTCGAAGATCAGCAGCGCGCCGTGTCGGCTGGTTTCATCCCGCAGCGCCGTGAGAAACTCGGCCGAGCCGACGACGCAACCCATGTTGCCGGCCACCGGCTCGACGATGGCGGCGGCGATTCGCGGCCCATGTTTGTCGAATGCCTCGGCGACCGCGCAAGGATCATTGTAGCGGAGCACGAGCGTGTCGGCGGCGGACCCCTGGGTGACGCCGGGCGAGTCGGGTACGCCGAGCGTGGCGGCCGAACTGCCCGCCGCAACCAACAGGCTATCGACGTGGCCGTGATAGTTGCCGGCGAATTTTATTATCATCGACCGGCCGGTGTAGCCGCGCGCCAATCGAATGGCGCTGGCCGTGGCCTCGGTGCCGGAATTGACCAGCCGGACCTTCTCGATCGACGGGACCGCCTCGACGATCAACTCGGCCAACTCGTTTTCGGCCAGGGTCGGGGCGCCGAAGCTGGCGCCTCGCCGCAGGGCACGTTCGACCGCCTCGACCACCGCCGGATGGCAATGCCCAAGGATCATCGGTCCCCAGGAGCCGATCAGGTCGATGTAGCGGTTGCCGTCGATGTCGAACAAGTACGCGCCCTCGGCGCGGTCGAAGAAGATCGGCTCGCCACCCACTCCGCCGAACGCGCGGGCCGGACTGTTCACGCCGCCAGGCATAAGTTGCTTCGCCCGGGCAAACGCCAAACGGCTATTTTCGTGGATCATTGTTGATGTTTTAAAAAACTTCGCAACATCCGTTTAGCAGCCGCCGGCACGGCGGCTAGCGGGAACATCCGGGCCACCGTGCCGGAGGCCGCTAAACCAAGAAAAACTTTCAACGGAATCGACCATATCAGACATCCGGGCGGACTGCAATCCACCCGCGCCCCGATGTTGACACACCATACAGGTGGTGGCATACTACGGCTTTGGCTAAGGGAGCGAGAATTTAGATGTCTTCCGGAGTTGAAACGGGGACGGAGTTGAAACGGGAGTTGAAACGGGGACGGAGCTAGGCTTTGTCGGAAAAGGCCTGACGCGGCCTATTGTCATTCTGAGCGCAGCGAAGAATCTCCGTGAAATTGGGAGAGATCCTTCGCTACGCTCAGGATGACAGGTGGGTTTTCCGACAAAGCCTAGTATTGGCAAGCTGGAGTGGACAAAACTAGCTGCGCCCCCATTTCAACTCCCAAGGTAAAACGTGTGAGACTCTTGGCGAATGAAGGTCAAAGAACTAATCGCGTTAATTGAGGCCGACGGCTGGTCGCAGGTGCGGCAGAAAGGCAGTCATCGTCAGTTTCATTATCTAACCAAACCCGGAACCGTCACGGTTTCAGGAAAACCCAACGTAGATGTTCCGCCTGGAACGCTCAACAGCGTTTTGAAGCAGGCGGGTTTGAAGTAGGAGGTGTTATCATGCGCTATATGGTTGTCGTTGAACAAGGCCCCAGCAGTTTTGGGGCATACGTCCCCGATCTACCAGGCTGCATTGCGGTTGGGGAGTCAAAGCAAGATGTGTTGCAGCGCATCCAGGAAGCCATCGAATTCCATCTTGAGGGCATCAAGGACGAGGGGGCATCAGTGCCTCAGCCGCACTCCTACAGTGAGTTTGTCGAGGTTCATGCTTAACTTGGCATTCCAGCGGACTCGCTGCGCTCGCCGCTGAATTTGCACGTTCGCCGCTATCTCGTAATCTCAACCGTTTGCTCGGATGTCTCGAAATACCACCAATTTGTGACGCCGAGACCGCGGGTGTCAACCGCTGGCGGGCAACAATGCGGCAACGGGAATGCTGCCGGCTTCACGGCCTTCGATCATTAGCGGCACTTCCGCCCCGACGTTGACACACCCTGCCGGTGGTGGCATACTACGGCTTTGGTAAAAAGAGCGAGGATTCAGATGTCTTCCGATATGGAACAGCTTTACCAACAACGGCTCGACCGCTACGTGACGGCGATGCGGAACGAGAAGCCGGATCGGATTCCGATTCGACCGTTCGTGGCCGAGTTCACGGCAAAATACGCCGGCTACACGATCCAGGAAGTAACGCAGGACCACCAGAAGGCGTTCGCCGCCGCGCGGAAGTGCGCCGCGGAGTTCGATTGGGACGCGGTGGTCGGCAACATGGTCTACGTTTGGAGCGGTCTGACGCAGGCGATCGGCTTGAAGTATTACGCCACGCCCGGCATCGAGATCCCGCCTGACACCGGATTTCAATACCGCGAGCCGCCCGAGGGCGAAGCTTGGATGCGGCCGGATGAATATGATCTGTTGATCGCCGACCCGACCGGCTATCTGTTCAACGCGTGGCTGCCGCGGGTTTCCCGCGACGTCAGCCCGATCGGCGAGCCGGCCAGTTTCCGCAACAACCTCTCATTCCTCAAGGGCGGCATGGCGATGCTCGGCTACTTCAACGCCTTCGGCACGCAAGCCGCGCTGCTGCGGAGCGAATCGGGCACGGTCTCGGCGATCTCGGGGATTCTGAAGGCCCCGTTGGACATCCTGGCCGACAAGTTGCGGGGATACAAGGGGATGTGTTCGGACCTCTTCCGCCAGCCGAACAAGGTCCAGGCGGCCTGCGAGGCGCTGGCGCCGCACCTGCTGCAAGTCGCGCTGAGCGGCGCCGACCCGGAGAAAAACGTGCCCATTGGACTGTGGCTGCACCGCGGCTGCCCACCCTTCCTTTCGCCCAGCCAGTTCGAGCAATACTACTGGCCCACGCTGAAGTGGATCATCGAGGAGCTTTGGTCGCGCGGCCACCAGACGTTGTTCTATGCCGAGGGGGAATGGAACCCGGTGCTGAAGTGGATCGCGGAGTTGCCCGAACGGAGCATCGTCTACCACGTCGATCGCGGCGACATTGTCGAGGTCCACAAGGCCGTGGGCGATAAGTTCTGCATCAGCGGCGGAATACCCAACGACCTGCTGGCTTTCGGCACGCCGGACGAGGTCCGCGAGTGCTGCAAGCGGGTAATCGACGGCGTGGCCCGCGACGGCGGATACATCATGGACGCCAGCGCGATCATGCAAGACGACGCAAAAGTGGAAAACCTGCGGGCAATGACCGAGTGTACCCGCGAGTATGGAGCATATTGACATGACCGACCAGCAGAAAATCGACCGTCCGCCGGGAACTTGCGTCACCTGGGATGAGAAACGCAAGGAGTATCCGAAAATCACCGGCGACGAGGAACTCGTCAAACGGGTTTGGGAGGAGGTGGACGGTTTCGGCTACATGTATATTTGGCAGGTTTTGCTGTCGTTTTAGGTGAGTAGGGTGCGTCCGCGACGCACCACAACCAAGGCAAAATATCGGTGCGTCGTGGACGCACCCTACTTTATGTGGGCGAAAAGCGAGGAACAATGAGCGAATCAGACAATCTCTTCGAGGCAGTGGCCGCCGCGCGGGAAGATCGGGTTATGGAACTGGTCCGCGAGCAACTCGGCGCGGGCGTCTCCGCGGTGGACGTTCTCGCCGAGTGCAACCGCGGCATGGTCGAGTTGGGCAACCGCTTCGCCGCCGGCGAGTGCTTTTTGCCCGACCTGATGTTCGCCGGAATGATTATGAAATCCGTAGCGGCCGAACTCCAGCCGCTGTTGGAAAAAGTCCAGGCGGCCGCCTCGCGCGGAACGGTCGTGCTTGGCTCCGTCCAACACGACGTACACGACATCGGCAAGGACATCGTGGCCACGATGCTCCGCGGCGTGGGGTTCGAGGTCGTCGATTTGGGCGTCGACGTTCCGCCCGAAAAGTTCGTCGAGGCCATCGCCGAACACAAGCCGCAAGTGGTGGGAATGAGCGTCCTGCTGACCACCTGCTTCAAGTCGGTGATCGCCACCGTGAAGGCGATCGAAGAGTCGGGGCATCGGCAAGCGGTCTCGATCATGGTCGGCGGCGCGGCGGCCAGCGACCTGCTCCGCGAAAACGCCGGCTGCGACTTTTACGGAAAGACGGCCGTCGATGGCGTCAAGTTCGCCGGCAACGTGACGGGAACGGCGTAACAGCCCGTTGAAAAAGTCGGATTTGGGAGTTTGGGTGCCACTGCTGGCTTGGCCAGCAGTGTTTTTTTGGGAGTTTTTCCTATGCACTGCTGGGCAAGCCAGCAGTGGCACCCTTTTTCAACGGGCTGTTGAAGCACGTTCAATAAACCGATAAATCGCAACGGCCTTGTTGACTAATTCCACTCGAACTCGGGGAGTCCGAGGCGAGTGAATTTGTTGAGGATTTTACTTCGTAGCCGCGTTTCAGTTTGTTGGTTTGGAATTGCACGGTTTTTCAGATGGTCGCCAAAACAACATTT
>JAUWNG010000219.1 GCA_030612765.1 Planctomycetota bacterium
TGAAATGTTGTTTTGGCGACCATCTGAAAAACCGTGCAATTCCAAACCAACAAACTGAAACGCGGCTACGAAGTAAAATCCTCAACAAATTCACTCGCCTCGGACTCCCCGAGTTCGAGTGGAATTAGTCAACAAGGCCAAACTGACCACTGATAACTCCTTATGGCCAAAGCCCGAGTACTAGACCGACGCCGCAAGTCGATCCGCGGCATCCGCAAGATCACCCGCACGATGGAGTTGATCTCCACCGCGCAGTTCAAGCGGGCAATGGTTCGGGCCACCGCCGCGGCGGCCTACACGCGGCGGATCACCGCGCTGGTCGGCCATCTCGCCTGGAGCGGATTGGAGGTATCGCACCCGCTGCTCGAACCGCGGCCGGAACCGAAACAGGCGACGCTGCTGGTCCTTTCGGCCAATCGTGGGATGTGCGCCGGATACAACGCCGGCGTGTTGCGGCAGGGCGTTGCCCGATACAATGAGTTGGCCAACGTCGCGTCGGAGGTCGGTCTTGAGGTGGTCGGCAAGCGGGGCATCTCGGCCTTTCGGTTCCGTAAAATCCCGATCGACGAGGCGTTCACCCATTTCGAGGACAGGCCCAGCTTCGCCGAGGTGGACGTGCTGGCCGAGCGGTATTTGCAGGACTTCACGGCCGGCCGGCTCGATCGGCTCGACGTGGCCTACACCCGCTTCGAGAGCGCCAGCCATCGGCAGGCGGTGGTCGAGACGCTGCTTCCGATGGGCGGCTTGCCCGTAGTAGGACAGGTTGCCAACCTGTCCACACAAACGTCGGCCGCCGAGACGCAATACGAGTTCCTCCCCTCGGCGGCGAGCATTTTGGACGAAGTGGTGCCGATGAGTTTTCGGGTGCGGCTGTTCAAGTGTTTTCTGGACGCGGCCGTGAGCGAGCAGATCGCCCGGATGGTGGCCATGAAGACCGCCACGGAAAACGCCGACAGCATGATTTCCCATTTATCGATGGCCTACAACCGCGCCCGGCAGGGACAGATCACCGGCGAGTTGCTGGAGATCATCGGCGGAGCGGACGCGTTGAGCGGATAGCTAAATGTTCAATGACCAATGACCAATGTTCAATGACCAATAATCAACCATAGCGAGAGTATCATATCCATGCCCACCGCCACTCCAGTTGCAAAACCAAAACCCGCCGCTTCCCAAAACATCGGCCATGTGAGCCAAATCATCGGCTCGACGTTCGACGTGCAGTTTCCCGAGGGGCGGCTGCCGGCGATCTACAACGCCGTGAAAATCAGCAACCGGCGCGAAGGGTTCAAGATCGATCTGGTCGGGGAAGTTCAGCAGCACCTCGGCGGCGGAAAGGTCCGTTGCGTGGCGCTGGCCAGCACCGACGGCATGGTCCGCGGCATGGAGTGTATCGACACCGGCGCGCCGGTGATGGTGCCGGTCGGCAAGGCCACGCTCGGTCGCGTGTTCAACCTCATCGGCGAGCCGATCGACGGACGCGGGCCGGTCGAGGCCGAGGACTATTGGCCCATCCACCGCGATTCGCCCGAGGTGACCGACCTCTCGACCAAAACCGAGGTCTTCGAGACGGGCATCAAGGTGATCGACCTGCTCACGCCGTTTGTCCGCGGCGGCAAGGCCGGCCTGTTCGGCGGGGCGGGGCTGGGAAAGACCGTGATCCTGACCGAACTGATCGCCCGAATCGCCACTTCGCACGGCGGCTATTCCGTCTTCGCCGGCGTCGGCGAGCGGACCCGCGAGGGGAACGACCTCTGGCTGGAAATGCAGCACACACAAATCGGCGATACCGACCGGCACGTGATCGACCAGACGTGCATGGTCTTCGGCCAGATGAACGAGCCGCCGGGCGCGCGATTGCGCGTGGCGCTGTCGGCGCTGACGATGGCCGAATACTTCCGCGACACGACCGGGGCCGACGTGCTGCTGTTCATCGACAACATTTTCCGCTTCTCGCAGGCCGGCAGCGAGGTCTCCGCGTTGCTGGGGCGGATGCCGTCGGCCGTCGGCTATCAGCCCACGCTGGCCACCGAGATGGGCCAGTTGCAGGAGCGGATCGCATCGACCAACAAGGGAGCGATCACCTCGGTTCAGGCGGTGTACGTACCGGCCGACGACCCGACCGACCCGGCCCCGGCCGCCGCCTTCGCGCAGCTCGACGCCTTCATCTACCTGGAACGTTCGATCAGCGAGAAGGGCATCTATCCGGCCGTCGATCCGCTGGCCAGCTCGAGCCGCATCCTCGACCCGCAGTACGTCGGCCAGCGCCACTACGACATCGCCCGGCGGGTGCAGATGACCTTGCAACGCTACCGTGAGTTGCAGGACATCATCGCCATCCTGGGCATCGACGAACTGAGCGAGGCGGACAAGCTGGTGGTCCACCGTGCCCGGCGGATGGAGCGATTCCTCTCGCAGCCGTTTTTGGTGGCCGAAGTTTTCACCGGCAAGCCGGGCGAGGTGACCCCGCTGGCCGACACGGTCCGCAGTTTCGAGGAGATCGCCGACGGCAAGTGGGACCATCTGCCCGAGCAGGCGTTCATGTACGTCGGTCCGATCGAACAGGCGGCGGAACAAGCAAAGAAAATGACCAATGACCAATAACCAATGTTCAATGTTCAATGACTAATGACATTGGAAATTGAACGTTGGAACTTGAACATTCAACTCCCATGCTGCAGTGCATCGTTGTCACCCCTGAACGGACAGTATTCGACCGGCCGGCGGAGTTCGTCGCGCTGACTTTGTATGACGGCGAGATCGGCATCGCACCGAAACACGCGCCGATGATCGGCCGGTTGGGCTACGGCGAGATGCGGGTAGTGGGTCAAGGGCAAACCGAGCGGTACTACGTCGAGGGCGGGTTCGTCGAGGTGCTCGACGACGTGGTTTCCGTGCTGACTCGGCGTGCCGTTCCCGCCTCCGAGATCGACGAGGCGGTAGTCGGCGAACAGCTTTCCGCCGCCCGAGCGCGCCCGGCGACCACCCCCGAGGCAATTCAAATCCGCGATCTGGCAATAGCTCAGGCCCGCGCCCAGTTGCGCATCTGCCGCCGGGCCTAGCAGCCCGTTGAAAAAGTCGGCTTTGGGAGTTTGGGTGCCACTGCTGGCTTGTCCAGCAGTGTTTTTCCGGGAGTTTTCCCCCGCACTGCTGGCCACGCCAGCAGTGGCCCCCCGAGCGTAGCCATGCCCCCCCCCTCAAGCGTCATAGCGCCAGCGGAGTCGAGGAAAGTTTTCTTTGCGCAGGTCATCATCGCGCCG
>JAUWNG010000013.1 GCA_030612765.1 Planctomycetota bacterium
ACCCCTCAAAATTTACGTGCCGCGGCTGCGGGTTTGGAGGCCTAGTATGATTTTTTCGAAAATTGTGTTGGGCCCACCCGACGGCGTGAACGTCCCCGTGCCGTAATAGCCGACGCGTTCATCAGAATTGACGAACAACGACCCCCCCCTCAAACTGTAGGACCCGCTGCTGCCGGAGTTGTAGCCGAGGTATAAACTGTAATATAAGGTGTTGTTTCCGCCCGACTGCGTGAACGCGCCCGTGCCGGAGTAGCCGATGTTCTGTCTGGCTGTGCGGAGGGATCCGCTAGTCATTTGAACCGTGCCAGAATTTCCAAGGGAGTCGCCGAGATAAAGGCGGGAACAAACTTCGCCCGACTGGGTAACGTTGGCGGTGCCGTAATTGATGACGGCATCGTCGGTGGCTGTAGGCTCGGTTCCGCCCCAGTTGTCGGGCGAGGACCAATCGCCGGTAGGTACGGACCAGTACACGGTGGCCGCCTGAGCCGCGGGCGGCGTGCAAAGCAGCACGGCTGCCGCCAGCAATCCCAGCCGAATGGGCAAGAGGAGCTTCAACGCCCCAATCCGTTCCGCCTGCCACTTTGTCTGGAAAAAGGGCACAGTTTTTTCCCCGCCTAAGATTGCTTTCTCGCACATTCGTTGCCTCCTATGGAAAATTGGGAATCAGGACGCCGTCAACCCTACCGCAATTACCCTTACCACTTCACCTAATTTGCCACAGCAAACGCGGGTTTACAATAACTCTGAAGCGGGGAATTGATGGATTTTTCCAGAAATACACCGCCCCCCAGAGAGGGGGCGGGAGTGCTCTTGTCTGTCCCCGGTGGAGAACGAAGGGAAAAGCGAGGGGCGCGATTTTACCAGACCCGCATCCGGCATACGCCTTGATTCAGGGCGTGAAAGAACAACTCCCGGGGAGCAATTTGGGGGCGGCACGTTGTACGCCAGACGTTTACCGCAAGTTGCCTTACAGGTCAATTTGCGTGACCGTCCCCTCCCGGGGCAGCTTCATCCCGCCTTACGATAAAGCAGCGGAGCTTCTTCCAGTCGTACTACTTCGCCGTCGTCTCGAACAATTCGTTGCACTTCTCCGCCGGGGAGAACGCGGTAGCGGATGCCGCGCCAGTTGATCCAGCGTCCAACCGAAGCGCTGGCGATGCCGATCCAATGGGCCAGTTCCACCAGCGGGTTGGCCCATATATCAAACCGCTGAATCCGTCGCGAGGCCTTTTCCCAGTGTGGAAAATAGGTTTTCACCAGGCTTTGACGCACCGCGCCGCGGTAGACCGCCACCATATAGAGCGCCGCGGCCACGGCCAGCGGAATCCAAGGCGACGGCGAACCGGTCAACAGACTCCACGCCAACACGCCCAAATTGCCGAGCCAGACAAGGCTCGTGAACGTGGCCGACACCAAGGAGAAGAACCACCAGTTGAACGTGTATAGTCTGGCGATGAGATATTGGCGGCGGATGAACGACATTGCTTTGCCGAGCGATTCGTCCAGCGGCGAGGCCACCACGCAGGCCGGCTCGAAACGGACCGGCAGCCGATGGCGTTGCATAACCCGGCTGGCGACCAGATCGTCGCTGAGCGTACCCTTCCATGCCTCGCGCAAGCCGACGGCCTCGAACACGTCGCGGCGGATTGCCCACGAGCCGCCCCAGATCAGATAGTGGCTGCTGCGGGTCAGCAGCGACATCACGTCGCAGTTCATGCTGTAGACCAAGGCGTTTGCCGCGCTTGCCCGTTCGGGCGTGAACCAGCGATAGCCGGTGACGGCGCCCCAGCCCGGCTCGTCCAATCGCGCGACCATCATCCGCAGCCACTCGGGCCTGGGTCGGGCGTCGGAATCGACGAACGCAATGTATTTGACCCGCCGCGAAATATGCTCCGTGGCGACGCGGAGATTGTGTACCTTCTGGCCGCTGTCCGAGGCCCGCCCGGCAACGACCACCCGCGCCGGCACCCAAGGATGGCCGGCCATCGCCCGACGGATGACCGGGTATGCCGGATCGTTGACGCTTTCGACGATGAACGTTACCTCGAAATTATCGTAGTCTTGCTCGAACAGCGCGCGAAGGTTTGTTTTCAGTTCGAGATCGACGCCCTTGCATGGGGCGAATAGTGCCACGCGCCCGGTCGGCTGGTGCCGATGAATGTCGCGCATGCAACTCCGCACGTAGCGGCGATGCTCCCAAGTCTGTAACGCCAGCAGCAGCGACCAGACGAGCACCAGCCCCGACAGAGTCAGATAGACCGAAAGCCAATACACATCCATGCGAGTCCCGCAGTTCGGAGAGGCGGTTTTATGGAGCGGAGAATACCTATTGCACCAAAACGGGTCAATATCAGGGGATCACGAGACGTAAAGACAGGCAGGATGGCTAACATGCGCTGTGTTGGTCGGGTAGCAATTGCCGCACGGACGCGGCGGAAGTTGTGAATTTTTGTAGGGTGCGTGAAACGCACCACAACCGGTAGCACATGGTGCGTTTCACCCTGCGGGGATTGTGGTCGTGATGACTGCCCATCCCTGCTTTTCCATGGCGGGGTGGCAGTACAACTGCCACCCCAACCATACCCCCCGCGACCGCAGTCGCGGGGCGTTTTGGATTTTGTCACATCGGTATTCCCCTTCGCCCGATCAACTGAGCTTGACCCCTGCCCGCTCGCCCCACACAATTCAACCCATGTACATTTTGACGCGGCACCTGGTCTGGGAGGTTTTCAAGTTTTTTTTGGCGGCGTTGGCGGTGCTGACGCTGATAGTCACCATCGGCATGGGCGTAAAAGAGGGGATGAGCCGGGGCCTGCCGCCGTTGGTGATGCTGCGGACCATGCCCTTCATGCTGCCGGAGATGCTCGGCATCACCATTCCCGCCGCCATGCTCTACTCGGTCAGCAGCGTGTTCGGCCGGATGACCGGGGCGAACGAAATCGTGGCCCTAAAGTCGCTGGGGATCAGTCCGATGGCGGCCGTTTGGCCGGTGTTGGTGCTGGCCGCGTTCCTCAGCCTGGGCACGGTCTGGATGTACGAGATCGCCGCCACCTGGTGCAAGCCCAGCGTACATCGGATCGCATACGAGTCGATCGAGGAAATCGCTTACGGCATGTTGCGGAAGAAGGGTTCGTACGACTGCGACCAGTTCAGCATTACCGTCAAGCGGGTCGACGGCCGGCGGCTGATCCGACCGACGATTATTCTGAAGGAGCAGCCCGGCAGACCGCGGATTATGCTCACCGCCGCCGAGGCGGAACTGCGCATCGATCGGCAGGCCAAGTTGCTGCGGATCATTTGCCGACAGGGAGAAGTCGAAATCGAGGGGCAAATGCGGATGTCGTTCCCCGACGAGCAAGAGTATACCGTGCCGATCGTCGTGTCGCCGACGCCGCCGTTTCACCGCGATTGGGTCTCGCTGGGAAGCATACCCCGCCTGATCGAAATACTACAATCCGAGCAGGCTAATACCGAGGCCGAGTTGCGGCAACTCGAAAACCTCCGCGAGGCGAACAAGGCCCTGGGAACGCCCGAATCGAAAACCGACGCCGCCGAGATAACCGCGAAAACCGATAAGATCGCCGAGTATCGACATCTGATATTACGCCTGAAGACCGAGCCGTACCGCCGTTGGTCGAACGGGTTCACTTGCCTTTGCTTCGCGTTGATCGGCACGCCGGTGGCCATGCTTTGGCGTCACGCCGACGCGTTGACTAACTTTTTCGTCTGCTTCCTGCCGATCTTGGCGATCTACTATCCGTTGCTGATGTTCGGCGAGGACCTTTCGACCTCCGGCACGTTGCCGCCGATCTCCTTTTGGACGGGCAACGTCGTGCTCTCGATTCCCGCGGTCGTTCTGTTGCGTTGGATAGTCCGGCATTAACGAAAAAACCGTTTTTCCGCCACGCCTAATTATGGTGTAAACTTGGCTATGAACGCAGAATTCAAACTGCCCAAAATAGGCGAAGATATCGCTGGCGGAGACGTGGTCGGCGTGCTGGTGCGCGAGGGGGACGTGATCGCCGCCAACGACGGGGTGATCGAGTTGGAGACCGACAAGGCCGTGTTGGAAATCCCCTGCACCCTGGCCGGCCAGGTCACGAAGGTCCACGTCGCCAAAGGTCAAACCGTCAAGGTCGGCCAACCGTTGTTGACCGTCGAGGTCGAAGCCGAGACGGTTGCGAAGCCGCAAGCGGTCAAAAAGCCGCGCCCGTCGGTCGCGCCGGCCGGCCCCGAGGCCCGACGCCTGGCCCGCGAACTGGGCGTCGATCTCGCCCGGGTGCAAGGCACCGGCAAGCGGGGACGGATCACCGTCGAAGACGTCCGCGCCGCGGGCGTCCCATCCGCGGGCATCCCCGCCCAGCGCGGCAGCCGCGAGCCGGCCGTCCCGCCGGGCGAACTGGGCGAGGATTCTTACGGCCCGGTCCGCCGCGAGCGGATGTCGAAAATCCGCCGCACCATCGCCGCCCGAATGGCCGCTTCGGCGAGCACCATCCCGCACGTTACCAACTTCGACGACGCCGACGTGACCGAACTGGAACGAATGCGGAAAACCATCCCGCCGGCATACCTTGGCCCGACGATCAAGTTGACGGCGATGCCGTTCGTGATCCGCGCGGTGGCGCTGGCGTTGCGGCAGCATCCGTTGCTGAACGCGAGCATCGACGAGGAAAAGGAACAGATCGTCTACAAGCAGTACGTCAACGTAGGCGTGGCGGTCGATACGCCTCGCGGCCTGGTCGTGCCGGTGTTGAAGGGCGCCGATCGGATGAGCATTTTGCATATTGCCCGCGAGCTGACGCTGCTTGCGGCCCGTGCCCGCTCGGCCGAGTTCACGGTTGACGAGCTTCGCGGGGGCACGTTCACCGTCAGCAATCTGGGCGCGGTCGGCGGCGTTTACAGCACGCCGATCATAAACCACCCGGAGGTGGCCATCTTGTTGCTGGGTCGCTCGCGCTGGATGCTGTCCGTGTTCGAGGGGAAGATCGAAGGCCGGCTGAAGATGCCGCTGAGTCTCTCGTTCGACCACCGCGTTGTGGACGGCGCCGCCGCCGGCCGGTTCCTCAACGACGTTATTGACTATCTCCAATCGCCCGGCAAACTGCTGTTGACGAAGTAGTGTTGGGCTAAACGACTTCCAGAGAATCCGAAAAACCATCCATGCCGCTGTTTACAAAAAACAAAGTGTCTCGGGTCAAGAGTTTCGTCATTAAGTTGGTTAACAACAACTGCCCGAAATTGAAATCGCTGATCGAGGGGCCTCGACGGGACAGCCGGGTCAACATGACGGTGGTTGTGATGGTGATTCCCTTGGAAGGCAAGGCCCTTCAGGTCGGCCAGGCGTTGATGGCCGTTACCAAGGAGTTTTCGTCCACCGGCGTGGCGATCGTGCTCGATCACCCGCGCGGGATGGACGAGGCCGTATTGGGTTTCCGCTTCGAGGGGGAAATGACCTACATTCACGCCAAGGCGAAGCACCTCAACCCCATCGGCGGCGGATTTTATCAACTTGGCTTTGAACTGGAGGAAATCGTCTCCCCGGGCGATTACCCGAAGCTGCAATCATTGAGTTTCTGATTGCCGAAACAGCTTTCCCGCGGTGCTTTTCAATCAAGCTTTTCGTCCTCTTCGATGTCGGGCGATTCGATGTCGGCCGTGGAATGCAGGTGTTCGGTGGAGCCGGGGGTGGCGACCACCTTGTAGATGCACCACGACAACATCCCGGTCACGCCGCCGACCGCGAGTATCATAACGATCCAACCGCCTGTGTTCATGGCGCGGCCTCCGTTTCGGCCCGTTCCGCCGCTCTCCAGCGTCTGACGGATTGGGCAATCAACAACAAAAACAGGATGATGACGACGACGATGAATCCCAGCGTCATTTGAACCACGGGGCTTTGCTGAATCTTCTGCGGCCAGGTTAAAACCTCGGGGTCTTCCGACGCCGTGAAGAACTGTTGGTTTATCCAGAGGCCGAAAATCACCAACAAATACGTCGGCGAGACGTACTTGATGATGAATTTGACGAACCGTGGGATACGGATTTCCGCCCCGCGGCTAAGCTCCTCGAACCCCCGGTCGACGCCCAACACCCAACCAAACAGAATCACCTGGAAGGTGGCCAGCACGAATATACATAACGTGCCCACCCAGAAGTTGAGCGTATCCAGGACCATAAGGTTTTTCGAGAAGAAAACCACCAAGGCCGCTCCGACGGCGGTGATGAATCCCAGTATGGCCACCGAGGCCTTGCGCCGCAATCCCAGTCCTTCCTCCAGCAAGGCGATGGCCGGCTGCAACATCGACAGCGAACTGGTCACCGCCGCCAGGAACAAGAGGAAGAAAAACAGGAAACCGACCGCCTGCCCATAGGGCATTTGATTGAAAACATTCGGTAAGGTTTTAAATCCGAGGGAAAATGTATCCTGCGGTTTATTGAAGAACTCTTTTCCAAGAAAAATAAACGCCGCGGGCACGATAATCAGTCCGCCCAAAGCCACCTCGCAGAATTCGTTGCCCGCCGACGCGGTCAGGCTCGACAGGGCGATGTCGTCGTCCTTTTTCATATAGCTGGCGTAAGTGATGACGATGCCGAAACCGACCGAAAGGGAGAAAAAGATTTGCCCCGCCGCCTCCAACCACATCTGCGGATTACACAACGACACCCAGAACGCTTCTTTTGTTACGTCAAGGTTCCACATATACCCCAATCCGTTGGTCAGATTCTGCTCGGGATGACCTTCGATTGGCGCCCCGAGGGTCAACACACGGATCAGAATGACGATAGCGCAAATGATCAGCAGCGGCATTGCCCAACGGCAAAACCACTCGATCCCTTTTGCCAAACCGCGGTAGATCAAAACGAAGTTGATAACGAAACAAGCCGCCGTGAACAGAACAGCCGATCCAAGCGGCCAACCTTCGGGAGACAGTATCGCCGCGCCGTCTTTGTTCATGCCGACGAAATTGTTGAAGAAATTTTCATATACCGCCGGTTTATCACCGAGATTCATTTGCCCGAACAGGTATCGCAGCGAATAGGCCAAACACCATCCCTCGATGTAGACGTAAAACATGTAGATCATCACGGGTATGATGATCGCCAACACGCCGCAGTATGGGGCGATGGGGTTTTTCCAGACCGCACGGTATATGCCCGGCGTGGAGTTGTAGCCTTGCGATCCGCCGTAGCGGCCCAGCGACCATTCGACCCAGGCCAACGGCAGCCCGAGAATCAGGAGCGAGATGAAGTAGGGGATCATGAACGCCCCGCCTTCATACTGCGCCGCCAATCCGGGGAAGCGGAGGAAGTTTCCCAGCCCCACGGCGCTGCCCATCACCGCCAGAATCACACCCAGACGCGAGCCCCAAGCCTCTTTTGGTCTGTTTTGTCGAGTCATGATTAGCTAGGTTGCCAAGTGTATTTACAAAAGTGAATTGACTTCAGAAAAAAACAGGTGTAATTTTATAGGTAGCGACCAGAATGGGCCGGTTTCGATCGACTCAGGACATTGTCCCTGGCCGCTTCTTTTTTTCTTCGGCGGAAATCCACTCATCCTAAATGTGCCGCGTCGATGGCCGCCTGCTCCTCGGCCGGAACGGGCTGCGGTTCTCCGTCCAGATCAATCCCGCCACGTCCACGGCTGAACGAGATCGCCGCCTCGACCGCCAGCCACAATGACATCGCCAGCACAATGATCGAGACAACGACCAACGACCATTGCCCTTTCTCCCAAAACTTGCATAAGCTCAAGACCATGGCCCAAGCGGACAACACCAGCATGATCGTCATGGGGATTATCGTGTAGACGATTGCCCGGCGGAGCTTAAACAGGAAAACGCTCACCGTCAACAGCGTCAGCCCGGCCAGCAGTTGGTTGGTGATGCCGAAGAGAATCCAGAGTGTTTTTCCGGCGGGCACCAGGGCGAAGAAAGCGATGCCCGAGATGGCGACCGCCGAGGCCACGTAGCGGTTGGCGAGCAGTCTGATCCGCAATGCGCGGCCCATTTCCTCGACGTTGAACCGCAGCAGCCGCGTGGCCGAGTCGAGAGTGGTCATGGCAAAGGCGACGATCGTAACCGCCAGGACGGTTCGTCCGTAAGAGGTGGGAATCCCGAGTTGTGCGAGGAAGTTTGCCCCGCCGCGGACCACGGCGTTGAGCTCGCCCCCCTTGATCCCCTCCCACGACGAATAGACTCCATCCGGTGCCCAGCTTGTCGCTCCCAGTCCGGCCGCGCAGGCGAGAATCACCAACACCGCCAGCGCCCCCTCGACGAGCATCGCCCCGTAGCCGATCGGCAGGGCGTCGCTCTCGCGGTTGAGTTGTTTGACGGTCGTGCCGCTGGAGACCAACGAATGGAAACCGCTGACCGCGCCGCAGGCGACCGTGACGAACAAGAACGGGAAAATACTCGGTGCGTCCGGGACTCCCGAGCGAACCATCGGCGCTTCGATGTGGTTCACTGCCGCGCCCGTCCACCCGGCGATCAGTATCCCCAGCAGCATGGTCGTCAACACGAAATACAACTGAAAGCTATTGATGTAGTCCCGCGGCTGCAAGAGGAGCCACACCGGCAACACGGATGCCAAAAAACCGTAGAACAAGAGGACGGCGATCCAGCTAAGCTGCGCGATGCCGATACAGCCAGACTGCGCATCGGGGGCAACCGCGAGAACGTCCGCGGCCGCCGCTTCGTCGTCGACGGCTTTCAGATGCTCCACGGCCGCCACGGCCCCGTAAGGCAACTCGAACGCCGGCACGCCCGGCGTCGGCGGGGCTTCCTTCGCTTTCTCCAGCGCGGCGAGTGTGTCCGGCTTGAGAAACCACTGATACGTACAGACCGGCCGCTCGACGCCCCAGAAGATCAACCCCGCGAACAACACCAGCGCGACGGCCGTGGTGGGGCTTAGCGGAAACCGAAACCTGTAAACCGCCACGCCCACGCCGATCGCCACCACCATCAGGCCGAACGAGGGAATGATCGCGTCGGGGTGGAAGTTGACAAACAAGTTGGAGATGATGTTGCAGAACGCGCCCATCGCCAGCGACATCATGAAGAAGATAATCAGCAGTGCCAGAATCCGGGCACGGCCGCCCATCAGATGGTGACAGACCTCGCCGATCGAACGCCCCCGATAGCGCAGACTTATGGTCAACGCGCCCAGGTCGTGTACGGCCCCGATGAAAATCGACCCGACCAGTATCCAAATCACGGCCGGCCCCCAGCCCCAAATTACGGCGATGGCCGGCCCGAGGATCGGTCCCAGCCCGGCGATCGAGGCGAAATGGTGGCCGAAGAGGATCGGAATCCGTGTGGGAATGTAGTCGATGTTGTCGCGCATCGAGTGGGCGGGTGTGACCCGATCCGCGTCGAGCCGATATACCCGCCGGGCGATGAACCGCCCGTAGGTGAAATACGCCGCGATGAGAACGGCGAAAGACCCGATGGCTACAAAGGCCGCATTATCCAACACTCCCCAACCTCCCTTCCACGCACCGGCCTCGGCCAACCGCGACGCCACCCGACCGCAACCATAACGCGCAGAGAAGGTTTCCACAACCGCCACCGGGTGGACGCGATGACCGTACAGCATATAATGGTAAAACTTGCACTATTTAGCCCGCCGTGAATACACGACGGGGAAAGCCGGTTGTTCGCAACACGTTGTCCCCCGGGTGTATTCACCCGGGGCTAAATGCCATTCGCTAAATGCCATTCGCGTCCACGCATCCTTACCGGAGAATCCGTCTAGTGCCCGAAAAAGTAATCGTCATCGGCAGCGGTCCCGCCGCCTGGACGGCGGCCATCTACTCCGCCCGAGCCTCGCTCCAACCGCTTGTCGTCGAGGGGGCCATCACCGAGGAAAACCGCCTGGCCGGCACTCTGCCGCTGGGGCAGTTGGCCCTGACCACCGAAGTGGAAAACTATCCCGGCTTTCCCGCCGGCGACCTCGGCGCGTATCTCGACTCCGCCGTAGCCGAGGACCGACGCCGCCTGATGCCCCCGCACAACAAAGAGGGCGTCAGCGGACCTGAACTGATGGAACTCATCCGCCAACAGGCCATGAACTTCGACGCCCGAGTGGTCACGGACGACGTGGTGGAGGTGGATTTCGATTGCCGGCCGTTCCGACTGACCACCTCCGACGGCGCGACTCGCGAGTCGCACGCCGTGATCGTGGCCACCGGCGCCAGGGCGAACTATCTCGGACTCCCCTCGGAGGAAAAATACAAAAACCGAGGCGTCAGCGCCTGCGCGGTCTGCGACGGCGCGCTGCCGCGATTCCGCAATAAACCGTTGGCCGTGGTCGGCGGCGGCGATTCGGCCGTCGAGGAGGCCGACTACCTGGCCAAGTTCGCCTCCACGGTTTACATGATCCATCGCCGCGACGAGCTTAGGGCGTCGAAGATCATGGCCCGGCGGGCAGCCGATAATCCGAAAATCGAAATCCTCTGGAACCGCACCTTGGCCGAAGTCCTCGGCGACGACGCCAATGGCGCGACCGGCGTGCGGCTGCAAAGCACCGTCGGCCAACCGGACCTGACGAAAGAGGTCACCGGCGTCTTTCTGGCGATCGGACACACGCCGAACACCGCGTTCCTCAATGGCAAGCTGGATCTGACCGAAAAGAAGTACATCCGCTGGACCACGCCCGCTCGGACTTATACCAGCGTGGAGGGCGTATTCGCCGCCGGCGACGTGGCCGACGACTATTACCGTCAGGCGATCACCGCCTCCGGCAGCGGCTGCATGGCCGCCCTGGACGCCGAACGCTACCTGGCGGCAAAGGGGTTTTGATGGTGGGTAGTAGATAGTGGCGGGTGGCCGAAGGCCTGCAACGTGCCTCAGTGCCGCACGCTTTTCATGACGTTTCCCGGGAGGACTGCCATGGAAGACCTAGCTCGTCTGGACATCAAGGCAATAATCGATTTGTTGATCGATGGAGTCTATGTATGTGATCTAGACCGAAAGATCATCTACTGGAGCAAGTCTGCCGAGCGGATTACGGGTTGGAGCGCGGAGGATGTCGTCGGAACGCATTGCTTCGATAACGTTCTCTGCCATATCGACAAGGACGGCCACTTGCTCTGCGGCAAGGAGTATTGTCCTTTGCACCGGTCGATGGTAACCGACACCCGCAGCAAAGGCTCGCTTTTTGTGTACGCTCAGAAGAAAGATGGGCAGCGCGTACCAACGCAAGTCTCTGTCGCCCCAATCCACAACGATGCCGGAGAGGTTATCGGTGGGATAGAGACCTTCCGGGACGACTCCGAAATGGCCCACGACCTGGAGAGGGCGAAAGCAATTCAGCATGTCGCTCTCCAGCATGATATGCCCGACGATGCTCGTGTTGCGTTCACGACACACTACATTCCCCACTCAATCGTCGGCGGGGACTACTACGCAATCCAGAAACTCGGCGACGACCAATATGCGATAATGCTCGCCGACGTGATGGGGCACGGCATCGCCGCGGCCCTTTACACGATGCATCTTAGTCAATTATGGGAGCGATACCACAACCTCCTCAAGCACCCGGTTGAGTTCGCAGCCACGGTAAACAATGAACTTGCCAGAGTTACCAAAACGGACGAGTCGTTTGCCACGGCAGTCTGTGCTCTGGTTGACCTGAACGACCGGACATTTCGCTTCGCCGGCGCGGGAGGTCCGCAAATTGTGCTTATGCATGCCGACGAGACTTGCGCATACCTTGAGAGTCCAGGGCTGCCTCTGGCGATCATGAAAGACGCCCCATACGAGGAAGTCAGCATTGATATCCAGGAAGGCGACTGTCTCCTGCTTTTCAGTGATGGCGCCATTGAGATCCAGAACGCCGATGGGAAGATGCTCAACATCGATGGACTTGTCGCCATTTTGAGAAAGCAAGGCTATCCTGAACGCGGCATCGACATGGCTGCTCTGGAAGAGGAACTGCTGAAGTATTCCAACGCAATTCGGTTTGAAGATGACCTGACCCTCATTGAGGTACGTTTCGCGAGGTAGCAGATGTATAGTGGACCCCAAAAACTGGACCACGAATCGGGAAGCCTGTCAACGACATGAATAATTCCTTCCTCGCCAAACTCGCTGCTTCGCTACTGTTCGTTTCGCTGCTGGCCGGCTGCACGGCGGACCAGCGGACGGAACAGCAGCGGACGATCGACGAAATCAAACAACTTGGCGGAATCATCACACGCGACGAGGAGCGGTTGGATCGGTCCGTCGTGCGGGTGGAACTGGGAAATCGTCCGGCCGACGACTCGCTGCTGAAACGGCTCAAATCGCTGGATCGACTCGAATCGCTCACCCTCGGACACACCAAGATCACCGACGACGGATTGGAGCATCTTAAAGAGTTGCCCCGACTGCGACGGCTCAACATCAGGTATACCAAAGTCACGGAAGCCGGAATCGAAAAACTGAAAAGGGCCTTGCCAAAACTCCGGACGGTCGAACGGTAGGGTGCGTCCACGACGCACCTGTGTGGATGCCTGTCCCGCGGCTTTGCGGTGCGTCGCGGACGCACCATACGGATTGCTATTACAATAATGGGAATCACCCAACACATTCATACGCAACACCTCAATCCAAAGGACACTCCAATGCAAACCTCGAACACTTCCGCACTCAGCCGCCGCCGGCTCCTTTCCTGCGCCGCGATGGCGACGGGTGTCGGCGCGGCCGTGAACTTGTTCCCCTCCGCCGTGAAAAATTGCCTGGGCGAGAATGACCGGCCGCCGGCCAAGTTCAAGTATTCCATCTGCAACGAGACCTTCGGCGACTGGCCGTTCGAGCGGGTCTGCGAGTTTTCAGCCAAGTGCGGCTACACGGGCGTAGAGATCGCGCCGTTCACGATCTCCAATTTCGTCACCGACGTCACGGCTAAGCGCCGGGCCGAGCTGCGGCGCCAAGCCCAACAGGCCGGGTTGGAAATCGTCGGCCTGCACTGGCTGCTGGCCAAGACCACGGGCTTCCACCTCACCTCGGCCGACGCCGAGGTCCGCCGCAAGACGGCGAAATATCTGGGCGAGTTGGCCCGCTTCTGCGCCGATCTGGGCGGAAAGCTCCTGATCTTCGGTTCGCCCAAGCAGCGCGACCTCGTGCCCGGAATGAGCAAGGAACAAGGAATGAAGTACGCGGCCGAAGTGTTCCGCGCGGCAATGCCCGCAATGGAGAAGACCGGCGTGACGCTGGCCATCGAACCGCTGGCCCCCGCTGAAACCAATTTCATCACCACCGCGGCCGACGGCGTGAAACTGATCGAGTTGGTCGATTCGCCCCGCTGCCGGCTGATCCTCGATTGCAAGGCGATGTCGTCTGAATCGACGCCGATCCCGGAACTGATCCGCGCGAATCGCAAGTGGTTGGTCCATTTTCACGCCAACGACCCGAACCTTCGCGGCCCCGGGTTCGGCAAGCTCGATTTCGTGCCGATCCTGCGAGCGTTGCGGGAGATCGACTATCGCGGCTGGATATCGGTCGAAGTATTCGATTACACCCCCGGCCCGGAGCGGCTGGCGCGGGAAAGCATCGAATACCTGCGGAAGTGTGCGGCGAAGATCGGCACGAAATAATCCGGGCTAGATCAACGCCGCCGCCAGGCGGGAAAGGAACTCGTACAGCGCGGCGGGGTCGGGGAGGCGAAACCGGGCGATCGACGGGGCGTCGGGGCCGACGCCGAGTGTGATGCCCGCCACGGCGGCGACCGCGTCGAAGGCGTCCGCGTCGTTCCCTCCGTCGCCGGCGTAAACCACCATCGCCTGCGTCGCGTCGAGATGGTCGAGGATCATCCGCACGGCGGTCCCCTTGTTCCAGCCCATATCGGGCACGATCTCCAGGGCCATCGGACTTTCGTCGATCCGCAGGTCGTCTCCCTCCCGCCGGGCAACCTCCTCCACGCAGTTGTTCGATGGTCTCTCTCCCTTCACTCTTCACGCTGCACTTTGAACTCCACCACAATGGACACCAGCGTACCTCTGAACTTGCGGAACTTCTCCCCGCGTAGATTCGTGTAGGTCCCGGGGTCTCCCCGAACAGACAGTTGGAGTCTGTGCTTCCCCGGGAGAACCTTGTAGACGGACGCCAAGGAGATTTCTCCTTGGAAAGGGAAGTGATTGACATGGCCATCACTTATGCCGGTGGTCCCGATTCGAGCCTTCTTGCCGTCCACCGTCACGACAACGTGTGATTCCCAATTCCCCTCATCGATCCAGACCATATCTGCCTTCTTGCCGTCAGATTCGGCCTGAAAGAAGAACCGGATCGTCTCGCCGGTCCTGAAGGACTCCCCAGACATCTGGACTCTGAGGCGGCAGCCCTGCACGGTCTTGCCCCACGGTGGAAGGGGACGCTGTGGGGGCTCCGGCAACGCATCGGCCAAAGTGAGCTTTTCAATCCCCCTGTCAGTCACAGTCCAGAATCCTATCTTCGCAATCTTTTCCCTGGAGAAGCGATCCGCGTGGCGTACCCGAAACTTGAAGGGCAGTCCTTCTCGATCGACCTGAATCGGTCTCCAGGGGCCGTCTGGCCGCCGCCAGTCAAGCCTGGCGGGCAGCAGATCCCCCGAACTCGAGTAGAGTTGGACCAGGCCAGGAAAGAAGTGCTGTCCGCGGTCGGACAGCGTGAAAAGTGACACCCCCGCTTCGGGCTTGCCCAAAATGCGTCCGTCAACGACGAGCCATTCGTCGTCATGAGTCACTTGTACCTGCGCGTCGAGAAGTTTGTCTTGGATTCTCTTATGTTGCGGCAAAGGCACATCCAATGACTGAGCCGCTATCACGGGAACGCCCTCGTCTTTAGTGGGAGTGGGATAGAAGACGGCCGTGACGGCCAGTTCGTACTGCCCGGGCTTGAGGTCGAGACCGTGTAGTACGAATGGTGCTGTCTCGCCTGGCCGCAACAGCACTTTGCCGGTGTTGAAGTGGGTCCGCTCCCCTGGACACATCGGGGAAATGAAGTTCCACCGCTGTAACAACGAGCCACGGAAGCTGAGTTGACGGCGAGTGTACCCTGTCTGGAAAAAGTCATCTTGTGCCTCGTCATTCTCCGATTGTGAATAGCACCGCACACCGATCTGCAAGTCGTTCGCGTTGATGGTGATGTCCTTCTTTCCAACATTTATTAGGGAGTAAATCACGTCAATCGTCTTTCCTCCGCCCGTTCCTGGGAATACCGCTTGAAGTTTGAGTTTGAGCGGAGGATCGAACAATCTCGTCACTTTCCCAATCTGATCGACAATGACGGGGCCTGAACTGATACGCTGACGTGCTTTCAGGATCTCCACTTCGACGTATTTGCCTTCGTAAGGGGCCATCTGCCCCTTCAGAGCTTTGGAGATGATGAAGAACGTGAATCTCCCTACTCCTGCACGATTGACATGATAGACACCTCGAAACGTTCCTCTGGTAGGTAGGATTTCAGCGTGTCCCGGAATTCCATGGAAGACAACGAGTAAGCTGAGGAGAATTGCCGCAAGACCGGATCGGATCAGCCTTTGCTCTTGTTGGAACATTCGATTCCTTCCGTCGAACTTTGTTAGTAGACCGTTCGGCCTAAATGCGCTATCCGCGTCTTAGGCCGACGGATCTGTCGGCCCAAGACGCTTCCTGATTTCCTGATTCTCGCCAAACAAGTCCTTTGGTGTCAAGAGGCTCGCAATCCGCACCCGTTTATCAGGCGGTCTTATCCGGTTTTCGGTATAACACGCAATCTGCTTCTGCGATCTATAGACTATCAGCGAGGTGAAAAAGGGGTAAAAAAGGTGTCAGAACTATTTTCCGCCGGAGAGAAGAGTTCCCAGGAGTAACGTTTCTCCAATGACCTGTTAGCAGTCCGTTGAAAAAGTCCGCCAAGGCCGTCTTCCCCAATCCCAATTCCGCCAATTCCGAGGGACAATTCCGGACCGGGTGGTGACCGTAAAGCTGGAGAACAGCCGCCGGGTTGCAACCCGGCCTACGAGTTCAACGCCGCCGCCAGGCGGGAAAGGAACTCGTACAGCGCGGCGGGGTCGGCGAGGCGGAACCGGGCGATCGACGGGGCGTCGGGGCCGACGCCGAGCGTGATGCCCGCCACGGCGGCGACCGCGTCGAAGGCGTCCGCGTCGTTCCCTCCGTCGCCGGCGTAAACCACCATCGCCTGCGGCGCGTCGAGATGGTCGAGGATCATCCGCACGGCGGTCCCCTTGTTCCAGCCCAGATCGGGCGCGATCTCCAAGGCCATCGGGCCTTCGTCGATCCGCATGCCGGCTCCCGCCGGGATCGTCCCAAAAAGGGGGACAGTCCCCTTCCAAACATTAGGGGGACAGTCCCCCTTTTTGAGACGATCGGCTTCCTCCCGCCGGGCAACCTCCTCGACGCGGCCACGCAATTGGTCGATCTGCTTCGCCGCCACGTCGCGATAGTGAACCGTGCATGCAAATCGTTTATCTTCCACCCATGCCCCGGGGTAGTCGGAGACGGCTTCGGTGAGCCGGGCGATCAGTTCGGCCGCCGTCGCTTCGGCCTCCTCGGCGCGGGGGTGGACGACTCGCTTCCCGTTCAGGTCCAACTCCATCCCGGCGGCGCCGGCGTAGTAGATGCCGGGCAGATCGACCAGCACCTTAAGCTCATCCAGCTTTCGCCCGCTGACCACGCCCACGTGTACGCGCGGCAGCGCCGCCAGTTGGGCCAGCAGCCGGCGGGTATCGGGTGCGAGTAGGGCCAACTCTGGCCGCGCGACGATCGGCGTCAGCGTGCCGTCGTAGTCCAGCAGCAGCACCAAGGCGCCCCCGTCGAGATAGAGCACTCGCAGCGCCTCGAGCGCGTCCTCGATCGAGGGACTCATACCAACGCCTCCACGGCTTGCCGGGCCTCCGGTTCCGCGACGGTTTGCTGCGCCTCGACAAGCTTGCCGGCCTCGGAGAGCAGCTCACCCGCCCAACGATAGACGTTGTTTTCCTCGATTTGCTGCCGCATGCGGCGCATCCGCTGCTGCTGCTCCTCGGGCGACATCGTCAGGGCCGCGTACAACGCATCGGCGAACTCGTCCGTCGCGTAGGGGTTGATCATAATGGCGTCGGTCAACTCGCGGGCCGCGCCGGTGAACCGCGAAAGGACGAGCACCCCCTGGTCGTCGTCCCGGGCCGCGACGAACTCCTTCGCCACCAGGTTCATGCCGTCGTGGAGCGAGGAGACCACGCACCCGGCCGCGATCCGGTAGAGCGGGAAAATGCGATTGGGGCCATAATGCTCGTTGACGAAGATGATCGGCCGCCACGAACCTTGGCCGTGGCGCCAATTGATTTCCTCGACCAACGTGTCGAGCCGCTCGTTCAGCCGCCGATAGGCCGCGATGTGGATCCGGCTCGGCGCGCCGATCTGAAGCAGCACGAACTTGCCCTTCAACTCCGGGTGGCGCTCCAGCAGGCGATCCACCGCGGCGAAGCGTTCGGGGATGCCTTTCGTGTAATCGACCCGGTCGACCGCGATCAGCAACTTCCGGTCGCGCAGACCGAACTGTTTGCGCAAGCTGTACTCCATCCCCTCGATGGCCGGCGGCAGCCAGGACTGCACCGAATCAGGGTCGATGCTGATCGGCTGCGGGCGGACGATGGTCGTTCTGCCGCCGCGAGTGACGGAGAACTGCTCCATGTCCACCTTGGCCTCGATCGCCCTATCGACGGTGTCGAGGAAGTTGTTGCAGTGGTGCTGGATGTGGAACGAAAGCAGATCGTTGCCCAGCAGCCCATCGAGTATCTCTTCCCGCCACGGGCAGACGCGGAACACCTCCCGGTTTGGCCAGGGGATGTGCCAGAATTGGACGACGACCAGATTGTCGCGTGCGTTTTTGAGCATCCGCGGCAGCAGTGCGAAGTGGTAGTCCTGAATGAAGACCACCGCCGGTTCGTCGCCCACTTCTTCCAAAACGGCGTCGGCGAACTTACGGTTCACCCGCCGGTATTGGCGCCAATGCCGGGAATCGAACCGGGGTCGCGTGTAGGCCACGTGACAGAGCGGCCAGAGGGCCTCGTTGGAAAAACCGTAGTAGTACCCCTTCTCCTCCGCCTTTGAAAGCCAGACACGGCGCAGTGTATAGGCGGGGTCTTCCGGCGGGACGGCCACGCGGTCGAACGGATCGACCGTCGCGCGGTCCGCCGTTCCGCCGCCGTGGGCCACCCACACGCCGCCGCATGCCTGCATCACCGGGTCCAGCGCGGTAGTCAGTCCGCTGGCCGGCCGAATGCAACGGATATCATCCTCTTCGTAGGTGTGGATGTATGGTTCGCGGTTGGCGACGACCACCAATTTGGCCTCACCCAACCGCTCCCGCACCACGTCCTCCAACCGTTGTTTGGTCCAAGCCATGTCGTACTCCTTTCCTTTCTGCGCCTCTTTCCACTGTTCCAACCAGTGTCTCAATAGCCGGGGGCTAACAGCCCCCGGAACGCGCGTGAATTGCGGATTTCTCTCCGGGGGCTGTTAGCCCCCGGCTATTGTTCACTCGTTTCTATCCGACGGTTCACAGCCACGGTCGCCGATCATCCGCACCACGTTACACGACAAGACTGTCGGGTTCCGGACGATCCAAACTCAACACCATCGTGAAATAGTCACGTAGATGCCTCGTGAGAAGAAAATGCTCGCGCACGAAATCGTATCCGTTCTGGCCCATCCGCAGCCGTTTGTCGTTGTACCGCATTAAGTAACGGATGCGGTAGGCGGCGCCGGCCGGCGAATGGACGAGAAAACCCGTGTGGTAATCGTGTACTTGCAGGGTGATTCCGCCACAGGCGCCGCCGATCACCGGCTTGCCTTTCCACAGGGCCTCGGTCACGGTCAGCCCGAACCCCTCGCGGATCGACTTCTGCAGCACCACGATCGCCGAACGCTGCAAGGCGTTGATGTCGCGGTGGGCGTCCGGCGGCAGCAGCAACACCTTCAAGTCCTTGTCCTCGCCGGCCCAGTCGAGCACCTCGCGGAGCACTTCGGCCCCCTCGGGATCGTCCTCGGCGGGACCGCCGGCCAACACCAGTTGCAAACCCGCGTGATACGGCTTCAGCAGCCGGTAGGCCTCGATCACTCCCAGCGGATCCTTGAATCGGTCGAACCGCGACACTTGCAGCAGCATCGGCCGGTCCGGGTCGATGTCCAGGCGGGTCAGCGTCTCTAAACGCTCCGCCTCGGGGATCGGGCAGTTCTTGTCCGACAACGGGTCGATCGACGGCGGGATCAGAAACATCGGGCAAGCCACCGGCCGGGTAAACGCGGCCATCGAAAAAATCGTCGCTTCGTACTGCGGCAGGGCCGCCTCCAAATACTTCCAAACTCCCCGATCGGGCCGCGAGGCGTCGATGTGACACCGCCATATCCAGCGGCCTACCTGATCCTTGGGCGTGAACTGCGGCAAGTATATCGGCTGCGGATCATGCACGAACACCACGTCCGCATGGAGGTTCAAGCGTTCGGCGTTTTCGCGGTTTATTTCGTAATGCAGGTCGTAATCGCGTTTTTTCAGCGAAACCGGCAACCCTTGCAGGCCGTTGTGGAAAGACTTGGTGACGCGGTAGAAATCGGCCGTCCCCTCGAGTACCTCCCAACTGGCGTCGATGCCCAGCTCCTGCATCAAGGGGATCATCCAACGGAGGATTTCCGCCACTCCGCCGCCGTTTCTCGTGGAGTTGACGTGGACCACCCGCTTGCCCGCCAGCCGTTCGGCCAGGCGGTACAACCGTTGGATCTCATGGTGGCCCACCACCTCTTCGTAACGATCGAGCAACTTCATGCGGACGCCTTCTATGTCACGGTCGGTACAAACGAGTGTTGTTGAAACAAATCGAGTATTTCTTTATGCAACTGACTCAGGTTCAGAAAGTAAAAGTCGATCTCCCGCAAACCGGTCACCAGTTCCTTGCAGGTGTCGAACTGTTCCAGCCAGAACGAAAAATCGTCGGTTTGCCCCCCGGTCCGTCGCCGGGCTTCGTGAACGTGAAAAAACAAGGACCGCAAGGACATGCGCTCGACCGTTTCGACCAGCGCCGCCGGCGTGGGTATCCGCTCGCCGGTGTCGTAGGCCACCAATCGCGAGGCCACCAGGTGCAACTCAAAACCGGAACGGCACCAGGGAATGCGATCCTGTCCCCACAGCCGGTCCTCGATCGTGTCGATCAGCGTAGACCGGAGACCGGCGATCGACGTTTCCTTGTAAGGGTCCACCAACCCAAGCTCTTCGGCCAACACCGGGTCTCCCAACGCCTCCCAGCACCAGCGGGCCAGGTCGTTGGGAAACTCGTACATCTCGAAGTGGTCCTCCAGCGGACAGCGGAGCATGTGGTGTTCCAACACGGCGTCGGGCACCGTGCGCACGGCGTCGAGCAACTCGCGCAGATTCGAGCAATTCCGGCCGATGGCGCGGCGTGCAAGACTGCAATCCACCAGTACAAATGGTTCAACGGCCATCTTCTATTCTCAGCCTCCGTCCAGAACGTGATTGCCCAGCAGGTTGGCCACGATCCACGCCGAGGCGGCCACTATCGGCAACGACCACGCGTATCGCCGGAAATCTCTCCACGTGGACTGCTCACCGGCGCTGGTGGTCCCCTGGCCCGACCGTTGGTCCAACCAGCGGCCGAAAATCATCGACGCCACGACCACGAAGAACGCAATGTCCAACGCGGCCACCCAACCGCTCTCCGACGCCGTAGTCCCCCACAACAACAGCAGCAAAACCAGCGGACCAAGGACCACCCAAAACAAATGCGATCCCAACACGGCAAAGCTGGTGACGGTGATAGGTTCCGTCGGCTCTTTCCGATTGTCTTCGGCGTTCATGGCACACCTCCAACCCGGTCCTGACTCTCCATCAATAACGATGTTAATGGTCGTTCGTAGGGCGCGTAAAACGCACCATTGCACACTGTGGATGGTGCGATTGGGTGGCACGCCCAGAACAAAGTGATGGGCGTGGCCCCGAGGAAACACGCCCTTCGCTGCGCTCAGGGACATGCCACCCAATTGCACCCTACGAATCGTGTTGCCAAACGCATGCGTCCGGCGGACTATCGCCGCACGCCCGCTTCGTCATGGCAGCGGCAGCCACGACGCCACATCGGGCGAAGCGCTCGCCCCAAAAGACCCCAAAAGGGATCGGCCGCCGAAACATGGAACAACATCGGAACACTCCCGTTGCGGCAGTCAACGCGATGTCGTCACCAGCTAAACCCTACGATATAACAAATGAGGAGTATACCGTGGCTCAATTTGGCTTTGCCCCTCATTGTACACTAGAAGTGCGTTTCCAAACACAGGTGGCGACCTCGAAGCCGTAAGTTGTTCTCCGCCAATAGGTTGTGACGCCGCTCTCCCGCCCCCCCAAACTCGTGGACCAGACGGTTTACGCGAAACCAAGGACTAAGATACTATCTGAGGCGTCCGGTAATAATACCATTTAGCCCGCCGTGAAAACACGGCGGGCAGCGGTGGTTGGGCGCGCCAGACCGTGCCCCGGGTGTATTCACCGGGGCTAGATAGCTGTTTTTTCGGGCCAATTCCCGGACGCCCTCATTCAATGGTATGCTTGCCGAGTAAGGCTGTCTGGCCGTGGAGTGAATTATCGATGTCCGACCGACCGACCGTATTGAGGTTTGCCCACCCCCTGCCGTATGGGTCCATCATCCATGACGGTGGCGTGCAGTTCGTCGTCTTTAGCCGCCGCGCCACCGCGATGAGGGTCTTGCTCTACGACGGCGTCGCCGACGCGGAACCGGCCGAAATCATCCGCTTCGATCCCGAGTTGAACCGCTGGGGAGACATCTGGAGCGTCTTCGTTTCCGGCGCGGAACCGGGCCAACTCTACCACTTCCAGGCCGATGGACCTTTCGAGCCCGACAGAGGGCTGCGGTTCGACGGCCGCGCACGGTTGATCGATCCTTACGCCAAGGCCTTGGCGGGCGATTTCCTCCCGGCCGAAGGCGACGTCGTCCGGCCGCCCAAGTGCGTGGTCGTCAGCGACGAGTTCGATTGGCAGGGCGACCGCCATCTGCGCCGTGGCCTGAACGAGACGGTGATCTACGAGATGCACGTCCGCGGCTTCACCCGGGACGAGTCGAGCGGCGTGAAGCATCCCGGCACGTATCGCGGGCTGATCGAAAAAATCCCCTACCTCGAATCGCTGGGCGTCACGGCGGTCGAACTGATGCCGGTCTTCGAGTTCCCGATCAACGATTGCCTGGGCCAACCCAGCCGGCCGGGGAACTACTGGGGCTACGATCCGCTGGCCTTCTTCGCTCCGCACCGAGGCTACGCCCAGGGCACGGAGCCGGGCTGCCAGGTCCGGGAGTTCAAGGAAATGGTCCTCGCAATGCACCAAGCCGGCATCGAGGTCATTCTCGACGTGGTCTTCAACCACACCGCCGAAGGGAACCAGGACGGTCCCACCCTGAGCTTCAAGGGGCTGGAGAACCGCGTCTATTACATGCTCGAAAACGGGGGACGCGACTATCGAAACTATTCAGGCTGCGGAAACACGCTCAACGGCAACCATCCGATCGTCCGCGAGATGATTTTCCATTGCCTCCGCTACTGGGTCCACAACTACCACGTCGATGGTTTCCGGTTCGATCTGGCGTCGATCCTCAGCCGCGGCCGCAACGGCAAACTGTTGCCCAACCCGCCGGTGATCGAGGCGATTGCCGAGGATCCGCTGCTGGCCGACACAAAGATCATCGCCGAGGCCTGGGACGCCGCCGGCGCCTATCAGGTGGGCACGTTCGGCAACTTCCGCTGGGCCGAATGGAACGGCCGATACCGCGACGACGTGCGCCGCTTCTGGCGAGGCGATCCGAACATGATCGGATCGATGGCCACGCGATTGGCCGGCTCCAGCGACCTCTACCAGGCCGGCGGACGAAAGCCCTGCAACAGCATAAACTTCATCACCTCGCACGACGGATTCCCCCTGAACGACCTCGTCTCGTACAGCGAGAAACACAACCAGGCCAACGGCGAGGAAAACCGCGACGGCGAGACGGAAAACTACAGCTACAACTACGGCGCCGAAGGCCCCTCGAAGAGTGTAGCCGTAGGACAGGTTGCCAACCTGTCCCACAACAAGAATCCAGCGATCGAAGCCGTCCGCCTGCGGCAGATAAAAAACATGACGGCCTCGTTGCTGCTCAGCCAGGGCGTGCCGATGTTGCTGGCCGGCGACGAATGTCGGCGGACCCAACGCGGCAACAACAACGCCTACTGCCAGGACAACCAGATATCCTGGTTCGATTGGCGATTAGTCAAAGAGCACGAGGGCTTGCGGCGGTTCTGTTCCGTCTTGATCGGCTTTCGCAAGTCGGAGCCGACTGTTCGTCGGATGGATTTTCTCCGCGGCCGGCCGGCGCGCCCCGACGGGTTGCCCGACGTAAGCTGGTTCGGTCCCAGCGGCGGCGAGGTCGAGTGGTCGGCCGACTCGCGCAGCCTGATCTGTCTGTTGGGGGCCGCGCCGCCGGACGATCCGCGGTCGCCGCCGAACCACCATCTGCTGATGCTGATCCACGCCGGGAGCGATTCGCGGCACTTCATCCTGCCGCAATTCGTTCGGAATATCGGCTGGCGGCTGTTGTTGAACACGGCGGCCGAGAGTCCCGACGACATCCATCCCGCGCTGGACGGTCCGCCGCCGCCGCGGAACAACGTAGTGACGATGGAGCCGCGTTCGCTGGTCGTCTACGTCGCCCGCGACGCCTTGCCGCGCCGGTGAATCTAGCACCCTACTTTCTCACGACAAGCCGGCCGCCGCCAGACGGCGCATCCCTTCGGCCGTCGAGATCGTCGGGCGATAGCCAAAATCCTCGCGGGCGCGAGTGATGTCGAAATAGTGCGAAGTGGACAACTGCGCGGCGAGGAACCGACACATCGGCGGCTCGTCGCGGCGGCGCAACAGCCCGTACAACGCCTCGTAAAACAGACCTAAAATCCAGGCCGCACGGGCCGAGATCGACTTCTGCACCGGCGGCAGGTCGGCCAGGGCCAGAATCTCGTCGATCCACCGCCAGCAGTTCACCGGCTCGCCTTGGCTGATGAAGTATGCCCGGCCGGCGGCCAGCGAGCCGGGCGTCAGTGCGTCGGCCGCCAACAGATGGGCCGAAGCGGCGTTCTCGACGTACACCGTGTCGATCATGTTCTTGCCATCGCCCACTCGGCGCAGCCGGCCCGTGCGTGCGTCGGCCAGAAGCCGCGGGATCAAGTGCCTGTCACGCGGTCCCCAGATCAAGTGCGGCCGAAGCGCGCAGGTCAGCAGTCCTTCCTTGCCGTTGCCGGCCAGCACGTGCTGCTCTGCCAACGCCTTCGAGTGGGGATAGTGGCAGAGCCAGCGGCGTGGATAGGGGACCGATTCGTCCACGCCCTCCTGGCTGCGTCCGTCGAATGTGACGCTGGGGCTGCTGGTGTAGACGAGCCGCCGGACGCCGTGGGTCAGACAGCCCTCGACGACGTGGCGGGTGGCGAGTGTGTTGTTGTCGAAGAAGTGTTTCCACGTGCCGCCGAAACCGGTCACGCCGCCGACGTGAAACACCACGTCCACGCCGCGGCACGCTTCGACCACCATCGGCCGGTCGCGCAGATCGGCGCGGACCGTTTCGACGCCCAGTTCGTCCAGCCGCGGGCAATTTCTCCGGCAGATCGCCCGGACCCGGTCGCCGCGCTCGACGAGTTGTTCGACGACGTACAGCCCAAGAAAGCCTCCGCCGCCGGTGACCAATGCGTTCACAAGATTCTTTCCCGCACAAAGGAGATTGCGTTGTGGTCCTTATTCGTTACTCCACTAACCCGGGATTATTCATAAGGGGTGTCATGGGTAAGCGCAGCTTACCCGTGTGCCCCTACACCGCACCACGGGTAAGCTGCGCTTACCCATGGCACCCACCAAATTTCAGGTTCTGTGAATAATCCGGGCTTACGGTTCTTTCCGCAAGCGGAGCCAGTCGCTGTGGAAAACGCCCTCGCGGTCGACGCGGTTGTACGTATGGGCGCCGAAGTAGTCGCGCTGGGCCTGCAACAGGTTGGCCGGCAGCCGTTCGGAACGATAACCGTCGTAATACGCCAATGCGGACGACAGCGCGGGGACGGGTATACCCAGCCGGACGGCCGTCGTCACCACGTTGCGCCACGAGGTCTGGGCCTTGCGGACCGCCTTCCTGAAGTACGGGGCCAGCAGCAGGTTGTCCGGCGGCTTGTGGGACAGGTTGCCAACCTGTCCTACGTCGTCAAACGCCTCCTTGATCCGTTCGAGGAACACGGCCCGGATGATGCACCCGCCGCGCCACAGCATGGCGATTTCGCCGAACTTCAGCGGCCAGTCGTGTTCCTTCGCCGCGGCCTGAAGCTGGACGTAGCCTTGGGCGTAGCTGCAAATCTTCGAGGCATAGAGCGCTTGCCGCACCTGCTCGATGAACTTCGCGCGGTCGCCGCGGAACTTCGCCGTCGGTCCCTTTAATACTTTGCTCGCTCGGACCCGCGCGTCTTTCATTGCCGACAGGGACCGGGCGTAGACGGCCTCGGTCACAAGCGTGCTCGGCACACCGAGGTCCAATGCCAGTTGGCTCATCCACTTGCCCGTCCCCTTCGCGCCGGCGGTGTCCAGAATCATGTCGACCAGATAGCCGTTGTGGGACAGGTTGCCAACCTGTCCTACGTCGTCGCGGACACTGAAGATGTCGCGGGTAATCTCGATCAAGTAGCTGTTCAACTCGCCTTCGTACCACTCTTGGAACACGTCGTACAACTCGTCGTTGGTCAGACCCAGGGCGTTCTTGAGCATCCAGTAGGCCTCGCAGATCAACTGCATGTCGCCGTACTCGATGCCGTTGTGGACCATTTTGACGTAATGACCCGCGCCGCGCGGCCCGACCCATTCGCAACAGGGGACGCCGTCGCCGGGGCCGACCTTGGCGGCGATGGCCTGAAAGATCGGCTTGACCAGCGGCCAGGCTTTTTCGCTTCCGCCGGGCATCATGCTGGGGCCTTTCAGCGCGCCCTCTTCGCCGCCCGAGACGCCGGTGCCGACGTAGAGCAGTCCCTTCGACTCGACGTACTTAGTGCGTCGTTCGGTCTCGCTGAAATGCGTGTTTCCGCCGTCGATAATCACGTCGCCCGGTTCGAGTAGCGGGATCAGTTTTTCGATGAACGCATCGACGGCCGCCCCGGCCTTGACCATCAGCATCACTTTTCGCGGCGAGGCGAGGCTTTCGACCAACTCTTCGAGCGAATGGCAGCCGACGAAGTTTTTCCCTTTCGCGCGGCCATTGATGAGTTCATCAACTTTGCTTGTGGTGCGGTTAAATACCGCGATTTTGAATCCCCGGCTTTCGATGTTCAGGGCCAGATTCTCGCCCATCACGGCCAGGCCGATCAGTCCGATGTCGCAATTGTTTGGCATGGTAGTTTTCAGTTATCAGTTTTCAGTTATCAGTGGTCGTGAAGCGGCCGGGCTTGCCCGGCGTTGTTGGAGTAGATCGAGGGCCGTCGTGCCGACGGCCGCTAAACGACTTCCGCACTATCCACTACCCACTACTTCCCACGGCGGGCGCTCGGGCAAACGGCGGTCGAACTCGGCCAGCAACGTCGCCTGATACTCGCCGGCGAACGTGCCGGCCATAAACCGGTCGATCCCCTCCTCGTAAAACCGTTGCCAACTCGCCTCCTCCGCGCCGGGATTGATGGGAAAGAACAACGCACTATTGGCCACGGCCGCCTTGTGGTCGCCGGGGGCGTCGCCGATCATCAACGTGTGACCGGGCGGATATTTCGCCGCGGCGGTCAACGACTCCTTCTTCGTGCCGATCTCCTGGCCGCAGATTGCCACTGTGTACCGCGACAGATCGTGCTCTTCCCATTCGCGATGCAGCGCTTCGTTCGGCGTGGCCGAGACCACGAGCACGTCCGCCTTGCTATTCAATTTCTCCAAACTCTCGCGGACGAACGGGAACGGCGGCACGCCGCGAACCATCAGGGCTATCGAATCGTTGACCGCACATGACCACTCCAACGCATGGATCAGGTCGGCGTCGCCGGTCCGCTCGACCTCCTGCTCCAGCGCCGGGTTGCCGAGCTTCGTTTCGTGCTTCATCCAATTGCGGAGTGACTTCGGAATCTCGACGTTGACGCCTCGGCCCTTCACCTCGGGTCGGCGGTTGAGCCATTCAAGCGCCTCGACCAGCGCCGGAAAGCGGTTGATCCCCCGGCTCTTGGAGTAGAGGTTGACGAACTCGGCCGCCTCGCGGGCATATTTGCTGACGCCTTGGAGGCCATAATGGTTGATGATATTCGGAATGAAACACTCCTTGTGTTTCAGTTCCATCGTGTCGAACACGCAGCCGTCCGAGTCGATGCCCACCAGATAGTCGTGCTTGGGTGTGAAGTCAATCATGGGAAACGAATAAATCCTGAATGTGAAAATGTGGATCCGCGACCAACGCAGCGCGGCTTTATGTTTATTTGCGGTCCGCCTGCGGAATATACTTCGACAACTTCCGTTCGGCGAAAATCGGCTGGAAGCGAGTCATCCGCTGCCGGCCGTCGATCATCGGCAAGCTAATCATGTCGCCGCCCACAAGCGGCTTGGCGTAGCGGACGAAATCGTCGGTCACGTCGCAGCCGCTCGGGGCTATCCACTTCGCGGGGAACGTCCGTTCGCTGTTGGCCACCTCCGCCAGCGGAACTTTTTCATATCGAATGGAGTAAATCGGGCCTGGTTCCCTAAGGATCGTAGCCATAAAACCGCTCTGGCCGGCGGCGGCCAACTCGACCGCTTTCTGCCCCAACCGATACGCCTCGTCGAGATCGACCGCCGAGGCGTAGGCCATCGAGTGGCGTTGATCGGTGCCGGGCACGTTGCCGCGCGCGGCCCCTTTACACGGCAAACCGGCCCGGTTGAGAAAATTCACCACCGCCTGGGCGACGGTCAGTTTCGACGAGCCGAAGGCGATATGGCCGAAAGCGTCTTTCACGTGGGACAGGTTGCCAACCTGTCCTACGTCGAACCCCTCGCTGATCACGACGATGCACCGGCCCGCGCGGCGCAACCGATCGTTGACTTGGTCGGCCAATTGGGCCAGACCGCACTGACTCTCGGCCAGATAGATTTGCAGGGGCATTTCACGGTCGGGATCGGCCAGTCGGGCGGCGGCGGGGATGAATCCGATCTTCCGGCCCATCGCCTGCATCACCAACACCGGATCGGCCGGAGCGGAGCCGGCGTTCTCCTCGTTCGCCTCCTGGACCTTGTGCATCCAGTATCGGGCGACCGACCCGTAGCCGGGCGTGTGGTCGATCAGCCGGAACTCGCTATCGCCGATGTCGTTGTCGATCGTCTTGGGTACGCCGACGGCCACCAGGTCCAAACCCTGCTGCCGGGCTAGTTGGGCAATTTTCGCGGCCGTGTCCATCGAGTCGTTGCCGCCGATGTACAACAGATACCCAACTTGGTGCGCACGGAACACTTCTATCACACGATCAAAATCCTCGGTCTGGTTCGAGCGGAGCTTGTAGCGGCAGGTGCCGATCGAGCCGGCGGCCGGGGTGAATCGCAGTAGCGCGACCTCTTCGGCCGGTTGGGCCGAAAGGTCGAGCAACTCTTCCTTCAGCACACCCTCGATGCCGTGTCGGGCGCCGTAGACGGTCCCGATGGCCTGGAACTCTCGGGCGGCCTCGACGATCCCCCTCAAGCTGCTGTTGATGACCGGCGTCGGGCCGCCGCTCTGCGCCACGACAAGGTTCCGCGCGGAGTTCATAATTCACACCTTCGGACAGTAAAAACAGTGATTTTATCGCCGTCGCGGAGTGCGGACAAGGTACGGCCGAGAAGAGGCTTTAGGCGGCGATCTTTTCCGGGTCGGCCGAATACGGCTCGCTGAGCGCGTCTCGAACGACCATGCCGACGATCTGTTCGATCCCCATTGCAAGGACCCGGTTCTTCAACGAGCGTCCGACGCAATGGCGTTCCAACACCCGCTCGACTTCCGCCGGCAAGACATCCGCCGCTTGTGCCCTGGCGTAACCCCTGATTTCGGGAATACCCATATTGCGGGCGGGGTGGCGAATCCGCCGCCAGAGGTCGGACCGGCACTCTCTGGCCGCTTCGCCGCCCAGTTGGTCGACCAAGCGCGTTTGCCGCCAAGGAAACAGAATATCGAGCAGGTTTGCCGTTAGGTTACGTGTATTCACGGTCTTATCGCCGCCGAAATGGTCGTTTTATTGTGTTGCTGTTGCGGAAAAGCCTTTCCTTATCGCCGCCGGAAGGGTCGTTCTATTGTATCGGCGATAGTGGGTGTGCCACCCAAATGACAAAATTGACTGAAACAAGGTTCTCCAACCCTGACGGCCTATCGCTCACGAAAAAAGAGGAGCGGTCGTCCGTAGCCGCGGCCTTCCGCATCCTTCCCTCGCGGCTGGACGTTTGATATGATTCGAGTTGCATTGGTAAACTTTGCCGGTTGTGCCGGCATTGGTAACGAATATGCTGGATGCGTCCGATACCAATAGTCGCCAAGCAAGGCGCCGTAGCCAAGTGGCTAAGGCAGCGGATTGCAAATCCGCCATCGTCGGTTCGAATCCGACCGGCGCCTCTGTCGTTTAGCAGCCCGTTGAAAAAGGGTGCCACTGCTGGCTTGTCCAGCAGTGCAGGGGGAAACTCCCGGAAAAACACTGCTGGACAAGCCAGCAGTGGCACCCAAACTCCCGAAATCCGACTTTTTCAACGGGTTGTTAGCGGTCATTGGCGCAATCGCTTATGTCACCTGCCGCAACAGCCGCCGCCATTCCCCGATCTCTTTTTGAGGTCCGCTATTATGGGGGGCTCCGTCGATGTTTTTTCCCCTTGTAGCCACAACGATCCGACCCGAGCACTGCGATCCTTTGTACCTGATGCGGGAGTTGGGACAAAGCCGCGACTATATCATTCTTCTTGAGTCCACGGATCGACATCTGAAAACCCACGACTACTCATTCCTTGCGCTCGGGGCGCGCGACGTGATCGAGGTAAAAAACGGCGCTTCCCGCGGGTCGCGTTTCGTCCCGGACGGTTGAGGTTGGGATCGTCTCCGAGGCGAAGGCCCCCGGCCAGCCGCCGTGTTGCTCGATCACCTCGTCGATCTCTTGCATCAGGCGAATGGTTTCGTTCAGGGCGACGACGATTTTCTGGTAGTGGGCAATGTCATCCTTGGAGAGCTTGCGGCCCTTGCGGTCCTTGAGCCATTTCCGGCAGACCTGATAGCCGCCGATGTGGAAGTTCCACACGGCCTCGGGCACGCCGCGAAAGCCGATCGTGCCGGGTCGTGCGGGTTGCCCTCGTCTGGTTGCCGGGGCGTCGAGCCAAACGGTGTCTTGCGACCAGTTGACGCGGCCGACCTCGGGCTTCGCAGGGCCAGTATATGTTGTGATAAAATTGTTAAGCACGGATGACTCCATCAAATGCAGGGCAACAAGTTCGACGCCGAGATGCGCAAGATCGCGGAAGAGGTCGGGGCTATCAGGAAGTGGGATGCGAGGAAAGTCAATCCGGAGAAATTCGGCGTACCGTGATCGGTACTCTGGGCTGTGGAGAACGCAGTAAATGTATCCAAATACATTATCTACAGTGCATGCTGTCCGACCAAGTTGAATATGAAGTGCAGCAAGAAAACGCGCTGACATATTGGTGTTTGAACCAGACTGACTGAACGCCAGCTCCGTCTGCGCGCCTCGCTGGCGACTCTCTCCGTATAGATACAAAGGAAAATGATACGACCGTTCTCGCGTCCGATTTGACACGAAACAATCATCCTGAAGGCTTCGCGTCACAAAAACGTGCTCCCACGGCAATCTTGCCAACTGCCTGCATGTCGCCATCGCCAAGTTTCGAGCCGCAATTGTGTGAGACATTACTTTATGACGATCACACCAGACCAAAGCGGAGTGGTAGTAAATGCGTCGCGTATCAAAGGGCCTATAGGCGTATGCCTTGAGAAAAGACCTATCATCGTCCGTTTTCTTGATACTAACACGAGCCGCTGCAAGCTTCCAACCTGCATTATCCTTCACACCGAGATGAGCACGAACTTCCTCGTCGCCAGCTTTGCGGTCCCGCAGAATCGCCGCATTCTGTATGAGACGATCATCTGTAAAATCAACCACAAGATCATCATGGGCAGTCACAATGCCACTAATATTCACGGGCATGGCATCAACGAGCGACATAAAGGCTTCATACTCATCAAGTCCGGTGTCATCGCAAGGGATAAGAAAGTAATTTGGCTTCCGAGGCTTGAGCAGTTCAAAACCCCTCGCAGAAATACACTCCCTGATGAGCCATTCATTCTTCCGCTCACGAGAACCCGTGAGCCCCATATACTGAAGCGACGCCGAAGCTCCCCCTGACGCCCCCACAAAGACTGCAACACCCTGTTCAATATCAAATACGTTTTCATCCGTTTCTTTAGAGAGCGCGTTCGACCGCTGGCGACTTCCGTGTAGGTTTATAATTGCCGTGCGAGAAAATTGTCGCTGGAGTGCAAATCGCACACCGCGTAGCGTAAGGTTGTCAAGATAGCCGTTATTTGTGATGAAACCGAGAACACCGATACAAGAACTCGCGATCAGATTTTGTGAAAACGCCAGGAACTTGACATAGTCGTCTTGCAAATGCATCTCCAAACGAAGCATACTCCGTTCTTCAATCTTTTTCCCATCGACATAGCGATACAGATCAACGATACGCCGACTTGCCTCTGAAAGATTGGCGGAGAGAACCGAATATGGTGGATTCCCGATCACGACTGTGAATCTCAGCTTTCGCTTGATCGAGGTAACGGCTTTGGCTTCGTGAGCAAGCGCGACCGACATTTCGGCAATCTGCTTCTGCTGCATTTCAGGCATTGCAGGTTCCAGCGAGTTCGTCAGGTAGACTCGCGCCCGCTCATCGGAGCGGAACCGATAGCCGGTTTCGGCCAGTTTCAGGCCGATTTTCATGTGGGCGATGGCGTAAGGGGCCATCATCAACTCGAAGCCGTAGAGACGCGGTAATAGGTGCTTGGGAACGTAGTCATTCCATAGGTCGTTGATTTTTTTTGCGTTATATCCTGCCGCCCGCCACTTGGCCGTCATCGTTTGATAAATGACCTCGATCACTTCGACCAAGAATGTGCCCGTGCCGAGGGCTGGATCGAGGATTTGGACGAAAGGCTGGTCGGGTGAAACGCCGTCAGGGATGCAGATTTCAGATTTTGGATTTTGGATTTTAGATTGCTGTACAAATGCGGCCCAGGTGGTCGTGTCGGCTAGGCCGTCGGGCAGACCGAACTCGGTTTGCAGAAGCTCATGCATGCTACGGACGATGTAGGAGACGACCGGCTTGGGCGTGTAGAAGACGCCACGCTGGACTTTTCGTTTCTTGTCGTACTGCTTGAGAAAATCTTCGTAGAAATGGATGACGGGGTCTTCACCCTGGCCGCGATTGCCAAAGTCGCGCAGAACGGCGTTCAAATCTGTCCGCTTGTCGTTCAATAGTTCGACGACCTCCTGAACCCCCAGTTCGTCGAAATCCAGTTTGTTTTGGCGGCCGCCGACGGTCAGGAACGTCGAGAGCATTTCCCGCAGAAACGGGTTGGTGATCGGCACCATTTGCACCATCCGCTCGGTATCAACGTATGTCCGGCTCCCCATGCTGTCGTCCGCGACGGTCCCTGACACGGCGGCGGAAAAAAGGCCGTAGGTAATCGTCTGGGCGTACATATCCGCAAAATCGGGTTCTTCGAGATCGTGAATCAGCGCTTGTTGAAAGGCTCGGAAGAGTTTGCGGATCGGACCGTTTTCGGTTTCGATCTCCAGAATCTTGTTGGTTTCGTCGCAGATGTCACGGCACAGGACGGCCAGCGCCGCGGCCAGTTCCTTGGCGGTCTTGATAACCTGCCTGGGACGCAATTTGAAGGCAGCCGACCATTGGCTTCGCCAAGCGTCCGCATCTTTCTGATCTTCTGGCCACCGTAGACAACTGCGAAGCTGTTGATCGACATATTGGAGTTTGTTGCCGGTATCGTCTTCGTCCCAGTCGAGAACCTTTAACGTGGGGATCGCGTTGCCGCTGCCTTCGGTGAAGTGGGCAAACGTGATTTTGCGATGATCTCCTTTGCCGTATTGCGACACGAACAGCAAATCGTGCATTTGCCAAGAGGCTATATCGGGGGCTTGGGCCGATGCCCGCCTCTTGACGACCAGCTTGTTCAGAAGACGGCGCAGGGCGACGACCGGCAGTTGTTTCGGCTCGAACTTGACGAAGAAAATACCCCATTCTTGGCCCGAAGCCAGCGGGCGAAGTTGTTTGATCTGCTGAATCTTGGCCGCCGTCTTCAGGTCGATGCCCAACTCCTCGGCATCCCAGTCGAAGGTCATATCCTCGAACGGATAATCGTCCATCGGCCAATCGAGTTCGTCGCGCAGGTAGGCGACCAGTTGATCGAAGCGTTGTATCTTGCGGAGACGTTCGGCGGCTGGGGTCATGATGTTTTTAGTTCAATTCCATCCAGGCCTTGAGGATCGGCTTTACGCCGATGGGGGCCTGGACCTTTTTGAGGTACGTATTCTTCACGTGCTTGTCGATCTTGGCGCGAATCTCGGAGAGCGTCGGTTTCTCAATTACGCAATGCCGTGGCGTTTCGGGAGTGGAGCGGATCACCTCGTCGATCTCCGCCGGTTCGTCGCTGATTTTGCCGTCCTCGATGTTGTAGAGATACCACTTCGTGAAGCCGGCTTCTTCGGTCCAGCGCTCGGGCTCCTGACTTCCACCGTCACGGTCTTGCACACTCGGGGCGGGTAGGGCGTAGCAGAAGAAGACGGCCTTGGTGTCGGGCGAGGGATGCTGCTTGCCGCTGAAGACCCGGTTGGGGAAAGCATTGAGCCGCCCCTCCAGGTCGGGATGTTCTTTGAACAGCCGCTGGAGTTCCAGGCTCATATTCTCGCTCTGGGATTCGGTCCCCTCGCACTGGCGCACGAAATCGCGGAGGATGTCGAAGTCGTCGTCCGGCCGAAGTAGCTTGCCGTGCTCGATCCCAAACGTCTTGGAGATTCTGAGCGTCTTGTGCGTGACGGTCTTGTAGAGCGACAGGAGTACGTTAAGCTCATCAGGCGGGAGGAAGTTGCAGTATTGTATCGTCCCGCGCAGCTTCTTCTGGTCGGGGTGGTCGTCGAGGATGCAGTCTTCGACTTCGGGGTCCATTCGCCGATCGATTCGCCCGATTCGTTGCATAAGACGGACGGGATTCCAGTGCAGGTCGTAGTTAATCAGCCGGGTAGCGTCCTGGAGGTTCAGGCCCTCGGACAAGACATCGGTGGAGATGAGAATGCGGATCTCCGGCAGGCCGGCGGCTTCGAGCTTAGCGCTTGACGAGTCGTTGTAGTACGGCGCAAATCGCCTGATGATGCCCAACCTGCCGTCGGAGGTAGTAGCTGAGTCGATCTCCATAATGCCGTCCACACCGGCTTCGACGAGTTGCCCGGCGAGGTAACGAGCAGTGTCCTTGAACTCCGTGAAGATCAAACACTTGTGCTTGCTGAGGACTGTGTCGTTCTTCAATAGGTTTTTCAGCGCCGTGAGCTTCTTGTCTTGCTTGGGCTGGAACTGTGCGAGTTCCTTGAGAAAATCCCCGATTGTTTCCAAATCGTTGAGGGTGTCGGCCAGCAGGCCGGAAACGTTGAACTTGTCGGCATCCAAGCGTTTTCTGAAAGCCCGCTCGAAGAACTCCGGTTCCACGACGTCTTCCTCCTCCAATTCCAGTTCCACCTCGTCGGGGAAAAGCGTGCGCTGCTCTTGAGGGTCGAATCCCGTGATCTCCTTGTTCCGACCTAGCCAGCGTTCGAGTCGGTCCTTGTCGTGCTGGTCCTCGGCGTGAACGTCGTAGAAAGCGATCAGTTTCTTCATGAGCGTCCGGCACGATGCCGTGAAGGCGTGCACGGAACTCTCAAAGCGTTTGAGGAAGGAAGTGCGAATGAGTTGGACTACTTGCTTTTGCCGGCCCACTTTCCAAGCAATTTCTGGTTTCTCCAGATCCTTCACCTCGCCCGTGTAGTATTCCCACGGGTAGTACATCACCAGCGAGAAGAGCGGTTTGGTCTTGTGAAAGGCATCCTCGACCATTTTCAGGAGCTTGCCGTAGGTCTGCTTGACCGAATACTCCACCACTTTTGGTGAAGCCGGCTCGGGAAACAGGACTTGCCCATCTTCTTCCTCTAGGGACTTCTTGACATAAGTCCGGCTCCGCTGGACTACCAGTTCCTCGAAGAGGGAATCATCCCTCAATATCTCTTCGGCTTCAGCCAGATTGGTCGGCGATGCGTCGAACTCGATCTTTTCACCGGTCAATCGCGCTTCCCTTTTTATGGCCGCACGCTCGATGGCCTTTTCCAGCTTGCGGATGTGGCCGGACAGGGAGTGAATGCCAAGTGGGGCCATGCTGAAGTAATCAGCCTTACGGCGGGAGAAGAGTTCCGTCATGTGTTGGAGATCTGTCAGGCGATTGTTCACCGGGGTTGCCGTGAGCATGAACATCTGCTTGCCGTCACAGATGTCGAACATCTCCCAATACCGGCTTTTACGTTCGCCGTCCTCTTTGCCGTGGAGGCCGGTATTGCGGAAGTGGTGAGCCTCGTCCATGACGATAACGTCAGCCTGTTCCTGCATCTGCTGAAGTTCCATGCGTATGCGTCTGTTCTTTCGCAGCAGATCCGTATGGTTGTAGATGCGGAAACTCAGGAACCCGCCGAGGATTTCGGGAATGTGCTTCTGAATCTTGGACTCCCAGACTGCCTCGCGAGCGGCCTTGGGGACGAACAGGACGACGCGCTTGTTCTCGTGAACGACTAGCCGCTCAATCAGCATCAGGCCGATGTAGGTCTTCCCTAGGCCGACACCGTCGCAGAGGAAGGCCCCGCCATATTTGCTGGCCCGCTTCAGTAAACCGTGGTATCCTTTTTTCTGGTAGGAGGCAAGGATTGGATACATCTTGGAGCTTGTTTGCTCCCACTCGTCCGCCGTCATTTCGTGGCCACGGAAGAACTCCTGCAACGACTTTGCGTAGACCTCGAATGGCGTGTACTCCCGGGTATGTCGCTCGATCACGCGGAGAATCTCTTCGGTGACATCTTCAGCCCCCTTCCAATGCTCCTCGTACCATTCCTGTAGCACGCTCACCGGCGTTCCGGCAATCTGCACATTGAGTTCGACGTTTTCGGTGATGCCTGGCAGGGTGAGGTTCGATGAGCCGACCAGGGCGAAGGAGCCGACGACCTTTTGCCGGGCGTGCGTGATGTAGGTCTTGGCGTGAAACTTGTCCTTCTTGTAGACGCGGCATTGGATTTTGCCCGAGCGGATCGCCTCGACGATGGCCGGGACGCCTGTGAGGAAATCGTTCTTCAGCTTCTCGTATTCCAGACTGTCGTCCAGTCGCGACTTGACCTGCTGCACTCCCTCCGCAAGCGCCTTTCTGGTTCGACGTGAAACCTCGTCGCCCATTAGAATGCGAATCGCATCGACCTTCTGCCATTCGTCGTTGAGGCCCAGCAGCCCGCCGATCTCGAAGTAGCCGGTGGCAACGTCAATGGCATTGGAAATCTGGCACCAATCGTGCAGATAGCGTTGGACCTTCCAATCGTCGTCGCTGTTGTCAACGATAAACAGTTCGCTGCCGGTCTTGCTTGTACGTTTCGGCATTAGCGCTAATCGCTCCGTGGTTGCGGGCTTTCAGCAAAAAACAGGGTTCCGGCTCCCCCCCCCAAATAGAATATCTTAGCATAACAAACAGCCCAGAGTAAGAAAACCGCCACCCGTTTGAGGGAAGCATGGTTTGGCCCGTCCAAGCCGCCGGGGTCGCCGGCCCCGGCGGTCACAACAAGAACATATAGCCAGAGAACAAGCCGGCCGCCTGCCCGCGCGCCTGCGCCTGACCATTTCGGGCGACGTTTTCCTCGGCCGTCCCTCCTTCGATCTGCTGGGGCGAAAAACAGGGGAGGTCCAACTGCCCGGGAAAAAACCGCGTCTCCGTGACGGAACGTCCCTCCACGATCTTGATCGTGGTAGGCGCCGTCACGGTCACTTCGTCCAGCCCGTCCTCGCCGCTGACAATCAAGACGCGATGGTCCCCGTTCCGACGCAGGCACTCGGCAAATAGCTCGGCCGCGTCGGGGGTCCCGGTTCCAATGAGTTGAAGTTTGACGTTTGCCGGATTGCTCAACGGTCCGAGATAGTTGAAGATGGTCTTCTTGCCGTAAGCCTTCCGCAATGGCGCCACCCGTTGCATTGCCGGGTGATGTCGCGGGGCATAAAGAAATACGATGCCGAGCGCGTCGAAAAGACGCCGTTCTTCGTCGGCAGACAGGTCGATCTTGGCCCCAAGCCGCTCCAGCAAGTCGAACGCCCCGCAATTCCCGCTGGCGGAACGATTCCCGTGCTTGGCCACCTTCCCGCCCGCCGCGGCTACGATCAGCGCCGCCAGCGTGGACGTGTTGATGGTCTTCTTTCCACTGCCGCCGGCGCCACAAGTGTCAATGGCTTCCCCGGACAGCGACACCGGCGTCATCTGCTCAACTAAAGCCCGTCGGGCCTCACTCAAGTTCTCCACGGTGATGGGGCGGGAGACCAATTCCTCGAAGGCCGCTAGACGCTGCCGGTCATCCAATGCCCGCGAAATTAACCTCGACACAAGATCGTATGTTGTAGCGGTGGCATGCATGACTTGTGGGCAACCGTCCGAATGGCCGAGTTGGAGAGGCAAGGAAAAAGAAGAACCGTCGCCGCCGAGATATTGTTTCCTACAGTTATAGGATATGTTTCGACGCTTGCGATTGCAGCAAATAGTCCCCCCGGAGATTACCACCCCCCCGATTGTGCGATTGTGCCGGCCGATGGCGCTGCCACTATAAGCCTTAAATCGACTATCTGCAACGAGTTGCAAGAGGTGATCCGAAAACCCCCTTGCCTACTATTGGTGGGTTACTGTATAGTAATTTGGTGGGTGAATGGCGATTGATGGGATAAAAAGCAGCGATTCCACCCGAAAGTCCTTCCCCCAAAATTTCACTCCGGGCCTACCCCCCAGCATAATCTCTGCTATGATTGTGGGGTAAGCCGCCTTGACTAGTTCTGGGGGCAGACTAATAAGTATCCGCCAAACCCCCCATGAAACGGCGGGGCATGGGCTTGGCAATATAAGACATTTGTAAATTACGGGAGTAAACCATGACAAACAAGATCAGATTGTTGATCGCCGACGATCACGAAGTGGTGCGCAGCGGATTGAAGACCATGTTGGCCGGTACGGAGATAAAGGTGGTTGGCGAAGTGGCCACCGGCGCGACCGCCGTCAAGTACGCCTTGGAGAACGAGGTGGACGTCGTGCTGCTGGACATTCGCATGCCCGACGGAGACGGACTGACCTCGCTGGGACGGATCAAGCTCGACAAGCCCGACTTGCCGATCCTGATCCTCTCGACCTTCGACAACCCGACCTACATTGCCCGGGCGGTGGCCCTCGGCGCGGCTGGGTATCTGCTGAAGGGATGCACCCGCGACAAGTTGATCGCGTCCATCCGCACGGCTGCATCCGGCGAAAGCGCCTGGACCCGCGAGGAGCTTCGCCGCGTCACCGGCGCCTTGGCCACTCCGCGGCTGGCCGCCGACGTCGAAGTCCCCTTGACCCAACGCGAGAGCGAAGTCCTCCGCCAGTTGGCATACGGACTGACGAACAAGGAAATCGCCGTCGCCTTGCACATCAGTTACGAGACGGTCAAGGAACACGTGCAGCACATCCTGCGCAAGATCGGCGTCTCGGACCGGACTCAAGCGGCAGTTTGGGCGGTCCGCAAGGAACTGGTCTGAGCAGAATCGGATCAACAAACCGCTTGCGGCTTCGCAACACACTCAAAAACCGCTTGCGGTTTCGCAAGGGGCGGCAGTTCAACTGCCACCCCAACGAGGTGCCACGACTACCATAGCGCGGCTTTATGATGCGTCGCCCAGTCGTTCGATCACCTGCTCGACCGCGGCGAGTTGGTTTTGAATTTCCTTTAGACTGTCGCGCTCTTTTTGGACCACTTCGGCCGGCGCGCGCTCGACGAAGCCCGCGTTGGAAAGTTTCTTTTCCTTCGCGGCGATGAATCCGGCGATTTTTTCGGCCTCCCGCCGCTTGCTCGCGATCTCCGCCTCGACGTCGATCAATCCGGCCAGATCGACGTAGACCTCGATGTTCGGCAGCGTTGCGCCCGCGCTCAACGCCGGGGCGGTCGCGTCGGGGCCGAACTCGACCGGCTCCGCGCCGGCCATCGAAGAGAAGTAAGGCTTCATCGGGGCTAGCAGTTCGGCCACGTCCGCCTCACAGCGGACCGAGAACCTGATCGGCGTCTTGGGCGGCACGTTCTGCCGGGCGCGGATGTCGCGCACCGCGCGGAGCACCTCCTGAAAACGCGCGAATTGGGCCTCGATCTCCGGGTCTTGCCGCATCGGATCGCACTGGGGCCAGGGCGCCGTCATGATGCTTTCCGCCGCCGGCAGAGGTTCGTCGATCCCACGCTCGGGCGCCAAGCGGCCCAGCCGCTGCCAAACGTCCTCGGTCAGGAAGGGGATCATCGGGTGCAGCAGCCGCAGCAGAACGTCGAGCGCGTGGGCCAGCACGCGCTGGGCGACCATCCGTCCGACATCGTCCTGCAACCGCCCCTTGACCATCTCGACGTAGAAACTGCAAAACTCGTCCCAGGCGAAGTCGTAGAGCGTCCGGGCGGCGTCGGCGTAGCGGTATTGCTCCAACGCCTCGCTCACCTGCTCGGTTACGGTCGCCAGCCGGCTCAGCAGCCACGAATCCTCGACGTACAATTCGTCGTCCGCCACCCGGCCCGGATCGAAGCCGTCGAGATTCATCAGCGCGAATCGGGAGGCGTTCCATAGTTTGTTGCAGAAGTTCCGCGCCAGCTCGAATCGTTCGCTGACGACCGCCCCGCGCGGCAGTGCCTTGTCCTCGGGCTTTTCGGCCCATTGGGTGGAAAACCGCTCTCCGCAATGTTTACACTCGATCCAGGGCAGGACGCGGTTCTTCTTGGTCTGTGCGATCAATTTCCCGCAGTGCGGACACTCGAACTCGACCGGCATCCGCACGTCTTGCGTCTCGGTGGTCAGGTACGCCAGGCCGAAGCGGAGCGAGTCGGCCCCGAATTTATCCATCACGTCGATCGGATCGACGCCGTTCCCCTTCGATTTCGACATCCCCTCGCCGTAGCCGTCGAGGATTTTCGGATGGATGAAGACCTCGTGAAATGGAATCTCGCCGACGTTGTGCAGCCCCATCAACACCATCCGCGCTACCCACAGCGTAATGATGTCGCGGCTGGTAATCAGTACGTTCGTAGGATAGTAGTATTTCAAGCAGTCTTTTAATTCCGGCGGCGGCTCCGGCCAGCCAAGCGTCGAATGCGGCCACAGGGCGGAACTGAACCAGGTGTCGAGCACGTCGGATTCCTGAACATAACCATTGTCTTTGAGTTTTGCTTCGATACTGGCATCCGGCTTTTGCACACAGACATAACGATGTGTTACACCAGAATCACTTGTATCATCTTGCACATGTACCAACTCGTTTTCTTTTTCGGAAAGAATCCTGAGAGTCGTTTTTCCGGGATAACCACGTGAATCTTCGTTCATTCTCTGGACTCCTTCGCCCAGGTGTTCTTCCCCTGTGTTTTTTGTCCACACCGGAATCCTATGTCCCCACCAAAGCTGCCGGCCGATGGGCCAGTCGCGCTTCTCGCCGAGCCAATCGAGATAGCCCTTGGCGTAGCGCTCGGGGATGATTTTCACCCGGCCATCGGTCACGGCATCCATAGCCGTCTGGGACAACTCGTCCATTTTGATGAACCACTGATCGGCCAGATACGGTTCGATGGGCGTCTTCGAGCGGTCGCTGTGGGCAAGGTCAATTTCTCGATCCTCGCAATCCGTTTCGGGATTGTACAAACCCTCCTGCTCCATGTCGGATACAACGGCCTCGCGAGCCTTTTTGACCGTCAGCCCGCGATATTTTTCCCGCACGTTCTCGTTCAGGGTGCCATCGGGATTGAGGATGTTGATCGCGCCGATTTCCGTGTGCCGCTGCCACACGTCGTAATCGTTCTGATCGTGGGCCGGGGTGATTTTCACGCAGCCGGACCCCAACTCAGGTTTTGCCCATTCGTCGACAATGAGCGGTATTTTGCGGCCGGTAAGCGGCAGTTCCAATTTCGTGCCACGGCGGGCCATGTCGCGGAGTTTTTCCAGCGAGGGGAGTATATCGCGCCGCCGTCGCTCGATCTCGTCGAGTTGCTTCTGGAGGTCCGGCTTTTCCTTGGCCGGTGCTTCGTCCAACCGCCGGCGCAGCTCTTTTTCGGCCTGTTTCAACGCGATGGCTGGATCGGGATGCACGGCCACGGCCGTGTCGCCGAGCATGGTCTCAGGCCGCGTGGTGGCGATTGTGATATGCGTCGGCTCGCCCGGCCGCGGACTCACCACGGGATAGGAAAAGTGCCAGAAATGCCCCTTCACCGGCTCATGGAACACCTCATCGTCGCTGACGGTGGTTTGCAGATACGTGTCCCAGTTGACGAGCCGTTTGCCGCGATAGATTTTACCTTCCCTGAAGAGTTGAAAAAACGTCTCCCGCACCGCCCGGGCGCAGACCTCGTCGAGCGTGAACCGCATCCGCGCCCAATCGCAACTGCAACCCATCCGTTTCAACTGGCCAACGATACGAGTCTGGTAGTCGTTTTTCCACTCCCAGATGCGATCGACCAGTCCTTGGCGTCCCAAGTCGTGCCGGCTGAGCTTTTCCTCTTGCAGCAGCCGCCGCTCGACAACCGCCTGGGTGGCGATGCCCGCGTGGTCGGCCCCGGGCATCCAGAGGGTCTCGAACCCCTGCATCCGTTTCATGCGGATGAGGATGTCTTGCAGCGTGTTGTTCAGCGCGTGGCCCAGGTGCAACGCGCCGGTCACGTTCGGCGGCGGAATGACGATCGCGTACGGTTTGCGGACCGGGTCCGGTTCGCTATGAAAAAAACCTCGCTCCTCCCAGTACGGATACCAACGTTTCTGGGCGGCGGCGTGGTCGTATTGCTTGGGCAGTTCGCTGGGCGTCGTGTCGGTGGACATTGCGGAGTAGGTAATGGGTAGTGGGTAGTGGATAGTGGGTAGTGGCGGCGGTTGCCTACCGTTCACCACCAACCTATTCTCAAGTTTGTACTGAAAACGGGCGGTCAAAGCAATGCGACAACGCCGGGACCTAAACGGACCGCGCCGCGTGGACGCGGCGGCTAAACGGTGAAATGGTTTGACTTAACCGCGATGCTAAAGCCAGGCGTCAAATAACGCCGCCTCTCTGTTTTACCCATCTTTACTGGCAATTACTATCTACCCACTACCCACTATCCACTATCCACTACCCACTACTGCCGTAGCATTGTATTCCGCTTTTTCGTATGATTAGCCCGCTTATCTTATCGCGTGTGCCCGAAAGGGATTCCGTCTGATTCGTCAAGGAGGACGAACATGAACTCGCTGAAAAACTTGATGATAATGGTCGTGTTGGCGGCGGTGGGCTACGGGGTCTACGTCTCGCTGGCGCGGAACAACGTCGATCCGCCCTATCCGCCGGGTGTGGCCGAGCAGTGGCAGCCGGGCACACCGAGTCCCGATATGTCGGGCGCGACTCAGGTTCCCCCGGGCGGCTCACTGGCAATTGGAACGGGCAAGGGGCCGGCATCAGCCTCGTCGTCGCCGAGCCAAACGCCAAACTACAATCCGCCGGGCGGCGCGCCGGACTTGACGCCCGTGACTCCTTATCCATCGTCGGCGAGTTCGGCGCCGTCGTACAATCCCAAGTCTACTTTGGGCAGGTCGATGGCCGGTCCGTCTTCGCCGGGCGCGGTGCGCAATCTTGCGCCGCCGCCTGGAGTGCCGGCCGCCGATGGAGACAACGGCCTGCTGCGGAACAAGTTTGCCGCGTTCATGGACGAGGTGCGAAAAAAACTCGACGAAGGCAAACTGGCCGAGGCCCATCTCGCGCTCAGTACGCTCTACGGCCACCCCGATCTGCCCGAGGAACAGGCCCGGCAGATCGTCAGCCTGTTGGACCGACTGGCCGGCACGGTGATCTACTCGCGTCAGCACTACCTGGAGCCGGCATATTTCGCCAAGTCGGGCGAAACTATCGAGCAAGTCGCCCGGCAGTACAACGTACCCTGGCAACTGTTGGCGCGGATCAACGGCCTGATGCCGCCGGGGGCCTCAAACAACGATGAGGCGACAAAGGACCAGCCACTGCCCGAGGGAATGGAATTGAAAGTTATCCACGGCCCCTTCGACGCGGTGGTAAGCCTCGAAAAGCAGGAACTGACCCTATTGCTCCATGACCGCTACGCGGGCAGGTTTCCCATCGGTATCGGGAAGGACCAGTCCAACATCGAAGGTGTTTATACTGTCCGGGACAAAATTCTCGATCCCGCATATTACGGCGCCGACGGCGTTTCCTTCGCCCACGACGATCCGAAAAACCCGCTGGGAGAGGCGTGGATCGGTCTGACCGACCGGATTGGCATCCACGGCGCCGGCGACCCACGCGACGTCGGCCGAAACGACAACCAAGGCAGCATCTGCGTCGGCCGGCGGGACATCCAAGACCTGTATGGGATACTCTCGGTCGGGTCGCGGGTGAAGGTGATGCGGTAAGTGTAGGCCGGGTTGCAACCCGGCGGTCAGCCAGATGTGCCGGGTCACGACCCGGCCTACACAGCGCCCCCTTCCGACTTCACCGCTCTTCTGTTACGGTGGATGCTCCACGGCACAATGTTCCCACGGGAGGTCCGCCATGTACGACAAGCAAGCGTTGGTCGAGTTGGTCCGCGAGAAGGCCCTCAAGTTCGGCCGGTTCACGTTGGCCTCGGGCAAGGAGGCCACTTATTATCTTGACGGCAAGCAGGTAACGCTCGATCCGGCCGGGGCGCGGCTGGTGGCCGAAGGGCTGCTGGACCTGCTGACCGGCGGCGAGATGCCGGCGGCCGTCGGCGGGATGTCGATCGGCGCCGACCCGATCACCGCCGCCGTGGTCACCATGTCGGCCGTGCGCAACACGCCGATGGCCGGCTTCATGGTCCGCAAGCAGGCCAAGGGACACGGAACCAATCAGTACATCGAGGGGCCGGTCAAACCGGGCGACGCCGTCGCGATCGTCGAGGACGTCGTTACCACCGGCGGCTCGTCGTTGCAGGCAATCGAGCGGGCCGAGGAATTCGGTCTGAAAATCGTCGGCGTTTACGCAATCATCGACCGCATGGAAGGGGGCGAGGAGGCATTCACCCAACGCGGCTATCGCTTCGAGAGCCTCCTTTCGATCCGCGATTTCGGCATCGAACCGCCGGTGTAGGACAGGTTGGCAACCTGTCCCACAATTCCTCCGTTGGGGCGGCAGTTGAACTGCCGCCCCATCATCAGGCCAGTTTGTCCTTCAGATAATAATGACACAGCGCGACGGCCAGGGCGTCGGCCACGTCGGGCGGCTCGGGAACGGCGGCCAAAGAAAGCTCGCGCTGGATCGATTGTTGCACCTGTGACTTCGGCGCTCGGCCGCTGCCGGTCAGAATCCGTTTGATCTGCGTGGCCGAGTAGTGCGCCACGGGAACCCCGGCCTGCGCCGCCGCCAGACAGATCACGCCTCGGGCATGGCCCATCAGGATCGCCGTCCGCGGCCGTTTGTAGTGCGAGTACAACTCTTCGATCGCCATCGCGTCGGGGCGCAGGCCGGCGATGACTTCCGCAACGCCGTTGTGGATTTCCAAGAGCCGCTTCGTCAACGATCCCCGCGATTTACCCCGCACCACGCCCGCCTCGCACAATTGCAAACGCCCACCCTCGGCCTCCAGTACGCCGTAGCCGGTGATGTTCAGTCCGGGATCGATGCCGAGTATGCGAAAGGACATTGGAATTATGAATGATGAATGATGAATGATGAATATGATCGTGTAGCACTATTCTCACGAGATTCATAATTCATCATGGCCTTGTTGACTAATTCCACTCGAACTCGGGGAGTCCGAGGCGAGTGAATTTGTTGAGGATTTTACTTCGTAGCCGCGTTTCAGTTTGTTGGTTTGGAATTGCACGGTTTTTCAGATGGTCGCCAAAACAACATTT
>JAUWNG010000192.1 GCA_030612765.1 Planctomycetota bacterium
TCTTTTGTCTGTTTTCTTTTGTGTGATCGCTTTTTTCTGATGGGTTTTGTCTTATGTCTTACTTCTTTCGTCTTTCTTCTGACGTCTGACTTCTGACCTCTGACTTCTGACCTCTGACTTCTGACCCCTTTTCCATGCTCGATCAAGCCCACGATCTCCGACAATTGGCGGTTCGCCGCCGACGCGCGTCGTCGACGCGGGCCGGACGCCCGGCTTTACTGGCCGTCGCCGGCGGAAAGGGTGGCGTCGGAACAACCACCATCGGGCTGAACCTGGCCATCGCGATGGCCGAAACCGGCAGGCGGACGGTATTCGTGGATGCCGACGCCCGCGATGCCGACGCCGCGATGCTCTATGGCATGGAAGAACGCCACTCGCTCGCCGACGTGCTGGCCGGCCAGCGGCCGTGGGCCGAAGCGATGCAAACCGGGCCGGGTGGCATCGGACTGGTCGCCGGAGGTCGCAAATGGAACGAACTTAACGGTACTCAAGCGGCCCTGGCCGAACAATTGTTCGAATCGTTCAACGATGGAAGCCTCGATGCCGATCTGGTGATAATCGACGTCGGCAATACAATCCGTGGGGCTGCGTCGCATATTTGCCGCCTCGCGGATGCCGTTCTGATGATTACCACGCCGACCGCGGCCGCAGTGATGAACACCTTTTCCGCCATCCGGATGTTGACGGCCAAGCCCATCGACGGCGGCCTCGGTTCCATTGACGAACCGAACTGTCGACTTTACCTGCTGATAAACATGTCGCCGGCCGTTGGCGTGGCCAATGCGGTCCATTACCGGCTTGCCTGGGCAGTTCGTCGCCTGCTCGGCCTGCAACTCCGCTCGGCGGGACATCTGGCGACTGCCGACGGGGCAATACCCGATGACAATAACAAGCAATTTCCCCTAAACTTCCGGACATTATCGGTCGATACCTTACGAGAACTGTTGGTAGCCGAATCGTTGTTAAGTTGGCAAGGACGCGGCGAGTTTGACGGCCGCCCCGCCGGGGCAATTGCCGAACCCTTGGAAATGGATTTCTAACCGCCGGATTCCCGGCGGACAATCACGGAGGAAATGTATGGCAATCGCCGTCGCTCCCGAAGATGTCGAGCAACTGTGGATAGAATACAAGCGGGGTATGTCCGACCAGGAACTCCGCAATCGACTGATCGAGATATATTTACCGTTGGTGAAATACAACGGCGAGCGAATCTGGGCAAGACTCCCCGAAGGCGTCGAACTGGACGATCTGATCTCGGCGGGCGTGTTCGGATTGATGGACGCCATCGATCTGTTCGATCTGTCGCGCGGCGTGAAGTTCGAGACCTACTGCGTACCGCGTATCCGCGGGGCCATGCTCGACGAGCTGCGCACGATGGATTGGGTGCCGCGGCTGGTCCGCTCGAAGGCCAGCAAACTCAACGAGGCCCTTAGGACTCTGGAGGCCCGGCTGGGACGTCAGCCGAACGAAATCGAGTTGTCCGAGCAGTTGGGCATTTCCGTACCCGAACTGGAAAAGATGATCGTCGACGCCAACGCGGTGAACCTGATCAGTCTGAACAAAAAGTGGTACGAGACCGACAGCTATAAAGACGTGCGGGAAATCGACATCCTCGAAGACAAGAAGGGCGAGGATCCAACCCGGCGGATTCAGAAAAACGACTTGATGCGACTGGTCACCAAGGGTCTGAACCGCAACGAGCGGCTGATCATCATCCTCTACTACTACGAAGAGTTTACGATGAAAGAGATCGGCGCGACGTTGAATCTCTCCGAAAGCCGCGTCAGCCAGATGCACAGTTCAATCGTGCAACGGCTCCAGAACCAGATCGGCCGCCGCAGGCCGGAGTTCGGTACGTAATCAGGTTTTCGTAGTGTGCGTGAAACGCACCACAATCGGTTGTGCTATTCCAAGTTGCATATCACCAACGCCCCGCGACCGTAGTCGCGGGGCGTTGTTTTTAACCTGGGTTCGGAGTAAAAACGTGTTGTAAAATCAAAGACTCCCGACCTATCGGCGTTCGCCCGTGGAGGTTTTGAGCTAATGTAGCGCTGTCATATTAGGCCCGGTGAATACACCCGGGGCACGGTCCGGTGCGAAAAACCACTCTTCCCCGGCGTGTATTCACGGCGGGCTAAGTGGAATTATTCCCGGACGCCTTCAGATGGATGCTTAGAGGCTGTCCGAAAAGTGCGATATTATAGTCCCCTCTCCCTTTGGGAGAGGGTTAGGGTGAGGGCAATTCGTCGGAAAACGTCTTGCCTTGCTTGTGTGATTCTCCCACGCCCTCACACCCTGCCCCTCTCCCAAAGGGAGAGGGGAGACTTTTCGGATAGCCTCTTAGTTCCCAACCGGGCGCCAACCGCCGTCGTTCCGCGCCGAGGGGCTGGCAGCGGTGTACGCGGTCGCTTGCACACGGGTCGCCTGACGGATCGCCGGTCGGACGGCCGTTCGGTCGTTCGGATCGGGAAGCATCGGCGCCGGCATGGAGTTTAACTGGGCATCGGACTGCGGGATAGGCTGCAAGCCAGGGTCGGTCGTCGGCTTTTCAACCTCCTGCTGGAATGTTTTCGGCGCCGACTGCGGAGCGGTTTGCAGAACCGCTTGCGGTGCGGCGGCGCAAGACGAACAGTCCAAGGTGGGTACGCCGCAGCCAACCGGGCCGCAACTTACGCGCGGACTGTAATAACTTTGGTAAGAGATCGCGGGAACGTAGATTGGCCGGTATGTCGCGTACGGCACCAGGCGAGTCTGATAGGTGCCGAGGAACGGACGGTACGTGGTGACCGAGCAGCCGGTCCAAGGATTGCACGTCGCCGGTTGGTACAGCGCCCGGTATACGACCGTGGGCATGTACTGGCACGTCTGCGGCGCGCAGGGCGTGTAGCATGGCGCGGCGTAGGCCGGCGCGACGTAGGCCGGCGCGAAAGACGGCGCGTAGGTTGTCTGTGAAGGAGGCGCGTTGCCGAACAAACAGTCCCAGATATGGCCGGCCCGGCTCTCGGCCGGCAATACAAGCAAGACAATCGCGGCTACGCACAGAATGGTCAGGCTTATCGGTCGGCGATACATGTATTTTCTCCAATGTGAGTGGAAGGGGAGTTTTCGCGATGAGTTGGTCTATTCATCAAACCGCGATTATGTGGCGCTGTCAAGTGGCCGACTTCGAGGTTGAAAGGCGATGGAGTTTATCGATTTTATCGAGCTTGCGTATTGGGTAAAATATCCGGGCTTGTCCGCCTGTTCCGGTGGGCGGTACGCCCGGTGGGTGGGTGCCCGGGATTGCATTTCTTATTAAGTCTAGGTCAGAATTTGCCCTAGCGCGGCCGCCGTTTCTCGTATAAATCGTATAGGTCAAAGAGCGTTTCGCGGAGGTTTCCGCGATGTCTGGCGAAACAGCCGGCCAGTTCCGCGGCGTCGAACGGGGGCGCTTGCCCGGCCATCAGTCGATCGACGATCTTCGCGGCCAACTCACCCGTGGCGACAACCCGATAGAGTAGGGGAATCCCGACGGAGGCATGGACCGCCGCGAGCAGCCCCCAGCCGCGGCGGCGGCAAAGCCGTTTCAGACGGAAACGATTCCAGCGGCTCAACTGTTCGTAGCCGTCGACGATCAGCAAATCGAAGGGGTTCAGTCGGCATTGCCTGTCCAGATCGAGCGGCAAGCGGCGTTGGGCGTCATGCAGCTCGACAAGCAAGGTTTTTCGGCCGGTGCGATGGATGGCCGGGACCAAGGCGACCAGCAGCGCCGACTTGCCGGCGCCGTGTTCGCCGACGATTTCGCCCCACCAGCCGTTTTCGCGCAGCCGCCGGACGAGCGTCTCGGCGTTTTCGCCGGGCGTGAAGATGAAAGGCAACGCGCCTGGCCGAACGCACCGTGTGCAGAAGGGGTTGGCGGAAGGCGTTGTCTCGCGTTTAGCGGCCCGTTGAAAAAGTTGGCCTCCGAGAGTTTGGGTGCCACTGCTGGCTTGTCCAGCAGTGTTTTCCCCGGATTTTTCCCCTGCACTGCTGGACGAGCCAGCAGTGGCACCCTTTTTCAATAGGCTGTTAGGGGCCGACGTACCGTCGGCCGCTAAACGTACCGCATCGCTATGCCGAGTATCATCCGATATCATGCGACCGGGCCGGCGGAATTTCGCCGAGTAGAAATCCTTTTTCGCCCACCACGTCCTTGCCTCGGTGCAGCAAAACGCGGACGCGGACGCACCAGCGCAACTTGACGATCTGCCCGTCGTAACTCAGGGGAGTGTTGGGCAACGTGGTGGAGAATTGCTTTGGCCGGCGTGGATCGAACGGAAATTCCCGGTCGGCGTCGCGCTGCCAGAATTCGTGGACGGCCATGTCTTCGTCGCCTTTGCCCTCGGTGTGCCAGAGCACCGACGCCTCGATCGCTTTGATTCGTTGGGAATCGGACGATTCGATCCAATACCGGCCGGAGAGCGTTTCGCCGGGGCGAAAAACGCGGCCGTCGTCGTCGAGAGCAATCGAGATCAAAAAATCCGGGTTCATCGGTCGGGGGCTCCGACAATCGGGTGGACGATTACGGTGAAGGCGCGACGATAGTTGGGCCACCCGGCCACGTCCCCCTCGACCATCAACGCCCAATTGATTTCGTTGTTCTTGGCCGCGAAGGAGTGCATGGCGCCTTTGGGCACGTCGAACTCGATGTCCGTCTCGAAAGGCAGCCCCCCGTGGATGACGAATCCCTCGCGGAGAAACAGTTCGCTACGGAAAACCTCGCGGGTTTCCGTCCGGGTATTGGTCCCCTGGCGATACGTGGCCGATTCCTCGCAAGTCAGCGACACCCGCAAGGCGTTCATGTCGAGCCGTCCCGATTGGGAGAGGAACACACGATATTTTTCCCCCGGATGCAGCGGATGATCGGAAATCTCCAGGCGTGTCGGCCCGATGCCCGCGGCGACCAGCAGTTTCCGCAAAAAGATAACGATAGCCCCGAAACCGACCAGCACAAAGGGTATGGTGAAAAGGGTCAGGATCCAATCTGGATTGCCCTCCAAGTGGCCATCGACGGCGATCGCCACGAACACCGTCACTATTCCGTTCCAGATCACGCAGAAAGTCAAAATTCCCAACAGGGCCCAAACGGGCGAGCCGCTGATCGGCAGGCGGAACTTGAGTTTCGTGCCGGGGCTATTCGTCACGTCGGCGCCCTCGGGGACGAAGGGACAGCGCCGGTCGCCGCGGCCGCGGATTCCGAGAAAATCCCGCTCCACTCCGTTCCGCGACAGAACGGAACGGCGTTCGGCCGACTTACCCCAACCGAACAGCGTGTGGATCAGTCCGCCCGCCCCGATGACGATGAACGAGAGCGGCACGGCGAACGCGAACCACAGCCACCGAGGGTATCCCCGCGACAACACGACCGTGTTCGGATTGGCCGGGTCGTACCAGCAAGGATAAAGGTTGTTCCGCTCCGGGGAATAGAGATCGAATCGATCGAGTATCGCTTGCGCGTCTTCGCGGTTGTTGTAAGAGGTTTCGTTGATGTCGTAGTACGAAAAGTTTGAGATTTTATCGTACTCGATATTCAACTTCGGCTGGTATTCAGGACCGTCTTCCCCTTGCTTTTCCTCGACCTGTTTTTTCAGCACCTTGCAGCCGGTTTCAATGAACTCTCGGTTGACCCGCCACCGGGGTATAACCTCGCCAATGAACAGCAGCGCCAATCCGCCGCAACCGGCCAAGAGAAACAGGGCCGAGAAAGCGGCCTCGACGACGATGCCCAAGGTGGGCGAGCCGGTCCGCCGGTGCCCCCGTTTCTTGCCGTAGTAGCGAAAAGCGCGTCCCAAGAGAAGCCCCCCCAACCACCGCGTTCATTCTGTACGAAAAGCCATTCCAATTGCTCTTCGTTTGTTGAGTATCAGAAATCGAATGCAACACATGAAAACGCCCCGCGACTGCGGTCGCGGGGGTGAATCGCGGCATTTTCGCCCCCCGC
>JAUWNG010000072.1 GCA_030612765.1 Planctomycetota bacterium
AAATGTTGTTTTGGCGACCATCTGAAAAACCGTGCAATTCCAAACCAACAAACTGAAACGCGGCTACGAAGTAAAATCCTCAACAAATTCACTCGCCTCGGACTCCCCGAGTTCGAGTGGAATTAGTCAACAAGGCCACTCAAAACTCAAAACTGAAAACTGAAAACTGAAAACTGACAACTGACAACTCAAAACTGACAACTGAAAACTGAAAACTCAACTCGGGATTCCCGCCAACAATTCGATCTTTCGATCCGCCACCAATATCCGCGCCCCCGGCAGGATGGATGCAAGGTGATCGGGCAGAGGGTCTAACCGCACCCGCCGCATCACCTGGCCGAGGCGCACCATTAGTTTGTCATCTTCCAGATAATCCCACAAGACCCGTTCCCGCCGAAACAGCTCGATAAAGCCGGCCAGCCGCCGGGTGGGGCGAGGCGCCATGCGGTTGACCGCCGCCTCGATTTGCCCGGCTTCGAGTTCGTCCAGCAAGCGGTAATACTCCGTCAAATGGGCCGGATCGTCGGCGATCAGGGCGGCGTCCAGCAGGAGTTCCACGAGCAAGTGTCCCAGGAAAGCGGGGCGCATTCCGCTTTCGCCGCCCAGCGAGTCTCGCACCCGGACCGACAGTTCGAGGGAAGTTTCGGCGAAGGCCCGCGTCTGGTGGAATCGAGCGTCGTCATGGAGATGTTGCAATACTCCGGCCGCCACTTCCGCCACGCAATGATCCGCGTCGTGGACGAACGCTTCGGCATGTCTCGGCCGCAGCCGCAACGGCCGATCGGCCACCGTCAGCCAATCGGGTACGCTCGCGCCGGCCACGAAACATGGCCGATCTAGGAACGGCAGGGCGTGGGCGAAATAGTTCATGCGGCGAGGGCGGTTGTCAGGGGCCGAAAGGACTGCGTTACGGATGAAAAAGATTCAGATGCAGTGATTTTTCGCTTTCAAGGCGTGTGCGTCAAGAGGTTTACTCGTCTTAGTGGTATGCTATAATGGTCGGAAGGAGGAGTTGAACATGACCTATCGTGGCCACGTATGCAACGGAGTTGTCGTGCTGGACGACGCGGTGGCGTTGCCGGAGGGGTTAGACGTCAAGGTTGAGCCAATGGAGAGCGGCCCTGCTGAGTCGGCGGCGAAGGACATTCCGACTCTGTACGAGCGGCTCGAACCATTCATCGGAAAGGCCGAAGGCTTGCCGCCGGATGCATCCGTGAATCTCGATCACTACTTGTATGGCGTGCCGAAGCAGGAATGAAACAGGTCTTCGTTGACACATCGTATTACATTGCATTGTTCGGTCCCGGCGACTGTCACCATGCCGAGGCCGTTCATTTGGGGCGTTCTCTCAAGCGGTCGATCATCGTCACCGAGTTTGTGCTGCTGGAACTCGGAAATGCCATGTCGCGTGCCGGCGACCGCCGGCTCTTCATCGACTTTTTGCCCCAACTCCAATCCGACCCCGATGCTTTCATTGTTCCCGCGTCTCGGGAGTTGTTTCAGCGTGGGTATGAGCTTTATGCGGGACGACGCGACAAGGACTGGTCGCTCACCGATTGCACGTCCTTCGTTGTGATGAAGGAGCGCGGGCTGACCGATGCGCTCACGACCGACCGCCATTTCGAGCAGGCGGGCTTCACGATGCTGTTGAAATGAGGGGCGGTTCAGGCAGCCCGTTCGCCCGCTCGTCCATGAACGCCGGCACGTTGCGGTCGAACAACAGCTTCAACGGGGCGCTTATGTCTTGACGAATGCGAAACCGCAAGCGGTTTGGTTTAGGCTGGGATATCGACCCACTGCCCCTTTTTCGCGCTTTCCAGCACCGCGTCGCAAACGCGCTGCGTGCGGAGCGCATCGCGGACGGTGGGATGGAACTCCGGCCCGCCGTCCAGACTTGCCAGGAAATCGGCCAGCCCGTTGATAAACGTGTGTTCGTAGCCGATCGTGCAGCCGGGCACCCACCAGTGGCGCATGTACGGATGCTCGAAATTGGTCACGTGTATCCGCTGCCACCCGGTCAGATGGTCCTCGATCTTCTTGCCCGAGGACGGATCGGCGTAGCGGAAGTATTGCAGGATGTGCGGGTCTTCGAGGTCGAAGAATACGGAGCCGTTCTCGCCGTTCATCTCGAATGTGTTGTAGTTTTTCCGCCCGCGTGCGTAACGGGTGCTCTCGAACGTGCCGGTCGAGCCGTTGGCGAAAACGGCCAGGAACATGCAGGCGTCGTCGATGGTGACCGGCTCGACCTTGCCCGACTCGGCGTGCTTGCGTTCCTTGATGAACGTCTCGGTATGGGCGACGATGCGCTGGATCGGCCCGTTCAGCCATTCGGCGGTGTCGATCGAATGGGCCAGCAGGTCGCCGGTCACGCCGGAGCCGGCCACTCGGGCGTCGAGCCGCCAAAGGGCCATGCCCCCCTGTGGCACGTCGGCCGAGATGGTGTAGTCCTGGTTGTAGACCGCGCGGTAGTGGAAGGGCCGGCCGATGCGCCCCTCGTCGATTATCTGCCGGGCCAGCGAGATGGCCGGCACGCGGCGGTAGTTGAACGAGACCATGTTGGCCACGCCGGCCTTCTCGACGGCGGCCGCCATCTCCTCGGCCTGCCGGACGTTCATCGCCAGCGGCTTCTCGCAGACGACCATCTTGCCCGCCCGGGCGGCGGCGACAACGATCTCGTGATGCAACACGTTCGGCACGCAGACGTCGATCAGGTCGATGTCCGACCGCTCGACCAGCTTCTTCCAATCGAGTTCCATCGACTCGTAGCCCCAGGTTTTGGCGAATTTTTCGAGCTTGTCTTTCTCCTCCAGCCGGGCGCAACAGGCCTTCAACACCGGCCGGTGTTCGCTGTGGAAAAAGTGGTTGACCTGGCAATAAGCGTTCGAGTGGGCACGGCCCATGAAGCCGCAGCCGATGATGCCGATGTTTAGGGGGGCGGGCATGGTGAATGGCGCTCCTGTGGGGAAGGTTTAAGGTTCAAGGTTCAAGGTTTAAGGTTCAAGGTTCAAGGTCCAAGGTTCAAGGTTCAAGGTCCAAGGTTCAAGGTTTTGGGGATTGCGGTTTTCTTTTGCTTTTTCGATATATCGAGGCGAAAATAAGATTCAATTCATGGGCCTCCCGCCACAATGGACGAATGTGGTCTTTGTTTGAAGGCACGGCATGGGCCAGCATCCGCAACCAGTGCTTCGTTTCGCGCGCTTCGCGGTTGCTGATACTGACCCGATACCAAAATTCCTTGTCTGATCCCGCTTCGGATGCCTCGCAATAGTTTGCGCCAACGCTTGTCGCGGATCGCACCAGTTGACTGACTAACGGAGATGTAATTGGCGTTAACTTAATGCAACGCACAAACTCAATAATTCTCTCGCCAAATTGTGCGGTTCTTTCGCCAAGATTATACGCTTTTGGTGGTTTTTCATAGTGCTGGGAAGGAGCTTCTTTGTGTCTCATAACCTCCCCTTTCTCACATGCCTGCCCTTTGACCTTGAACCTTTGACCTTTGACCTTGAACCTTATTCCCTCCACCCATGCGCCTCTCGCACCGCGATCATCACCCTAAGGACGTCGTCCCAAGTCTCGGGCTTCATCATCACGGCGTTGGGGAACATGCAGCCGTCCCAGCATAAATGGCGGATGGTTTTCGTCAATTCTCCGGCGTCGTCGCGGAGCCAGTAGCCGGCACAATGCACTATGTCCAACTTGCCGTTCGGGTCCGTGGCCAAACAGTGCCGGCCGGTCTTGTCGTGCGAACCGGCGCCGTGGACCGTGGCGTCGTTCTGGGCGACGTGGAAGTCGATCGTCCACGGACGGAGCGCCGCGGTAAGAGTGGCGTACGCCTCGTCGAATCTGGCCCGATCGCTCCAGTCGAAATCCGGCGGCAGCAGGGCGTCCTCCGGGTCGTTGTGGCCCAGCAGATACAAAAGCGTATGGGCCATGTCGGCCTGGAAGCCCAAGGTTTGCGGACGGTCGATCCTCTCCAGCAGTTCGATCATTCGCCGCCAACTGTGCATTCCGCCCCAGCAGATTTCACCCTCGGCGGCCAGCCGCTCGCCGTGGTCCTCGGCGATCCGGCACGCCTCGAGGAACACCTCGGCGATGCGATTCTGATTGGATTTCGGGTCTTCGGCCCATTGGGCCACGCCGCAGGCCGAGTCGATCCGCACGGCGCCGTTGGGCCGGATGCCCACTTCACGGAGTTTTTGGGCAATTCGGCAGGCTTTTTTCACTTGGGTCAAGAACTTCTCGCGGTCTTTCGCGTCGCCCATCGCCGATCCGCCGCCGGTCGGTCCCCAGACGGGCGCCACGACGGTGCCGATCTCCAGGTCTCGCTCCCTGGCCTTGTCGGCCAGCCGCCGGATTTCTCCGTCGTCGGCGTCGATGCTCACGTGCGGGTCGAAGAGGAACAGGTCGAAGCCGTCGAACCGCACGCCATCGACCTCGGCCGCGGCGGTCAGGTCGAGCATGGTGTCCAGATCGATCGGCGGTTCGCCTCCGTCCCCTTTGCCGACCACGCCCGGCCAGGCGGCGTTGTGAAGTTTGGGGTAGTTGTTCGGATGCTGGTCTGACATGATGTGTCCTATGCTAATGGGGGTTCGTTTTCGGAAGATATCGGTTTAACATTTTTCAGTTCATTTTCCAACTGCTCGATCGTCGGCAGGCTGGATTTCAACTCTTTCGGCAGGGCCTTGGTCAAACGGTACTCCGAGACGCCGATCGGTTTGCGGGCATCGCGCAGGGTGTATTCCACCGTTACTTTGTCCCGTGCCTTGCAGAGGATGATCCCGATGCTCGACAGGTCGTCGGGGTGGCGTAGTCGGTCGTCGATGGCCGACAGATAGAAGTTCATCTTGCCGGCGAACTCAGGCTTGAAATCTTTCACCTTCAAGTCGATCGCCACGAAGGCCCGGAGTTTCAAGTGGTAGAACAGCAGATCGATGTAATAGTCCTTCCCCTCGACTTCCAAGTGGTACTGGCTGCCGACGAATGCGAAGCCCACGCCCAGTTCCAGCATGAAATTGCGCAGGTGTTCGAGCAGCCCCCGCTGCAATTCCCGTTCCCGGGCGTCGTCGGCCAGAGTGAGGAAGTCGAATACGTAAGGGTCTTTGAGTATTTGTTGGGCAAGGTCTGATTGCACCGGCGGCAGCGTTTCCGAGAAATTCGTGATCGCCTTGCCCTCGCGGCCGTAGAGGTCCAGTTCGATCTGATGCACCAGCACCGCCCGTGACCAGCCGTGTTCGACGGTTTTTTGGGCGTACCAGAGCCGCTGCTGCGGATACTTTAGCTTCTCAATAATGACGACATTGTGATACCAAGGAATCTCTGCCACAGCTTGTGGCAAATTTACACCATCCGGGGTGCATGTACTCGCAATTGAATCATCCGATAATTGTTGTGCAAGCTGCACGACAATTTGGTCCGCCAATTGTCTCGCAGGTTGCACGACAATTGCAAGTCCTTTAGTATAAGCAAGATAGAACGCCCGCATGCGATGGATATTGGCCCGCGAAAAGCCTCCCTGTCCCGGAAACGCCTTCTGGAGATCGGCCGCCAAACGGTCGATAACCTTTGCCCCCCAACCTTCGCGTTCCTGCCTTTGGACGATTTCCCGGCCGATGTCCCAATAGAGCCGGATCAACTCCCGGCTAGCGGCCACGGCTGCCCGGACTTGGGTACGCCGAATGCGATCCTTGAGGTCTTCCAGCAATTCGGCGTAGCCCGAAGGCGGTGAGGAATGGGAGATAGATGGGGCTTGCGATGCAGTCCGTTGCACGATCGCCGTCGTTTTTTTCTCTGTCACCATCGTCTAATCGTCTTCCGCCCCTCTCCCGCTTGCGGGAGAGGGGAAATTAAAAAAACAGCAACACTCCTACTACTTCTTCCGATGATCCCCGATCTCCGGCATGTTTTTGTGCGTCGCGGGACCGAAGTAGCGCAAGCCGACCAAAGGCTCGCCGCCGGTGTTCTCGATCTCCACCCCGGCAATGGCCGCGTCGTGAGAAATAAACACCTCGTCCCACGGCTCTTCGCCGAAACGGATCATCACCGGCGCTTGAATCTTGAGCTTACCCAGCCGGCCACAGCCCTGGACGGTGATCCAGCCGCTCGCGCCGGGATCCTTTAGGACGCACTTCGCACCCGGCATCACCGTCAGCTCCTTGGCCGAGACCAACTGCTCGCCGTCGAACCGGCCGTAGTCGATCCAGCGGTCGGTGTAGCCCGGACCGGAACATGCTTCATCGACGATCGGCTCGATGTAGTTGTGTTCCTTGAAAAGCGGATCGACGTTCTTGTCCCAATCGAGTTGCTCGACGATGAAGTCCAGGTCTTGGTGTTTGTCCTTCGGCACGTCTTTGACGAGCAAATCCCACGGCACCTCACGCCCCTCGACCAGCGATTGGTACATGCCAAACACGTCGGAGCCCCACTGCGGCTCGTAGGTACACATCGAGCCGGGGGCGTGGAGCACTCCGGCGGGTATCATCCAGCCGGTGCCCGCCTTCAGCCGATACGCCTTCGACAGATCGAGGATGCCGTTGTCCCCCTTGCTCCAGTTTTCCAGACAGCGGCGGACGTCTTCGGTGGAGGTGCCCGGCTCCAGGCCCATGAAGGTGTAGTCGAAATGGTTTTCGGCGGCGTTCAGTTGCGGCGGGAAGTAGTAGCACTCGGGCTTGCCCTGCTGGCCGGTCAGGGCGGCGTGTTCCGCCCGCTGGTGCATGTGGTGTGGGATCGGTCCCATGTTGTCGAAAAACTTCGAGTAGACCGGCCAGCGATTGTATTTCTCCCAGATTGTCTTGCCGACGATCCGCGGGCCGACCTCTTCAATGGCATCTTTCAATAGGAACCGTTCGCCCTCGAATACACAGTAGCTGAGTCCTTCGTCCGGCGCGCGGCCGTCGTTGGCGGCCTCGGTGGTGCTGGCGAACCATCGTTCGTCGATGCCGCCGCGATGAGTGCCCAAGGCGTACCAGTCGGTCGGGGCCAGTTTGATCCGCTTGCCGGGGTGCAGGAAGTTGCGCGGCACCCAGGTGGGCGTCAGCCGCAGCAGCCCTTCCCCGGCGTCCAATGCGCGGCCCAAAACGGCTCCGACGTTGTCCCGATCGACGATTTTCGATGCACACATGGCTGTTGATTCTCCGAACAGGGAAAGATTACTGGTGCTGGCTATTGTTCACATGTTTTCTTCACGACACTCAATAAACTCCATAATAAGCGGTCTTTGTACACCCTATAACGACCGATTACAAGTGACCCGATCCGCTTCTCCAAATGGGGAAATTTCACAAAATATCCCATGTTTAATCTCTGGATGGTTCACGCGACGCGGCAGTTTCTGCTACAATGCATACGCCCCAAGAAGAGGAGTCCATTTATGACCGTTAGAATGCCAGACGAGTTAAGAATGGCAGTCGTCAGCCATCCCGGCGTACCGGTGGAACTGGTGGACGACCAGACTCATCTGTCCTATGTACTCCTGCCCGCGGATGAGTTCCGGCGGCTCAAAATGGCAATTAAGGACGATTTGAGCGATACCTACACGGCTCAAGTGAAATCGGCCATGCGGGCCGGATGGGATGCTCCTCTAATGGATGAGTACAACGATTACGACGCGCACCAAAAACAGGGATGAATATGCGACGCGGCGACATCGTCTTGGCGGAGTTGCCTTTCAGTGACCGAAGCGGCGGCAAAAAACGTCCGGCATTGATCGTGCAATGCGACCGCAACAATCAACGATTGGACGACGTAATTCTGGCTATGATTACCGGCAGTACGCTACGCGCCGCCGTGGAACCCACGCAACTGCTCGTCGACATTAACACGCCCGAAGGACGACAGACGGGATTGCTGCATACGTCGGCCGTAAAGTGTGAACATCTGATTACGCTCCATCGGCAGTTCATTGGCCGGGTAATCGGCCGACTTCCGTCCGAGGTTATGAAGAGAGTGGACCGCTGCCTGAAGGAATCTCTTGGCCTTTCTTGACGCGCGAGGTTGCAGAAGCCATTTCTCGCATTCGTGGAGACCTGCCATGCCCCGAAAAACCTGGACCCTTACCGACGTTGCCGCGGACACATATCTGGAACAACTTTCCATCGGACCGGAAGACTTGGGCGGGACGGCCGAAGGCTACAGCGTCACGAAGCGGACTCTTCGCGGCGGATTGCGCGACGGAGTCGACATAGTCGAGGTGGACAATGGACAACTCTGGTTCACCGTCGTTCCGACCCGGGGAATGGGTATCTGGGGGGCAGTCTGCGGAGACATGCATCTAGGTTGGTCGTCGCCGGTCGATGGACCGGTCAATCCGGCGCTGGTGCCGCTATGGGAGCCGAGCGGCATCGGCTGGCTCAGCGGTTTCGACGAGATGCTGGTCCGCTGCGGATTGGAGAGCAACGGCGCGCCGGAGTTTCGTTCCGACGGTACGTTGCAATGGCCGCTGCATGGAAAAATCGCCAATACGCCGGCGAACCAGGTTGAAGTGACGATCGACGGCGACTCGGGCGAAATTGCCGTTCGCGGCGTGGTCGAAGAAGCCCGGCTGTTCGGCAACAAGTTGCGAATGGTCTCGACTATCAGCACGAAGGCCGGCCAACCTTGGCTGACCGTTACGGACGAGATCACGAACCTTTCGGCCGAACCGGGCGAACTGGAATTGATCTATCACGTCAATTTCGGCCCGCCGCTGCTTGCTCCCGGCGCAAGTCTCGTTCTGCCGTTTAAGAAGGTCGCCCCGAGCGACGCCGTGGCGGCGGCGGACATCGACCGCTGGAACGTCTACGACCCCGAAACGCCGGGCAAATCCGAGGCGTGTTTCTTTTTCGATCTGGCCGCCGACGCCTCGGGACAAACGCGGGCGCTGCTCCGTTCGGCAGACGGCCGCCAGGGCGTCAGCGTTAAGTTCAACAAGCAACAGTTGCCTTGCTTCACGCTTTGGAAAAACCAGCAGGCGGCGGCAGACGGATACGTTACCGGTCTGGAACCGGCTATCAATTATCCCAACCGCCGGTCGTTCGAGAAGGAAAAGGGGCGGGTGGCCACCTTGGCGCCGGGCGAGTCGCGCCGTTTCGAGGTGACCATCGAGGCCCACCCGGACCCAGACGCCGTGGCAGTAGCGGAACGTGCGGTCGCGTCGATCCAAGGGACCGTCACGCCAAATATCTGCCCCAATCCCGATCCCGAGTGGTCGGCGGCGTGACATCGCCCGTGTGCTTCTGCGGCGTAGAAGGGATATTCCGAAACCCCACTACCACACACAAACCAAACACCCCTCCAGTAGGTGGCGGATGTGTTCCATATTGGATTGATGCACGAACTGTTCTTCAGAATTGTTTGTTGATGCACAGAATCCATGTATTCACATGGGAATATGCACATAAGTTGTTCCATCTGAGTGACTTACAACCGACATATCGAATTGTCAATTATTTTTCAATTGACAGATTATTGACCATGTGCTATTAATTTAACATAAATCAACAGGCGTTTAACATGGGCTAGTGACATGCGGATGCCTCAGTCTCCTCCCGATTTTTTAGAGACCATTCAGTCTGTCGGCCACGACTGGTTTCGCCGAATCAACGATACCGATATTGTGGAACTCGTGTCTCGATGCAACGACAACTACGTACATTGGGAAAACCTTCGTTTCTGGAGTGATATTCCCGAGGGGTTGGACGCCAGATTGACGTGGGCGGCAATTGCCTTAAGCCGCCGCCAACAATATCAATCCCTGCCCATCAGATTCAACGACGCGAAGCTCGTGTATTGGAATCCTCCGCAGCATCTTGAATGGCTGCACAAGATTGACCAGCAGGCCGGCGGAACTTTGGGTAGCAAATCGAGCCACTCCATACGAGACGACAACGAAAAGTATCTCTTCAATTCGTTAATGGAAGAGTCGATCGCTTCCAGTCAACTTGAAGGCGCGGCCACAACCCGAAAAGCGGCAAAGCTGATGCTTAGAAAGGGGAAAAAACCGCAAAGCAGAGCGGAACGAATGGTCCTTAACAACTATAATGCAATACTGGAGATTCGAGAACTTAAGCATAACAAACTATCTCTCGACATGTTGAAACACCTTCAGACAGTGCTGACTGCAGGCACGCTTGACAATCCATCGGCGGAAGGACGTTTTCGCAACATGGATGATAATGTTGTCGTGGAGGACTCGCGCACTCACGAGACATTGTTCACTCCGCCACCAACGGAAACCGTCGAATTGTACTTGAAAGAGATTTGTGATTTTGCCAACGAGCGTTCAAAACCGTTTATCCATCCGGTAATCAAGGCAATAGTGCTTCATTTCGCTCTTGGGTACGTGCATCCGTTCGTGGATGGCAACGGCCGGACGGCCCGCGCCCTGTTTTATTGGTATATGCTGAAACAGGGTTACTGGATGTTTGAGTATCTGCCTATTTCGAGGTTCTTTCTGCAAGCCCCTGCAAAATACACGCGGGCATATTTATTTAGCGAAACCGACCGGGGAGACGTCACCTACTTTATTCACTACAACCTCAAGGTTATTCTCCGCGCAATCAAGGCGTTAAATACGTATCTCGTCGAACAGCAACGGAAAATTGCCGCGGCTGCTGAATTACTGCGGTGCGATCCAGACCTAAATCATCGTCAGCAAGCGTTGATTTATCACGCCCTGAAACACCTGCACGCCAACTACACGATTCAACAACACAAGACAACCTGGAACACCAGCTACGGAACGGCGAGATCGGATTTGCTAAATTTAGTTACCAGGGGATATCTGGAAATGGTTCGCGGGGGAAATAAGTTTACGTTTTTTCCACATCGTGAATTGCTCGCGAAAATCAAGAGAACATCAGGCAGTGCTTCGTGTACACAAGACTCTGTATCCGAGGAAGACACCGTGCCGAATGTTGGGGTTGTTACCCGCAACCGAGTGGGCAACAAGAAGGAATACCAGCAGAGACGATTCCCCTACGAGACGAAGTAACCAACCCCCACTCGTCTTCATGGATCGCCTTTGAACCGTTGACGATCAGAGAAAACGGAATTATCGCAGTCAACGCATTCCCCTCATTTGCCCTATTCCGGTGATTTAATAGTGGTCGCCCGTGAAATCCGCCCGATTCGGCATAGTGGGATAGAGGGGTTCTCACTATAATCCGCCCTCAATTGTTCTAATCGCCTTGCAGCCGCGGGATTAACGATGATCGGACAGGGAGGTCCGAGGACATCGCAAGCAGACCGTATGCCGACCGCTTGGACGGTCGCCGCAAGGCGTTTTTCTTGCGCTGGATTGGCTCTGTCGTTGGCGCTGGCGGCACACGTGGCCGCGGCCGGCGACGTTCGCGTGCGGATCGCCTGGGGCGGCGGCGAAAACCGGCTCTGGCACGGAACCATCTCGGTCAGCGAAGGAACGCTCTCCGAGCCGCGGCCGTTGGGTATCGAGGCCGATGAGCCAGGCTCGATGTGGCTCGAAGGTTCCCCGCGCGGCGGAGCGAAACTTCGCTTCCGGCAGCGCAGCCCTCGTGGATACGACGGGGTAGACGTGCTCGTCTCCGCCCCGCCGACCGCGAAATTGCTGCTGAGATTTTCGGCCGCCGACCGGCCCGACCATTCGACGGCCATCGAGATTCCGTTGGCCGAGCTATCCGGCGAGTTCGTCAACAAAGAGTTGGACGATCGAGGAAACCGCTTGCTGGCGATGCATGCACCGGGCGATTTGCTCCGCGTGCGTTTCGAGCGCGACAATCTGGTGTTCGCACCCGGTGAACCGTTCAAGTTCAACGTCGAGCCGCGGGGGCTGCCCTTATCCGCGGACCAAAGGGTGCGCATCCGGGTACAACTGCTCGGAGGCAAAAAGGAGTATTGGTCGCAACAGGAGGAAGTGCAAGCCGACGACGCGGCGGTCGTCGCCTTCGAGGCGTCTTTGCCCGGCGAGGAGGGGGTCTACGATATCATCATCACCGCCGTGACCAGCCCCAACTGGTCCCAGGCGGTCCGGCAACCGTTGAGTTGGCGGCGCACGATCGCCGAGCGGCGGGTGCAGCTTGTGGTGCTCGATCCGCGGCGTCCGCCGGTCGGCCGGCCCGGCGAAAAGTTGACGCAGGTGTTGGAGATCGATCCGGCCAATCCGCGATGGTACGAGAAACTTCACAAATTGCCGCAGTTGCCGTTGACCAAGTCGCGTTTGCCTCGGTCGTGGCAAGGGCCGTTGGGAAACGGTTGCCTGCAAACGCGCCGCCACGCGTTGGGCAAATTGGCCGAGCTGAAACCCAACGCCGAGTCGCCCGACGTTAGTTGGGAGGCTTACTGGCTGCCGATCAACCGGCCCGGACGACCGCACGTTTTGGAGGTTGAATATCCGAGCGACGTGCCGCAGACCCTAAGGATCAGCGTTCTGGAGCCAAACGCCGCCGGCGCGTTGATGCCGTTGGAAATGGGGGCGGGATTCGACAACGCCGAGGAAGTGGCCGCCGCGGACTCTCCGCCGCGTTGGCAGCGCTATCGGATGATCTTCTGGCCCCGCACCACGACGCCCTTGCTGCTGCTCGCCAACGGGCGCGACCGGGTTCCGGCGGTGTACGGAAAGATACGCGTGCTGGCCGGCGGCGAGCGGTTGCCGCGGTCGTTGCCGCGGCGAGCGGGCGCGAACCAGCGGCTGCTGGCGGCGTACCTCGATCGCCCCCTGTTGTCCGAAAACTTCTCGGCAAACGAATATTTCGACACCTGGAGCGGCCGCAGCCTGGACGATTGGTGGACGTTCCACGAGGGCGGGACGCGGCTGGTCGAGTATCTTCACCACGCAGGCTACAACGGCCTTGTGCTGGCCGTGTTGGCCGACGGCAGCGCGATCTATCCCAGTGCTTTGTTGCAGTCCACGCCGCGCTACGACACCGGCGCGTTTTTCGCCTCCGCCCAGGACCCGGTCCAAAAGGACGTGCTGGAGATGCTGTTGCGGTTGTTCGATCGCGAGGATCTGCAACTGATACCCACGGTCGAGTTCGCCGCGCCGCTGCCCGAGTTGGAGTCGCTTCTCCGTGCCGGCGGACCTGAATCCGAAGGGATCGAATGGATCGGCGCCGATGGGGTCTCATGGTGCGGCGTCTGGCCGCCGCGGCGCGGTTTGGCGCCCTACTACAACGTGCTCCATCCGCGCGTGCAAGCGGCGATGTTGGGAGTGTTGCGAGAATTGGCCGCCCGCTACGCGCGGCACCCGTCGTTTGCCGGAGTGGCCGTGCAACTCTCGGCCGACGGCTACGCCCAACTTCCCGGACCGGATTGGGGGCTGGACGACGCGACGATTGCCCGGTTCGAGCGGGCGACGGGTCTGCGCGTTCCCGGCGCGGGGCCGCAACGCTTCGCCCGTCGCGCGGAGTTTCTGGCCGAAGAACCGAATCGCAGGGCATGGCTCCAATGGCGGGCGGCGGAACTGGCGAAGTTCTACCGCCGCGCCGCCGACGAACTCGCCTCGATCCGCCCCGGCGGACGCCTCTACCTGGTCGGGGTGAACATGCTCGGCGGGCCGGCGCTGGAAGCCGAACTGCGTCCGGCGCTGCCCCGGCAGACGACCATCGCCGCGGCGTTGTTGCGGGTGGGTATCGACGCCCGCCATTTCCGCGGCGATTCGGGCCGGATCGTCCTCTTGCGGCCCGAGCGGATCATGCCCCAGGGCGACTTGGGCCGCCGTGCCGTCGATCTGGAAATCGAACAGATGCCGGACATCGATAGTTGTTTCCAGGGGTTCGCCACCCCGGGCAGCCTCTTCTTTCACCAGCCGCGCGAGATCCACATCGGTTCGTTCGACCGAAAAAATCCCTTCGAGCCAAGTCAAACGTGGCTGGTTTCCCAGCCGGCGCCGGCGGGGGCGCGAAACCGACGGCGATTTGTCCACGCCCTGGCCACGCTCGACGCACAGGTGATGGTCGACGGCGGTTGGGTGTTGCCGATGGGCGGGGAAGACACGCTGCGCGATCTGGCGGCCGCCTACCGCGCCCTACCGGCGGTCCGTTTCCAGCCGGTGGGAGGCAATCGGGAGGCCGCCGCATCGCAGCCGGTGACGTTCCGTTGGTGCGCTCACGGCGGCCGGACATATCTGTACGCCGTCAACGACGCCCCGTTTCCGGTCACCGCCCGCCTCCACGTCAAAGCCGCGCCCGGTTGCCGCATCGAGGAGCTTACCGGCTCGCGGAAGATCGAACCATTGAAACCCAAGGCAAGCTTGGGCCTGTATTGGGAAGTCAGCTTGGAGCCATACGACCTGGTCGCCGTGCGGCTCTCGGACCCCGCCGCGCGATGTTCCAACCCGCACGTCGTCTGGTCCGGCGCGGTCGATGCCGAGTTGGCGTTGAATATCCGCCGGCTTGGTGCCCGAGCGGCGGCGCTGCGCAATCCGCCGCCGCTGGACGTGGTGGTCAACGCGGATTTCGAGAAACCCGCGGCCGGCGACGATCCGGTTCCCGATTGGGCAACGACCAATCGCAGCGACGTGGAAATCAAATTGGATGAAACGCACCGGCACGGCGACCGGCAGTCGGTGAAGATCGCCAGCGCCGGCCCGGTGGCCTGTTTGGTGAGCCGGCCGTTCGCCGCGCCGGCCACGGGACGGTTGACCGTGTCGGTGTGGCTGCGGACGGCCGACGTGCGGAATCAACCGCCGCTGCGATTGGCGGTGGAAGGCAAACTTCGCGGGCGCGACTATTACCGCTATGCCCCGGTCGGCTCGGTGCCCGATCCCGGTCGGCCCGCCGTCCCTATCCTGACCGAATGGGGACGATACGTCTTTCAGGTCGACGACCTTCCGCTGGAGGGACTTGCCTCGATCCGCGTCCGATTCGACCTGATGGGCCCCGGCGAGGTCTGGATCGACGACGTGCAAGTTTTCAATCTGGCTTTTACCAAGCCGGAAATGATCGAACTGTCGAAGCTCATCACGCTGGCCGACGTGAAACTTCAGAATGGGCAAGTCGGCGATTGCCTCCGGCTGCTGGAGGGTTATTGGCCGCGGTTCCTCGATGAGAACGTTCCCCTGCCGCCGGGCGCCGTGCCGTCGGAGAGGGCGTCCGCCGCCAAGCAACCCCCGGCCGAGAAGACTCCGCCCGAACGCAGCGGCTTCCTAGACCGCATGAAAGACTTGCTGCCCGAGTCGATGCGGTTCTGACATAAAGCCGCATACCCACCCGCCGGACAGGTGAAGTATCCCCGTTGGAGTGCATGAATTTTCGTGCCCCCGTCCGAGATCCAATTATTATGGGGGTAGGGGCGGAAATTCTCTCTTCTCCGTGTCCTGATTAACCGCGGAATTGTCACTTAACTAATGTATGAGCGGCGTCGTGCGCGGCGGCATTGCCGCGGTGACGGCGCCGGCTTGAGAATGCATTTTCTTCGGGGGTGGCCGGTGGCGCTGGAAACCGAACAACTCGTTCGCGTTCTGATGGCGGAGCGGAACAAACTGCTCGCCTACGCCTGGTCGATCACGGGCGATTTCGGCTTGTGCGAAGACGTGGTGCAGGAAGTCGCGCTGCTGGCCCTCGACAAGGGACGCGAAGTGGCCGACGAGCCGCGGCTGAAGGTCTGGCTCCGCCGCGCCGCAAGGTTCAAGGCCCTGGAAGCCTTGCGCGGGAAGAAAAAATTGCCTCCACCCTTGAGCGAGGAAGTGCTAGACAAGTTGGAATCCCACTGGGAACCGTACGACCATCGAGGCGAGTTGGCCGAATCGGCCATCGCGGAGATGCTTCGGGCGTGTTTCCATCGGTTGACGGACAAGCAACGGCGTTTGTTGACCCTCCGCTACGCCAAGCAACTCCGCAGCAACGAAATCGCCGAGCGGTTGCAGATGAAGGTCGAGACCGTTTATCGGGCGATAACCCGCGCACATCGCAGTTTGGCCGATTGTATCGAAGAGAAAATCGCAACGAGGAAACAGGTTGCCGACGATGAATGAAGGCGACGCACAATTCGATCCCGCCGCCGCCTTGGGCGACGAACTGATGGAGATGGTGGTTCTCCATCTGGAAGGCCGGCTTACGGGGCCGCAGCGCGACCGGCTCAACGCGCTCTTGGCCGAGGATCCCTCCAATCGCGACACATTCGTCGCCGTCTGCACTCACGCTTCCTTGCTCGCGTCCCGCGTCGGAATAGACGAGGGCGTTGAACTGCCGCACCAACTCGATCCCGAACCTCAAATCCCCGAACCCCCATTCCCCACTCTATCCACTACCCACTATCCACTACCCACCAGCCACTTTTCCGTCGGCAGTTGGGCGTTCTCCTACATGGTCGCCACGGTGATTATGGGCATGATGCTGCTGGGGTTTTGGGCGTACGAAATCACCCACCACCAACATATCGCCGAGGCGCCGTCGCAGTCGGTTCCATCGGACGCCATGCCGGAGATGGTGTTCGTCGGCCGGATCACCGGCATGGTCGATGTGAAATGGTCCGACGACCCGCGCTTCCTGCCGCCACTGAGTTCACGGGCCTACGTCCCGCTTGGCCGCAAATACATCCTCGACTCCGGCCTGTTGGAAATCACCTACGACTCCGGCGCGAAGGTCATCCTCGAAGGCCCTTGCACCTACGAAGTGGAATCCACCGCCGGCGGCTATCTCTCGCTGGGCAAACTAACCGCGCGGGTAGAGCAGAGGGGCGCGGGGCGAGGGACGAGGGGCGAGGATGGTTCTCACTATCCACTATCCACTACCCACTATCCACTATTCTCCGTCCGCACTCCCACTGCCATCATCACCGACCTCGGTACGGAGTTCGGCGTGGAAGTCGGCAAGGAGGGAACCACCACGTCGCACGTCTTCCGCGGCAAGGTCGAGGTGCGGTTGACCGACGGTGGGGGAGAAGCACGGGCGATCCAATTGGGCGCGAACGAATCGGCCCGGGTGGAGCCGGGTGCGGACCGGATTGTCGTGGTCGGTCGAGAAGCGGCCGCTCCGGGCGCGTTTACCCGCCGGATGCCCAAGTGGGTGCGGATCGAACTGTTCAACACGGGCGTGGGGTTGAAGGAGGGCGAGCCGGACCCGCACTGGCAACTTGTGGCCGTCAGCGACGCCCTGGACTTCCAGCCGCGGCCGGCCGTGGTGACCGCCGCCCACGCTTATTGGCTGGCGAATGACCCCACCCGATCGCAATGGCTCTCGACGGCCAACGGTCCCCCGGATGTTCCCAACATTACCTACACATTTAGCACGACGTTCGAGCTTACGGACATGCTGCCGGAGACGGTCGTTCTGCGGGGCCGGTTCATCGTGGACAACCACGTGCAGGCGATCCGCCTCAACGGCCGGCAGTTGTCGGTACCCGAGCACGGAGAACGCGCGTTCAACAGTTTCTCCGGCGAGTTTTCGGCCGGGAAACATTGCATCAAAGGGATCAACACGCTGGAGATCGACATATTGAACGGAGTGACCTGGAGATCTGACTATAAAAATGGCCCGATGGGGTTGCGCGTCGAACTGAGCGGGTCAGTTTTATCCAAGAAGAAAGGAGGGTAGTTCCATGAATGGGCTGTAGTGAACCGTGCCAGGCCAAGCAGTGTAGGACGGATTTCCTAATCCGTCCCGCCTGCACGAGATCGTTTAACCCGGAGCCGGCGGCGACGGCGGCTGCGGGAAACCCGTTGTTGCGGGAACCACCGTCGCCGTTGGCTCCGGGTTAAACGAGGAGACCAACAGACGGAGAGGCGAGGAGCGGCCGGGTTGATTCATCCAGAGTGTTTCTGGGGACCGTGGGCGCTTCAAAACATGCTTTTTCCCCAATTGGGGAGGAGAATTGCAATGAGTCTTAAAACTATCTTGGCGGTGTTGGCTATCGGTTGTCTTGCGCTGACGGCCGGCGTGGCCCAAGCGGACATGTTCACCGTAGCGCAGGTCTTCGGAGATGCCAGCTCCGGGGTCGACAGCAGCTTGACCTATACCCATGCGGTTGACTTGCGTGGGAATGCGAGTGGTCGTTCGGTCAATGGCGTACCTTTCCAGCAGGCGGCGACGCTTACGGGCGACACGAGCTACTCCGATCCTGGTGGCGGTTGGGGTATTTCCGTCGACACCGCCAAGTGTTTTGGCGAGTCAATCAAGGGTACCTCGGTCACTGGGAGTATAGGATCTATCATGGATGACATCCAGTACGCTGCCAATGCCCCTTACGATGGTACTTACATGGATGTTGAACTCAACAATCTGACGATTGGCCAGCAGTACACAGTGAGCTTCTACGGGATCACGGGCGATGCTTCTGTCGAGATCGGCAACGTATGGATCACCAATCTCGCCAACAGCGAATCTTCGACCCCTTTTAGCCCGCGCGACAGCTACGGTGCCCTCATCGGTTACGTGATGACCGATACGTACACCGCTTCGGCTACCAGCATGACGTTCAGGTTTAACGACGACGGTCGGACGCCCTATTTTAGCGCTTTCACCAACGCCGTTGTTCCCGAGCCGAGTACGCTGGCGTTGCTGGCCACGGGGCTGATCGGCCTGCTGTGCTACGCATGGAGGAAGCGGAAATAGATTTATGATTTAGGATTGATGATTTCTGATTTGACCGGCGCTTTTCCGGCGTCGTTGCGAACGGTTTTTGCGACGACGCTCGGAACGCCGGCCATTTCCGGAAACACGAGAACTCACGCAAAGGCGCTGAGGCGCAAAGAGAACGGACTCGTTGCCGTCTCTGCGCCTTGGCGTGAGATTTGGGGGGTTCGTTTGACCGACTTTTATATTCAACCATGAGGAGAATAATGTACCGAAGCAATCATAAATCCGCCTTTACTCTGGCGGTTGCATTGGTGGCGGGATTCTTGGCCCAGCCGGTACAATCGGCCGATCCGGGCGACTTCCTCAACTTAGTGAAGATCGACGACGGCAACTCCGCAACCTGCGAACACGGCATGGTCGGCGACGGAGGGAACAGCATTGCGAACATCGCCTGGAACTTATGCACCGTTGGCGACCAACAGTTCGCCACGTACTATTATCGGAACCCCGATTGGAGCGGCGACCCGAACAACGACAGGGTTCTCATCGCCCGCCGTACGCACGGCCAACCCGCATGGGAGATCCTCAAGAGCGGCCTTGTAGCGAAGGACACCAACAACTGTCACGACAACATAAACATGAACATCGACGGCGACGGCTACATGCACTTGTCGTGGGGGATGCATAGCAGCCCGATGCGGTACGCCAAGTCGTCCTCCCCGGTCGTCGGCGCCAATCCGCTGACGATGGGCGGCAACCTCGGCACGGGGGGTATGACCGGACGGGAACACAACGTCACCTACCCCCAATACTTCAATCTACCCGACGGCGATCTGCTGTTCTTTTACCGCGAGGGCGACTGCTACGGTTCCAGCCACTATCTCAACCGCTACGACACGGCCACGGACACCTGGGACAACGTACACAAATCCGGTGCCTCGCAATCGCCGCTGCTCAAAGGGGAAGGGTTCACTCCGGATTGGTGTTCCTATCCCAACCGGATGGTCGTGGACAACCAAGGTCATCTGCACCTGACTTGGACCAACCGCTACCAGTCGGATTCGCCCGCGGGCGAATCCCGCTACCAGACCAACCACAATTTTTATTATGCCCGGTCCAATGACCAGGGCCGGACCTGGACCCGGATGAACGGCACACCGTACACCTTGCCGATCGTTGGCGAGCCAGTAGCCGGACAGGATCCAGCCAGTTGGGGTGAATTGGTCGTCCCGATCCCCGAGGGCAGCAGTCTGATCAACTCGGCCGACATGACCGTCGACAAGAACGGCAACCCGGTGATCGCGTCGTGGTGGGCCCCCGGCGCACAGCAGGGCAACCACCGCCGTCAGTACATGGTCGCCTTCCACGACGACGCGGAATACGGCGATGTATGGCAAACTCGGCAGGTGTCCAACCGCACAATC
>JAUWNG010000180.1 GCA_030612765.1 Planctomycetota bacterium
GGCAACGCCCCGGGCGGGAAATACGCCGTTTCGCGGTCGGAGTCGGGGGCGTCCTCGACGCACCACAAGCGGTAATGATGGGGCGGCGTGGACGCACCCTACTTCTACTTCACTTCCAACATCCGCCGCAATGCTTCCAGCGCCCAGCGGGCGGTCTCCGGCTCGACCTCGATCGCGCCCACCGGCGTGCCGGCCGCCAGATTCTCGACCGCCCAACATAGACGCGGCAGGTTGATCAGCGACATCGTCGAGCAGATGCAGGACTTGGCCGAAAGCAGATGGATTTCCTGCTCCGTGTGCTCGCGGCGCAGACGGTCGACCAGATGCTGCTCGGTGCCGATGGCCCAGCGCGTGCCCGGCGGCGATTGTTCGATCTCGCGGATGATCTTACTGGTCGATCCGACCACGTCGGCCAAATCGGCCACTTCCATCATGCACTCGGGGTGGACGATGATCTTTATGCCGGGATGCTTCGTGCGGAAGTGGGCTACGTCATAGGAGGTGAACTGTTGGTGGACGCAGCAGAAGCCCCGCCAGAGGATCACCCGGCTGTCGCGAATCGCCTCCGCCGTATTGCCGCCGAGTTTCTGCCGGCGCGGATCCCAGAGCGGCATTTGCTCCAGCGGAATGTCCATCGCGCGGGCGGTGTTCCGGCCCAGGTGTTGATCGGGGAAGAAGAGCACGCGGCCGCGGTGCTGGAAGGCCCAATCGAGCGCGGCCCGGGCGTTGGCCGACGTGCAGACGATCCCGCCGCGACGGCCGCAAAACGCCTTCAACTCGGCAGTCGAATTGACGTAGGTGATCGGCGTTAGGTCGTTGACGTCGATCACTTCGGCCAGCTCGGCCCAGCATTTTTCGACTTGCACGATGTCGGCCATGTCGGCCAGCGAGCAGCCGGCTTCCAAGTCGGGCAAAATGACCGGCACGCGCAGACCGCCGCGCTCGGCCAGCCGCTCCGGCCGATTGGCCAGAATGTCGGCCGTCTCGGCCATGAAGTGGACGCCGCAGAAGACGATCGCCCGACACTGTTCACTGTTGGCAGCCAGTTCCGACAGTCCGTAGCTATCGCCGCGCATGTCGGCCAGTTCGATGACCTCGTCCTGCTGGTAATGATGTCCGAGGATCAGCAGCCGCAGTCCCATTTCCGCCCGCACGGCTTGAACACGCCGGATAAGAACGTCCTTCTCCAGCGATTCATAGCTCGATAAATCCAATGTCGGCGAAGCGGAACCGGGGTTCATGGGCGGTTTTTTTGTTTGGAAGCTATATTGGCAGTGAGAAAATCCGATTGCTCCATTCTTCAGCTTCAGTTGCAACCCAAACGATCATTAGCTCCTCGGCTACCAGTGCAATGGACATCTTCTGGGGAACGATCAAGACGCCGGCGCTGGAATTCGTCTCGATGAACTCGGCAAAATGCTTGGGCATGGTCTTTCGGTCATGTGTGACCAACAAGCGGCCCGATCGGGATGCCCGCTCTAACACGTCTTTGTCGGATAGGCCGGGCAACGCAGCCGATCGGGCCGTTTGGAAATCGATGCTTGGCTCGCGGCGCAAAACGGCCTTCAAGATGATTTCGTTGAAGTCGGCGTCGGCTTGGAACCGGACCTTCATTTGCCAGCCGTTTGCATTTGCCGTCGGGCTTCGGCCAATTTCTGGGAGAACTCGCCGGCCACGCCGTGCGTCGCCCGCCACAACGTCTGGAATTCGGAATCAGTCCGCTTTAGGTAAGCGTCAATCTTCGTACGATGCGCGAGATAGTAGGCTATCGCCCCGTAGACCTGTTCGAGAGTCAGTGTGGGAAAACACTCGCTAGCTATAGTTTCCGGCGAAAGTCCTTGCAGAAACGCCAGGACAACGGAATCCAACGAGACGCGGGTCCCGTCGATACAGTAACCGTCTTCTCGATGTTGGACGTAAGTCTTTTCCATTGCCGGAACTCCTCACCCATTCACTGCACCGAGTATTTCCCACTCATAATACATTATACCATAGACAACTTTCTTACCACTTCAAACCGAACCGGTTGCCGGTCGGGCGGCTGAGTCCGCCGAGCAACGGGCCGGTCGGTTTCGAGATATTTTTCGACCGCTTGGACGGTTCCGCGGTTTCCTCTTCCTTTTTGGCCGGCTCGGGCGGGGCCGACAACTCCTTCATCGAGAGGCTCATCCGCTGCGCCTCCGGGTCGACCGAAAGGACCATCACCTCGACCTGCTGGCCCTCCTTCACCACGTCGGAGCATCGCCAGACGCGCTTGTGCGAGAGTTCGGAGATGTGGACCAGCCCCTCGATGCCCGGCTCCAACTCGACGAACGCCCCAAAATCCATCAGCTTGGTGACGGTCCCGTCGGCGATGGCGTTGGTCGGGTATTTTTGCGTGGCGGTCGTCCACGGGCTTTCCAGCAGGTCTCGATACGCCAGGCTGATCTTGCCGGTGTCCGGATCGATCTTATCCACCCGCACCTTGATCTTCTGACCCTCCTTAAGCACGTCGCTGGGATGCTTCACCCGGCCCCAGGCCACCTGGCTGATGTGAACCAGCCCGTCGACGCCGCCGAGATCGACGAACGCGCCGAAGTCCATGAGCTTTCGCACCACGCCCTCGCGGACGTGGCCCGGGCGGAGCGAATCGAGCAGTTGCTGCCTGACCTGCTCCCGCTCGCGTTCGAGCACGGCCCGGCGGCTGAGCACCAGGTTCCGCCGGTCGGGGTTCGCTTCGGTGATTACGCAGGTCCACTTCTGATCGACGAACTGGGCAAGGTCCTCGACCCGGTAGAGGTCGATCTGGCTGACGGGGATGAAGCCGCGGATGTGGTTCACTTCGCACTCCAGCCCGCCGGTGTTGTGGCCGGTCACGCGGACTTCGACCAGCACCCCTTCGATCAGATCGGACCAGTCGTCCACCTGCACCGCCTTGTTCGGCAGCGACAATTCGTACAATCCGTCCTCGGGGTTGAGCCGCTCGACGACCACCTGGACTTCCGTGCCGGGCCGGGGCGGAACATCGAACTGGCGGAGCGATACGGCCCCTTGCTGGCGTCCGGCGAACTCGACGAACACGTCGTCGCGGCGGACGGCGACCACCCGGCCGCTTTGCAACTCGCCAGGCTCGAACGTCTGCTCGCCGGACGAACCGGCATCGAGCAACTCGTCCATCGAGACGTCGCCCATCGCGAGGTGAAGCTCGTCTTCCAACTCCGGCGTCATTCGGTCACGGACGCTCGGCTTCGAGATGGGCGCCTGCGGACCGGCCAGCGCGGCGGCCAACTCGGAGATCAAGTCGGGCGTGCTCGGCGGGGCCTGTGGGGGTTCGGCTGCACCATTGGCAGCGTCTGAATCCTGAACCCTGAACCCTGAACCCTCCTTGCTCTTAACTTCACTGGGCGGTGAACCGCCCAGCCCTCGGCCATCGATTTCCTCCCCTCGCCCCTCGTCCCTCGTCCCTCGCCCCTCGTCGGGTATGTCCAACGGCTTGAAATCGTGCCGCGGCCGCGGCCGATAGGCGGCCGGATCGCGCTGCGAGCCGATCAGGATGCGCCGACGCGACGCCTCCTCGGCCGAGTCAGACTGCTGCGTCTCCTCGGCCGGCGGGGGCGAAGAAGGACTGGTTTCCGGTTGGGTCTCAATCGACTCCTCAGCGGAATCAATCGAATTGGTTTGATCGTTCGGATCGGTGAGCGTCAATGTTTGTCCCCTCGATACTCACGGAATCGGGATGTAACGGGAATTCACGGTCCTATTATATTCTAGCAAAACTATTGCCCCGATTCCAGCGGAGGCGGATTCAAGGCCCGATCGGCCAATTCCTGCCCAATTCGGCGACATTCGTCGAGCACTTCAGGCGTCGGCCTCCACTGGGCCCGCAGCGGCTCGCGGAACACGTCCCATTGCATCCGCTGGAGTGCCTCGTTGACGTCCTCCGGCCCTCCTCGGCCCCAGCCGTAGGAGCCGAAGGCTACCGCCGCCTTGCCCAGCGGCCGGAGTCCATCGAGGTAACAGAGCATGGCGGCGATCATGGGCATCATGCGACGGTTGAGCGTCGGCGAGCCGACGGCCACGGCCGCCGCGTCTAGCACTTCGGTGGCGATTTTCGTCAGGTTTGTGCGGCGGACGTGGATCAGCGAGGCGTTTACGCCCGGCCGCGCGGCCCCTTCCAGTATAGCTTGGGCCATCGTCTCCGTGCTTTGCCACATCGTGTCGTAGACGACCAGCACCTTCGGCTGGCAGCGGCGGCCGGCCCAATCGCGGTAGGCGGCGACGATCTCCGCCGCGTGCCGACGCCAGATCAGGCCGTGGCTCGGCGCGATCGTGTCGAGTTCGACGCCGGCCAGTTTGTCCAGGCATTGCAGCACGGGCTTGGCGTAGGGCATACCGATGTTCGCGTAGTAGGTCTTCGCCTCCTGCATCACCGCGGGCAAGTCGGCCTCGTCGTCGAACCGCACGCCGGAGGCGTAGTGTTGGCCGAAGGCGTCCATCGAAAACAGCAGCTTCTCTTCCGGCACGTAGGTAAACATCGACTCGGGCCAATGGACCATCGGCGTGGTGACGAACCGCAACGTCCGCCGGCCGAGCGAAAGCGAATCGCCGTCGGCTATCGTCTGAATCTTCCACGTCGAGGTGTCGAAGTGAGCGCCCAGCGCGGCGACGCATTTCTTGTCGCAGACGAGCGTGGCCCGGGGCATCGCCCGGAGCACCTCGGGCAACGCGCCGGCGTGGTCCAGCTCGGCGTGGTTGCAAACGACGTAATCGACTTGCGACAGTTCGCAAAGCGCGGCCACGTTCCGCAACAGTTCGGCCGTGAAGGGGGCCTTTACCGTGTCGATCAGCGCCGTCTTTTCGTCGCGGATCAGATAAGCATTGTAGCTGGAGCCGCGCTCGGTGTCGTAGCCGTGGAAATCGCGGATGTTCCAGTCGATCGCGCCGACCCAGTCGATGTTTTCGCGTAGCGTGGTGTTCATGGTAAATTGGGAGTTCTGGTTTTATTTGTTCGCATCAATTGTTTAACCCGGAGCCATCGGCGACGGCGGGGGCATTTCCGTCGCCGATGGCTCCGGGTTAAACTATTCTATTCATCTCCCCACTTGTCATCGTGCGATTTTACGAGGTAGGAGAACGCCAGGATGGCCAACAGTATAACCGCCCAGGCCGACGAAAGCCAAACGCCCTTCGCGGTGTGATGGACATGGTCGGCCAACGTCGGAACGCCAACGTCCAGTGTGGCGAACAGCCAGTCGAGCGTCAATCCGCCCGCTACCGCACTGACGGCGATGGTCAGCAGGTAGAGGAACATGGCCCTTCCGCCGAGAAACTTCCACATCGAGGCGATCGTGGCGGCGTTGGTGGCCGGGCCGGCGATCAGGAACGCCAGCGCCGCACCCGGCGACGCGCCCAGGTGGATCAGTCCCACGGCGATCGGCACCGAAGCGGTGGCGCAGACGTAGACGGGTACGCCGATGGCCATCGCCAACACTATCCCCACAACTCCGCCGCCCAGATATTGTTGCCACTGGTTGGCCTCGACAAGCGCGGCGACCGCCCCGGCCACGGCCACGCCCACCAGCAGCGGCAAACCGATGTCGCGCGGCAACGTGACCAGGCCATGCTTTAATGCCCGAACAAACACGTTTTGCGATCCGTGGCCCGAGCAGCAACTTTCGGTACACTTGGGCCGATCCTGCTCGGGCTGATCCGGGTCGTGGTTCCGCCGCGCGAACAGCATCACCAGCAACCCGCCGAGCAGCCCGGCGGCCAGCGCGGCCAGGGGCCGATAAACCGCGAACACCGACCCGAGCAGCGCGTAAGTGACGGCGATGCTGTCCACTCCGGTCTGCGGCGTGGAGATCAGGAAGGAGGTGGTAGCGGCCCGGCTGGCCCCGTGGCGGCGCAGCGAGGCCGAGACCGGAATCACTCCGCACGAGCAGAGCGGCAGCGGGATACCCAACAGCGACGCCTTCAACACGGCTCCGAACCCCCGCCCGCCGAGATGCCGCTCGACGAACTGCGGCGAGATGCAGACCGATAGCGCTCCGGCCACCAGGAACCCCAAGAGCAAGTACGGCGCCATCTGCCCCAACAGCGACCAGCTTTCCCAAGCGATCTTGACGAGAGTTTCGAGAACTTCGTTCATCGGTCTACTTGTCGTGTTTTGCAAGGTACGACGCCACGCCCTCGGCCGTGGGCTTGATCGCCTCCTCGCCCTCGTGCCAGTTGGCCGGGCATACGTCGCCGTGCTCCTCGTGGAACCGCAAGGCGTCGAGCACCCGCAACGCCTCATCGACACTGCGGCCGATGGGCAGGTCGTTGATCAGCGCGTGGCGGACGATGCCCTGCTTGTCGATCAGGAACAGGCCGCGCAGCGCCACGCCGCCGTCCTCCAGCAAGACGCCGAAATCGCGGGCGATTTGCTTGGTCAGGTCCGACACCAGCGGGTAGCGGATCGACCCGATGCCGCCCTGCTTGCGCGGCGTGTTCCTCCAGGCGAGGTGCGTGAAGTGCGAATCGACCGAGCAGCCCAAGACCTGGGCGCCCTTCTCCTCGAATCTCTCCAGCGCCGCGTCGAAGGCGACGATCTCCGACGGACAGACGAACGTGAAATCCAAGGGGTAGAAAAACAACAATACGTACTTGCCGCGATACGACGACAGCTTCAACTCGGCGAACGAGCCGTCGGGCATCACCGCCTGGGCGACGAAGTCCGGGGCCTCTTTGGTAACGAGCGTACACATGACGTATTCTTCCTTTCGATAGGTTCTTTCATTAGTTTATGTTGCGGTAAGTAGGGTGGGGGGAACCCCCCCCCCCCCCCCCCCCCACCGCGCCCAAAAAAGTTCGGGGGGGGCCGGCGTTGAGCCCCCCAC
>JAUWNG010000037.1 GCA_030612765.1 Planctomycetota bacterium
GCGTCCAACAACGGCACGGCGGTCGGCAAGTCGATTGGCCGGCTGATGAAATCCGGTTGGAATTCCCCCTTGAAGTCCGCGTCCACCGCGAACTTGACGCATCTGCCGGTCTTGGTCAGCCGGAACCGGTGTCGGCCCGGCCCCAGGCCGCCCGACGGAACCACTTCCGTCACGACTCCGCTGAGATTGCCGAAAACCTCCCGATTCAAATCCGACTCGGGGTCGCAGCGTGCCACCCAAGCCTGCCCGGTGTCGACGCAGAAGTTCAAAACCAGTCCGCAGGTAACAACGTCCCAAAAATTGGCGTTGGGCACGCCATCACCGAGGCCGAAGAAAATGTGGTGGGGACCGGCCTCGTGGGCCGGGCCGTCCAGGCGGACGTGGAACGTCGCCTCGAACACAAAATTGCGGTCGCGGAAGTCGGCCATCACGGTGCGGATGTAGCCGCGCGACTGCCGACCATGGAGCGTGAACGACTCTTGGCGCGGGTGTTCGGCCGCCCCGTGCTCGAAAACGTATCGCCCCGGCGGCATCTGCTCGAAAGCGGTTCCAAGCTCAACGCCATCGAATGTCTCAACGATTCGGACGGGGACGGCTGGCTTGGGCCGCGGCATCGCCCGGACGAAACGGGCGGTTTTCTCCGACGCTGCGACGCGGACAATAACCAGTCGGTTCTCGGCCCTCTCCACCCGCGCCGCTTCGTTTTCGCCCAATTGGATCGCCTGGGCCTCTCCCCCGCCGCCCGGCCACCGCACCTCGCCCTTGCCCGGAAAAACGTGCGCCTCGGTACCGCCCGCCGCCCTCACTCCCCCCCCCACCTCGGGGCCCAGGTCGGTGATGCGCGCCGGGGGAGTACGGACGTAGAAGTGGGGAGAGGGGAGAGGGGAGAGGGGAGAGGGATCTGACTTCTGACCTCTGACCTCTGACCTCTTCTTCTCCACCAGCGCGGTCAGTTTGCCTAGCGAAAGGTAGCCGCCGGCGGTGGATTCGACCTCGTAGGTGCAAGGACCTTCAAGAATGACCTTCGCGCCGGAGTCGTAGGTGATTTCCAACAGTCCGGAGTCTAGTTTGTACTTGCGGCCCAAGGGAACGTGGGCGAAGTCCGGTGGCGGCAGATAGTGGGGATCGTCGGACCACTTTACATCGACCATGCCGGTGATCCGGCCGACGAACACCATCTCCGGCCTGGTTTCAGACGGTGCCGACTGCGACGGCGCCTCGGCAACCTGTGGTTGGTGGTGGGTGACTTTGATCGCCCAGAACCCCAGCAGCATCATGCCCATGATCACCGCGGAGACCATGCAGGAGAACGTCCAACTGCCGACGAAAGGAGCAGCGGATGGTGGATAGTTGCTAGTGGAAGAAAGATCGAGGACGATCGGCGGGACGGTGGAAGCCGGCTCGGGGTGACGTATCGCCCCGATGATCTTCTCCCGGGTATGTTCCAGCCGCACCGAGCGCGAAAGCTCGGCGTGCAAGCGGAAGTAGTCGAGGTAAAGGTCGCAGAGTTGCTCGTCGGCGCGCAACGCGGCTTCCAACCGCGCTACCTGATCCGTCTCGAGCGCATCGCCGCACGCGGCGTCGAACAGCGCCCAGATTTCGGATTCGGGTGTGAACTGCTCGTTCATGCGTCGCTTCCCCGTGAAACCGCCCGTTTAACGCAATCGAAAAGCCTCCGCCGGATACGGCAGAGCGAGTTATAGGTGCTTTGCGGCGGACGGCCCAGTTTCTCCGCGATTTGTTTAATGGTCTGTTCGTCGCCGTAGCAAAGATGGATCAGGCGCCGATCCGTGTCGCTAAGTTGATCCATGCAATCGCCCAGCGCGTCGGCGAAAGAATCCAACTCGTCGGCGGGCTTGGCGGCCTGCCGGTCGGCAAGCGTCGAGGCCAACTCGGCAGTCAGAAACGTCTTGCGGCGCTGTTGCGTGCGTTGGAAGTTCAAGACGACGTGCCGCGCGAAGCTGAAGGCCCAACACTTGAAGTTCGTCCCCCGCTCGAACTCGTCGAATTTCTCCCACAGCAACATCGCGGTCTGCTGGTAGAGGTCTTCCGCGTCTTGGGCTTTCCAAACCATGGCGAGGATGTAGGCGAACAACTGCCGCTCGCACTGCGTCAGCAGTTCGGTGAACTCTTCGCTACGTGCATCGCAAGAATCGATCATGCGGGTGGTTCCCAATGGGGACGCTCACTCTTCCCCCATAAGTATCACTGTAACCTCGGGGCGAAAGCCTTTGGGAAAATTGCCGCGGGTGCATCTCCCCGTCGCCTCTTAGATAATGTTCCCATGCGGCCGAACCTACCTCGAAATCCGCGAAAACCGGGGGGTTATTGTTGCAAATCATTACGCTATCGCGACTTACGGAAGAGGCACCCGTTTGCATCACGGATTGCACAGTTACTAAACACGGCTTGCACAAGAAATGTGCAATTGTCGGGCTGTCAGCCGCCGGCGGAAGATGCTTCAATGGCCACAAAGTGAACAAGCAAAACAACTTACAGGCTCAGCACTCCTTGCTTCCGTCTTGGATGGCACCCGCTTTGCACTTAACCGGCAAAAAGGTAAATTTCGCCGGTGGACCATCGATGAAGTAACCGTTCACGGGATACCCGTCATTCTGAGCGTAGCGAAGAATCTCGCATGAGATCGCGGCGCGGGCGAGATTCTTCGCTACGCTCAGAATGACGATGTTTTCCTAATCCGTGAACGGTTACGCGACGAAAAGCAAGTAAACGGTAACGGAAAGGAATGCGTAATGACCCCCAAAGAAGTGCTGGCGCTATGCCGCGAGAAGAACGTTAAGGCCGTCGATCTGCGGTTTATGGATTTTCCGGGACTGTGGCAGCACTTCACGATTCCCGTCGATAAACTGACCGAAGACATTTTCGAGGACGGATTGGGGTTCGACGGTTCGAGCATCCGCGGTTGGCGGGCGATCAACGAAAGCGACATGCTCGTGGTCCCGCAACCGGAGACGGCCGTGCTCGATCCGTTCTCCGCTCTGCCGACCCTGTCGATGATCTGCAACATTCAAGACCCGATCACCCGCGAGGATTATAGCCGCGATCCGCGGAACGTCGCCCGCAAGGCGGTCAATTACCTGAAGAGCACCGGCATCGGCGACACCTGCTACATCGGTCCCGAGGCCGAGTTCTTCATTTTCGACGACGTCCGCTACGATCAGACGGCCAACAGCGGTTACTATTTTCTCGACAGTATCGAGGGCCAATGGAACCGCGGCCGCGAGGAGAAGCCAAACCTGGGCTACAAACTGCGCTACAAGGAAGGATACTTTCCCGTCCCGCCGGCCGACCAGATGATGGACATCCGCAACGAGATGATGCAGACGATGATCGAGTGCGGGATGAACGTCGAGACTCAACATCACGAGGTGGCCACCGCCGGGCAGTCGGAGATCGACCTGCGGTTCGACGATCTGGTGACTATTGCCGACAAGATGATGATGTTCAAGTACATCATTAAGAACGTGGCTCGGAAGCACGGCAAGACGGTCACTTTCATGCCCAAGCCGCTTCACGGCGACAACGGCTCGGGTATGCATACGCACATCTCTATCTGGAAAGGGAGCGAACCGTTGTTCGCCGGCAGCGGCTACGCCGGACTGAGCGACCAGGGTATCCATGCCATCGGCGGCATACTCAAGCACGCTCCGGCACTGTGCGGCATCTGCAACCCGACCACCAACAGCTACAAACGGCTGGTGCCGGGCTTCGAGGCACCGGTCAACCTGGCCTACTCGCAACAGAACCGCTCGGCGGCCGTCCGCATACCCATGTATAGCCAGAACCCCAAGGCCAAACGCATTGAGTTCCGCTGCCCCGATCCGAGTTGCAACCCTTATCTCGCTTTTTCCGCCATCCTCATGGCGGCGATTGACGGCATTCAGAACAAGATCGATCCGGGCGAGCCGCTGGACAAGGACATTTACGACCTCGACCCCGAGGAGTTGAAGGACGTGCCGCAGACGCCCGGCTCGCTGGACGAGGCGCTGAAGGCTTTGCGTGCGGACCACGAGTTCCTACTGCGCGGCGACGTCTTCACACCCGACGTGATCGACACCTGGATTTGGTACAAGACGGTCCACGAGGTCCAGGCCATGCAATTGCGCCCGCATCCCTACGAGTTCTGCCTCTACTTCGACATCTAAAACGTGTTTTGATATCGAAATATCCGTATTTAGCCCCGGGTGAATACACTCGGGGCAAGCGGTTTTCCTCATTCAATCCGGCCCCGCCGTGTATTCACGGCGGGCTAAATGAAGTTCTCCGCTTACCTCCGATACCCGCTGCTTGGCGGCTCGGCCAGCACGTCGGGGCGTCCGCTGTCGGGCAATACCAATTTCGTGCCGGGTGTGATGTAATTGAAATCCTTACCCAGCACGTCGCGGTTCAGTTCGTAAACTTCGACCCACCGGGAGGCCTTGCCCAACTCGTAGCGGGCGATGTCGAATAGTGTGTCGCCTTCGGCGACGGTGTAGGTCCGGCCCGAGCGGTACTGGCGGCGCGTGCTAACGTTCGACGCACGCTTCCGCAAGGTTTCTCGCCGGCTCGGCTTGGGGCACAGGTCGGGGTATGACTTTTCGAGTTGCTCGACGGTCGGCGTCAAGACCAGATCGCCGGGTTGAAGCCGCCCTTCGTCGTCCATCTTGTCGCGATTGTGTTCCGCCAGGGCTTTGAAGTACGCGCCCGTCCCGTACAGCCTCCCGGAAATCGTCCAAAAGCTGTCCAACGGCTGGACCTCGTACTTGCCGTCGGCACGCGGAGTCGGCGGAGCGCCGAACGATTGGGAACCGCCGCGGCGGCGCGGGCCATTGTTGTCGTACATCGATCGCGGCGAGCGACGGGGATATTCAGAGGCTCCATTCCGCGAGATCGGCGCGGCCTGCGTGGGCTGGTCCGTCGTGTCCGCGTACGAGCGGTCTGGGTGCGATGGCGCCGGCAAAGGTCTGGAATTGTCGTAACGGTTCTGTTCCCTGTAAGGGGGCAGCGGCGGCGGGGCGCCGACCGAAGTATAGCCGCTCGTCTCGGCGCGGTCGGAAGGATCCCGCGCATACTTGTTTCCCGGCAGCGGTTTGGGCGGCTCGGGCGGCAACGGCGGGGGCGAAATCAACGCCGGACCGTTCCCCTCGACCAGCTTTGACTTGCCTTTGTCCGAGGCCAGCTTCCACTTGTCGAAATCTTTGTCGATCGGCTTAGGCGGACGGTTCGAGGCAGCCTTGGCCAGCACGACTGTGGGCGGATTGTCGCCGTGGGATTTGGGCTTGGCGGCCTTGGGAAAATGCTTTTCGTCCCGGTCCTCGTCCGGTCGTTTGGCCTTGTCTGGATTTTGGTCGGCGGCGGCGGCAAGCCCGTCGCCAGAGCTTGATCCGGTGAGCCGTACGGCCACCACGGCGGCAAAAACCAGCAACAGCGCCAGAATCACGGTCACGCCGACCTTGGTTTCCTTGCCCAGGCGCACTGATTCACCCGTTTTTTCATTATCGTTCATGGTTAAGCCTCCGTGCCAAAAACCGCCCGGCACAAGTGCCAGGGCTGTTGAATGTCAAGAAATCAACGCCGTGACCAATAGACCACAATTCGTAGGGTGCGTGAAACGCACCATGTATTGCCGGTTGTGGTGCGTTTCACGCACCCTACAAAATCTCCGCGTGGGAACAAGGTGTTACGCTATCCGTTCCGCGACCCGCAGCTTCGCGCTGCGCGATCGTGGGTTGGCGAATGATTCCTCCTCGTTGGGGCGCAAGGGCTTGGGCGTCAGCACCTTCAGCCGCTCGTCCGCCCGAAACGCCTGCTTCACTCGCCGGTCCTCCAATGAATGAAAACTGATAACGGCTATCCGCGCTCCGGTTTTCAGGCAACCGGGTATCCGCTGCAAGGCGATTTCCAGCGATTTCAGTTCGTCGTTGACCGCGATCCGCAGGGCCTGAAAGGTCCGCGTGGCCGGGTCGATCCTCTCGCCGCGCGGGTTTCTCGGCACGCTGCGGCGGATCACTTCGGCCAAGTCTTCCGCCGTCTCGATCGGCCGCTCGCGCCGTCGGCGGACAATTGCCCGCGCTATCCGCCGGCTGTATCGTTCCTCTCCGTAGTTTGAAATAAGTTGGGTCAAGTGCTCCTCGCTCAGCCGGCCGATCAATCTCCGCGCCGGCTCGCCGGAAAGGGTGTCGTACCTCAGGTCCAACGGTCCTCCGGCCGAAAAGCTGAATCCTCGGCCGGCGTCGGCCAACTGATCGCTCGACAATCCCAGGTCCAGCACCACTCCGTCGACCGGCCCGATTTCCAATTGCTCGAGCACCACCGGCAGTTCGCAATAGTTCGCTTGCACCAACTTCACCGGCAGCCCGCTTAGCCGCTGCACGGCGGCGTCCACGGCGTCCGGGTCGCGGTCGATGCCGATCACCAGTCCGCTGCCGCCCACGGCTTCGGCCAGCGCCCGCGCGTGGCCTCCTCCGCCGAGGGTGCCGTCGACCAACACCGCGCCCGGCCGGGGACGCAGCCACCAGACCACTTGATCCAACAGCACGGGTTCGTGAACCGATGATGGCTCGGTCATTTTTCGCGGCACGGGGCGCCGCCAACAAGTATTCATTCAATAAATTCAATAAAAACACCCCACCTCGGGCGCGTCCTTGCGCCCATGCGAGGTCGAGTGCCGGCGATCGACTTGTTTTCGACGGTCAAGTCTCTCGCCCAATCGCAACGAAAAGTCGTCCTTGGCTCCCCGTCCGCGAGAACCAACTTCACCCCGGCTGAAGGTGAAGTCCCGGCGCCGACCAGGTGGCCTCGGACCGGCGCCGCGGTTCTCACGCATGGCGAATCAACGGTCTCCGTGGCCGACGTGCCGTCGGCCGCTAAACTCACAATTTGTCGTTGCTGCCAGTCGGTCCCAGCCCCCAAGAAGGCCCAAAGATACCGATTCGCCAAAACGGACACAAGGCGGGTTTTTCGCCGGAATTCATGACTCCGATGGACCCAATTTCCATAGCTCCCAACGCGGAAACAACTTCCAACGACGCACCGCGACGCAAGTGAATTTTTCTTTTTTTCGGCTAAGCGTCCACCAACGATCCCCAAAGCCTTTCGTAAGTCCTCACCATGCGAGAAATCCCAAAATTCTCCTCGACGCGCCGACGGTTTTCCAACCCCACTTCGGTTGCGCGTTGCGGGTCGTTCATCAGCCTAAATATCTTCTCGGCAAGGACTTGCGAATCGCCGTATCGGACCGTCTGCTCCTCTGCGCCGGAGTCCAGCAACTCGCCGACGCCCTCGACATCCGTGGCGACCACCGGTTTGCGGCTGGCCATTGCCTCCAGCACGACATTGGGCATCCCCTCCCACGCCGAGGGGAGGACCAGTAGTTCGGCGGCGGCAAGAATCGCCGGCACGTCGGGTCGCCAGCCCGCGAAATGGATCCGGTCGGCTATTCCAGCAGTCTTGGCAGAGGTCTCCAGCGCCGTCCGCAGCGGTCCGTCGCCGACCAACAGCAACTCGCAATCGGGCAGGCGGTCCAGCCACGACGGGGCCGTCTCGATCAGCCATTTAACCCCTTTTTGCGTCTCCAATCGACCGACGAACACGACTGCGCGGCGGCCGGCCGCGACGCCAAACTCTCGCAGATCGGCCGGTTGCCGGGCCGGGTATTTTTCCAGGTCGATACCATTGGGGATGACCACAAGTTTCTCGGGCGGCAGACCGGCCCTAGCGGCCGAAAAATCGGCAACCGATCGGCCGACGCAGACATACCGGTCCACCAGGCTTTGCGTCATCCGATCGAGCCAAAGGTGCCAGCGTACTCCGTGTTCCGCCACCCGGATGCCGGCGACCACGGCTCCTACGCCGGCGCGTTTGGCGGCAATTCGGCCGACGATGTTTGCATGAAACAGGAATGTTTGGGCAACCTGGGGTTTATGGGCTGCAAAAAGCCGACGCAACCGACGAGCGACGACGGGAAATTGCCACACGCTTCGCCCGTCAAGGAAATGGACCTCGACGCCGGCCGCCCGCAGTTTTGGCAGACAGGAGGCTTCTTCCTTCGCCGGCCGCGGAGAGAGGCAGTACACAACCGGGTCGAAACGGTGTCGGTCGATCCGAACGGCCAGTTCGGTCAGGCACCGTTCGGCCCCGCCGGCGTTAAGTTCGGTGATGCATAGGGCGATCTTGATCCGCGACATGATTTTTGTGGCACAGCCGCCCTCGGCTGTGTGATTCCATCCTGCACAGCCGAGGGCGGCTGTGCTACACGTCCCCCTGCAATTAATCGCGCAAGGGGCTTATACTTGTTTCCCTTGGGAGGGTAAAGCTCACAATGTCGGAACTGGACATAGACAATTACAACTACGATTTGCCAAAGGGTTTGATTGCCCAGTCGCCGGTGGCATGCCGGACCGACGCTCGGCTGCTGGTGGTCGATCGAGGCCGTAACTTGTTGGAACACAGGTACATCCGCGATCTGCCCGAGTATCTCCACGACGGTGACTGCCTGGTGATAAACGACACGCGGGTCATACCCGCCCGACTGGTGGGGCACCGCCATAACACCGGCGGTCATTGGGAGGGGCTTTTTCTGGAGGCCAGACCCGACGGCTTGTGGCGAGTTATGTGCAAAACCCGCGGCAAGCTGAAGCCGGGCGATTCAGTTACGCTGCTCAGCGCCGTCGGTAACGATGACGTGCAGCTCCAATTGGCGGCGCGGCAGAGCGACGGAACCTGGATCGCTCGGCCCATGGCGGAAGAAGACGCCCTGACGCTGTTGGACCGCGTGGGTCGAGTACCGTTGCCTCCGTACATACGCAAGGGACAGATGATCGAAAGTGATTGGGAACACTATCAGACGGTGTACGCCCAAGTACCCGGCGCGGTGGCGGCGCCGACGGCGGGGCTGCACTTCACCGCGGCTCTGCTCGACCGGCTGGCTCGGCAGGGCGTGGAAATCGGCACCTTGACACTCCACGTCGGGCCCGGAACCTTTCGGCCGATCGCCTCCGAAACGCTGGCCGGACACCAAATGCACTCCGAGTGGGGATGCGTCGGACAGCAGACCGTCGATCTGATCGCCGAATGTCGCCGTCGCGGGGGGCGAGTGGTAGCCGTGGGGACCACTTCGGTCCGGCTGCTGGAGACCGCCTCGGCCGGCGGCGAGCCAATGCCGTTTTCCGGCCACACCGACTTGTTCATCCGCCCGCCGTACAGGTTTCGCGCGATCGATGTCCTGTTGACCAATTTCCACCTCCCGCGCACGACGCTGTTGGTGCTGGTCCGCACGTTCGGCGGCGACGAGTTGATCCGTCGGGCCTATGAAGAGGCGGTCCGCGAGCAATACCGTTTCTTCAGCTACGGCGACGCAATGCTGATTGTGTAGCCCAAATCCGGCAAAAACGGTGCAATCCCTACCATCACTCTGCCGATACGTGATACATGTAAGTATTAGCGCGCCCTCGGCCGACCCACGCTTGGGTGGGGTGCGTGGGGTGGTCGGCTCGCCTTCTTTCCAGGAGTCAGGCAACATGCAGATCAAGGTATACGTCCCAAAGCTGATTGAAATCCCCAGCGAGTACTTGCCGGCGTTGGCCAAGCGCGCCGCCGATAGTCTCGGCGACCGGTCTCCCGAGGGCTCGGCGACCCGAGGCCATTTGGTACGGCAGGCCGTTCAAGACGGATTGCTGCGTGATTTCGACCAGTTGATCGGCGAAGACGGCACGGTCGATCTGGTATGCGATCCGGGCACGGAAATCCCACTGGAATTTGACAATCAGACGCTCAGCATCGCGGAATTGCTCGACACCTTGCAGAACAAACAGAATTGGTCCGAGATGCAGGCCGCCAGCGAGGCGGCGTGAGCGAAGCCCGAATAGCCGGCTAGTGCCCCTCTCGTCGCACGAATACGAGTATGCCCGCCGCCGCGGTGCAAACCGCCAGGAACGCCAATCCGATCAGCGGGGGTAAGAGTTCTATGGGCATAAGTGCCTCGCAATGCGCTGGGGGACGGTATTTCCATCGTCCGGCCGACCGCGGCGGCTGAAGTCGGTTGGCCGTGGCCTTTGCGGTGGTCATAAACGGTCCCGCTTCGGCAACCGATAGAGTCCGTGTGAGCGGTCTTTTTTTTGGGTGTTATTTCGCTGCCGAGCGCCCCCGCCTTTCCGCCTTGTCCTGGAGGATTTTCACCTCCAAGTCCGCCCGGGTCTTGTGCGCCCATTGCTCCAACTTGGCGCACCATTCGAGGGCTTTCTTGTCGTGCAACGGCAACTCCTCGATACCCTGTTCCCGGCTCAGGTTGGCCATTTGACGCACAATAGACGCCAAATCGAGCAGGCGGAGAGAGAATTTATCGAGCTTGGATGGGTCGTAAGTCCGCAGTGTCATGTCCATTATTATATGCGAAATAGGGTGGGGCGTCTATCGGATTCATCGAGAAGTGTGTGGCAAGATTTTCTGGCGGCCATGCCATTTTTGTCATTCTGAGCGTAGCGAAGAATCTCGCTTTTCCGGCAGCGTCGGCGAGATTCTTCGCTGTGCTCAGAATGACCAAACCTGCCGGAAAATATTGCCACACACCATCGAGAATTCCTGCCAGCATACCTTACTGGGAAGAGTCACATTATGTCCAAAAAAATGGTTGTAAATATGCACCTTTTGTGCTAGCCTGCCCCTCGCTGAGTCACTTCCGAGACTTCACTAAAGGGGGTGCTGAGTCACTTCCGAGACTTCACTAAAGGGGGGTAACGTGTCGAAATTGCCTGAAAATCCCGCCGACGACCCGTGGGACGCCTTCGAGTTGGACGACGAAATCGTGGACCCTGAACCCGAACCAGGTGACTTTTTGGGGAAATTGGACGATGATTGCGACAACGGTGGTTGACGAAATCCGTCGGATGTTGCGCGAAGGCCGCCTCTCGCAAAGAAAAATTGCCGTGCGACTGAGCGTTAGCCGCGGAACGGTCAACGCCGTCGCTCAAGGGAAGCGTCCCGACTACTCCGCGCACCGACGACGGGAGGACGACGACGTTACCCTGCCGATGGGCGTACCGGTGCGTTGTTCCGGTTGTGGGGGCTTGGTGCAGATGCCGTGCCTGTTGTGCTACATTCGCATAAGGATGAAGTCAAAGAAAGCGGCGAATCAGAATCATTGCACGCGATCCAGTCGTGGAACCACCGCAGCAACGAGCCGTGGGTGATCATTCCAGTGGGGCGTCCCTGGTTGGTTATCACCACGCCGCGGACCAAGACCCGGCAAAGGAACTCGTGGATCACGCGGACGGGCGTGTCTTCCTCGTAACAGATGACTTTCGAGCACATCGTGCTCGAAAGCGGCCGTTGCCGACACTCCGACGAGACCATCGTCGCCATGAGATCCTTCTCGGAAATGAGGCCGGCCAATGCACCGTCGGCGTCCAGCACGGGCGTGGCCGGGATGCCGAATTGGAGAAAGAAACCGGCGGCTTCCTCAACGGTGTCGTCTTCCCGCAGGCAAACCGTCAGGGGGACCATTACGTCGCGGGCAAGCTTGCCGGAGAAGATCGCGTCGTGCCGGGCGGAGCAAGACAGTTGTGATTCCGCGGCTTCGGCCAGCGAGGTGTAGCAGACGACGCGGTCGCGGCCCATGCGCTTCGCACAGAGCAGTGCCTGGTCGGCCAGATCGACGAGTTCTTCCGAGGTTTGGGGGTCGTCGCGGCACTGGGCCACGCCAAAGCTGCCTGTAACCTTAAAATAATTGCTTCCCACGGGGATGCGCAACGCAGCCAGCCACGATCGGGCGCGTTCGGCCCAGACGGCGGCGCCGTCCTCGGTGGTGTCCGGCAGCACGACGCAGAATTCCTCGCCGCCGTAGCGGCAGATCGTGTCGCTGACGCGGCAGTTGTCCATGAGCAATTCCGCCACTAACTTCAACGCCGAGTCGCCGGCCAGGTGTCCGTGAACGTCGTTGACCTGTTTGAAAAAATCCAAGTCCATCATCACGCAACTCAGCGGAACACGAGACCGCCGGGAGCGGCACCACTCCTTTTCCAGCGATTCGTAGAAACTATGCTGCGTGAGCAGTCCCGTCAGCGAGTCGGTATGGGCCATCAGACTCAATCGCCGTTCCAATTCGAGAACCCGCGAGCCGGACTTCAAGCGGGCCAGCAATTCGTCTTTCGAGACCGGCTTGGTGAGGAAGTTGTCGGCCCCGTTTTCCAGCCCGGCGATCATTTCGGTCGCCCCGGTCTTCACGGTCAGGAAGACGATGTAGACGTAGTGCGGCAGCGGCATTTTCCGCACCTTTTCGCACAATTCCATGCCGTCGACGTGCGGCATCATCCAATCGGTGATGAGAAAGTCGGGGCACTCCAATTCGATGGCGTCCAACGCCTTCCGGCCGTCCGTGGCGGTGCGGACCGAGTATCCGGCGCCGGCCAACCACCGGGAAAGGAGACGCAGCAAGGCGGGGTCGTCGTCGACCAATAAAACCTTATAGTCGGCTGACGTCATGGAACGGCCAAAGGTGCAGATGCCGTGCCCCGCCGGCAATACAAACGTCTCGTACCCTAACGATAAAGGCTAGCTCGTCTTTGGGAGAGAAGTGTGCCCGACCGACAAAAATTCCCGCATATTAGGGATCGGCGGGACCATTCCTTGCGGGCACCCTTGCGTCTCCCGCCTTATTCCCTCAATTCGGCGGGCAACATTCGGTACAATCAGAATGATCGGACCGTAGGTGCAAACCCCACTCAGCGTACCCGATTCGCTGCCTACAATCACATGCACTTCCAATGGGCTGCAAGAGGCCGCACCCCCACGCCTCCCATCTTGCCCAATCGGCAAAAACCGGCCAAACGACAAACTTCCTTCAAGCCGCAGTGCCGCCGCGACGAAGTTATGAGGAGAAGGGATGTCCCAAACTGCGCGGGCGGTATGGACATATCCCAAGGAATTAGCCTTGTCAGAAAACTTGTACTCCGCATTTCTCACTACACGAAGAAAATTGACAACCGTGTGCCACTGCTTCGCAGAAGCAGTGCCGAGCATAACCCATTGCCCCAGCACTGCTTGTTTCAAGCAGTGGCACACTATCAGCCCGTTGAAAAAGTCGGATTTGGGAGTTTGGGTGCCACTGCTGGCTTGTCCAGCAGTGTTTTCCCGGGAGTTTTCCCCATGCACTGCTGGGCAAGCCAGCAGTGGCACCCTTTTTCAACGGACTGCTATGGTGAGAAATGCAGGCCGGCGTGGGCTTTCCGATTAAGCTCGGCGGTTCGCCAGAGCGGAATTGACCGATGGAAACCAATCCGACATCCGATATCCGAGATCCAATATCCGCGTCCGGCGGGCCGCTGGGCGCGGCGGTCGATTGGATCACCGACTTCGGCGGGGTGTTGATCGATTGGCTCATCGGTTTGGGTGACATCGCAATGTTTTCCTTGCGCACCTTTGGATGGCTGTTGGGCCGTCTGCCTCGCAAAGAGACCATTATTCCAAACTTCTACCAGATCGGCGTGTTGAGTCTGCCGGTGGTGGCGCTGACGGGCACCTTCATCGGAATGGTGTTGGTCGTGCAGAGCTACGTGCAATTCCGCAGCATGCACTTGGAGGCGAAGCTCGGCGCGGTCATCAACATGTCGTTGGTCCGCGAGCTTGGACCGGTGCTGGCCGCCACGATGCTGGCCGGTCGGGTAGGCAGCGCCATGGCCGCGGAACTCGGCACCATGCGCGTCACCGAACAGATCGACGCACTGGTCACAATGGGCGCAAATCCGATCCACTACCTCGTCGTGCCGCGGTTCCTCGGCTGCCTGCTGCTGATCCCGGCGCTGACGATCATGGCTGACTTCATGGGCGTGGCCGGGGCCTTCTTCTACGCCGTGTATCTGTTGGGCATCGATTCGCATCATTATCTGGAAAACTCACGCCATTTTGTGGGAAACTTCGATCTGTTCGTGGGCGTGTTCAAGAGCCTGTTCTTCGGCGCCGCCATCGCTATTATCGCTTGTTATCGCGGGTTCAATTGCAATCCGGGCGCGGAGGGAGTTGGCCGCGCCGCCACCACCGCCTTCGTTTATTCGTTCGTGGCGATATTGCTGTTGGACTTGTTGTTGGGGATTGCCATGGACGGGATATATTATGCTATCTGGCCGGAGGCGCCGAAACTGTTTTAGAAAACACGGTCCCCTCTCCCTTTGGGAGAGGGTTAGGGTGAGGGCATACTGCGCTGGTCAAAAAACCCTCACCCCCGGCCCCTCTCCCAGAGGGAGAGGGGAGTTGCATGAACTATGGTCGCTACCGCAACACACATCTCCGATTCCAGTTGCCCCTTGATCCGAATGGAGGGGGTCGAGATCGATTTCGGCCGTCAGCGCGTGCTCCGCGATATCGATCTGACGATTTCCCGCGGAAAGACGTTGGCGGTGATCGGCGAGAGCGGGTGCGGCAAGACGGTGTTGCTGAAAACGATCATCGGATTGCTTCGGCCGACGCGCGGCTTGGTTCGTTTCGACGGCCGCAACCTCGCCGAACTGAGCGAGAGGGAGCTGACCAAACAGCGTATCCGCTTCGGCTTCCTTTTCCAGCAGGCGGCGCTGTTCGACAGCATGACGATCGCGCAGAACATCGGCTTTTCGCTGCGGCAGCACACCGACAAAAGGGTCGATGAGATTCGCTATATCGTATTGGCCCGCTTGGCCGAGGTGGGGTTGCCCGAGAACATCTTGGACAAAAAGCCGGCGGAGCTTTCCGGCGGCATGAGGAAACGGGTCGGTTTGGCCCGGGCGCTGGCCCTGGAGCCGGAAATCATGCTCTACGACGAGCCGACCACCGGACTGGACCCGATCATGAGCGACGTGATCAACGAATTGATCCTCAGCACCAGGCGGCAACATCCGATCACGAGCATCGTGGTCACCCACGACATGCGCACGGCGCAGAAGGTGGCCGACCGAGTGGTAATGCTTTATCCGCTTCCGCGGTTGCGGGCCGACGAGCCGCAGATAATCTACGATGGGCCGTCCGACCGGATCGAGCAGGCCGCCGACAACCGCGTCTCGCAATTCGTCCGCGGCGAGGCCCGCGAACGGTTGATGGAAATGCGGCAACTCAACGGGAGATGAGCGATGGACGAACGCGTCATGAAATTCCGGGTGGGAGTGATGTTCCTGGCCACGTTGATCATCACCGGCATCCTGCTGGTGATGTTCGGCAAGTTGCCGACTCTGATGGGCAACTACACCATTCGTATCCGCTTCGACTACGCCGCCGGCGTGACCAAGTCCACGCCAGTGCGGAAAAGCGGCGTCCTTATCGGCCGCGTCACCAGCGTGAGTTTGATCGACAAGGACTCGAAAGTCCTGGTGACGGCGGAGATTCAGGCCGACAAGACGATTTATCGGAACGAGGAGTGCCGCATTGCCCGTGATCTGTTGGGCGACTCTACGTTGTCGTTCGTCCTTCCACGCACCGAGGCAGCGAGCGGGGAACCGATCGATCCGAGCAAAATCATCGACGGCAGGGTATCCGACGATCCCACCGGACTGAAACGCGTCCTGCAAGGCCCCATCGACACCGTGAACAAGACCGGACGGGCGTTGGAGAATGCCAGCATTCAGCTCGAAGCAGCCGCGGAAAAGGTGGGAAACATCCTCGACAAGGAACGAGAACGCATTCACGAGGTGATCGAAAACGCCGCCGAGTCGTTAAAGTCCATCCGAACCGTGCTCGGCGACCGGGAGACGCAGCAGAGACTCGCCGAGGCCATGCAGAAGCTACCCGACACGCTGGACAGCATGAACAGCACCTTCCGTTCGGCCGACGAAAGTTTGCGGGTATTTTCCCAGCGCTCCGGCCCGGACGGTCGAACGCCCATCGAACGGATGGTCGATACCATCGAGATGACCGAGCGGACGCTGCGCAAGTTCAGCCAGCCCGCCGGCCCCGGCGAAGAGGCCCCAATCGACCAGATTGCCATCGCCATGGAGAACATCGGCGAGATCACCACGCTAATGCGGACGATCATGTCCCGCATCGAGCGGGGAGAAGGATCGCTCGGGGCGCTGTTGAACGACCGGCAGTTGTATAACAGCCTGTGCCGAGCGGCGAAGAACATCGAACGAGTCAGCCGCGAGTTGCAGCCGATCATCGCCGACGCCCGCGTTTTTACCGACAAGATCGCCCGCCATCCCGGCATCATCGTCCGCGACGCCGTCAAACCGAGGGCGGGGATTAAGTAGTGGGTAGTGGATAGTGGATAGTGGGTAGTGGATAGTGGGTAGTGGATAGTGGATAGTGGGTAGTGGGTAGTGGGTAGTGGATAGTGAAAAACGCCCCGCGACTGCGGTCGCGGGGGGAAACAACCGCTTGCGGTTTCGCAACTCCGCCGCTCGACAATTTCTCGATCTGCTATAATAACCGCATGCCAAAATGCTTCTTCGTTTCCGACCTGCATCTATTCGCCAACCGCTCGAACGCGCATCGGTATCTGGAGCAGATCGCCCAATCGGCGTCTCACGCGGAGGCGTTCGTCCTCGGCGGCGACATCTTCGACTTCCGCTGGGCGCGCATCCCCACGCTTAGGGCCGTGGAGTCGGCGGCTCGATGGCTGGACGACCTGACCTCCCGATGCAACAAGTGCCGTTTCCACCTCGTGCTGGGCAACCACGACTATCATCAGGTCCTGATCGACCGGCTTACGAGGTTGGAAAAACAGATCTCCAATTTATCGTGGCATCGGTACTACGTCCGTTTGGGCAACAGCATGTTTCTCCACGGCGACGTGGCCGAGAGGCGGATGGACGCGCGGATGCTGGCCGAGGCCCGCCAACAGTGGCTCGACCGACGGCGTCGCGGCCCCTTCCTCAGCAAGATGTACGACGTCGTGGTTTTGACGCGGTTGCACAAACCGGTGCCGCATTTGGTATTCTCCAAACGGATCGTGGTGCGGCGGATCATGAAGTATTTGGAGAGCATCGAACAAGGCCCCCAAAACGGAGTCCGGCACGTATACTTCGGCCATACCCATAAGAAACTCTTAAACTACCACTATCGCGGATTGACCTTCCACAACGGCGGCGCGGGAATCAAGGGGATTAAGTTCCACATCATCGAGGCCAAGTGCTGAACCGGCGTCGTGAATCCAGGCGAGATGTTTGGTTGCGGCAGCCCGTTGAAAAAGGGTGCCACTGCTGGCTTGCCCAGCAGTGCATGGGAGAAACTCCCGAAAAAACACTGCTGGACAAGCCAGCAGTGGCACCCAGATTTCCGAAAACTTTCTTTTTCAATGGGCTGCTACGGCCAGTCGCCGAAGGCCCATTTTGCCTTGTCGTCGTACATCTTTTTTATCTGCCCCTGATACTCCGCCGGCGAAAGCCGGACCTGAGGGATGCGGATGTGCGGCTCGAAAGCGTCGTCCTCGCCGGCCGGTTCATACTGGACTTGCTCCAGCTCTTCTTCGAGGGCTTCGATCCAGCCGGGCAGTTCATAGCCCGCGCCCGAGGGCCGCGCGGCGAACCGGTCGATCCGCTTTTTGAGTTCCTCGAGCGCCTGCGGCCGCCGGCCGTCGCGCAGTCCGTCGACCACCGGACGGATCGGCTCGCAGAGCCGGTCGATCTCCAGCGACAGAACAAACCGTTCGGCCAGGTGTTCGGCGACGCTCGGCAGCCGCATGCCGTATTTTTTCGAGAGCCGCTCGAAGCGCTTCAGGTGCTCGTCGGCCAGCGGCGCGGTGCGGTCGGCGACCGCGCGGCGCCAGATGTCGGCCGCCCGACTCCGACCGCAGCGCACCAAGACCTGATGGGCAAGCATCACCGGCCGCAAGTTCCAGGCCAGCCGGTCGTAATCGGACTCCAGCCGCAAGAAGTCCAGCAACGTGTAGAGCATGTCTCCGCGGTCGGATTGAGTGGTGATGCTGTTGTAGTCGATGTATTGCCCGTAGTTTTCGACCACTGCCTCGACGGCCACGCCCAGCCAATGCGCGGCCTCGTCCAGCGGGATCGCGTCGTCCAGTTTGTCCAACAAACGGGGCGTTTCGTCCGATTCCGGTTCCTCGCGGAGATTTTTCAGGTAGTTCGCCGCGCCCTGGTGGTGGATTCCGCGGAGGTTTCCCAGGTTCATGAAGCGTTGCGTGAACAAGTCGTCGCCGTAACGCTCGATGAATTGCTTCAGACGGCGCCAACGGGCCGCGTCGGAGACGGTCTCCAGCACCGATAACCGTACACGGCGGCTGTGGGTCAACCAGCACTGCATCAAAACGTCGACGACCTCCTCCAGGCACGAGACCAGAGCGTTGTCGGCGTCGGCGCCCCACTCGGCGGAAGAGACGGCCAGGCAGCGGACAATCGCCCGGCAGCCGGTATCGAAAACGGTGTCGAACTCGGTGATGGCCCCGGGGCCTACCGGGTGCCTGGCCTCCATCAGTTGGGCGGTCTCCAGCAGTCGGCAAGTCTCGCTCAACAGGCCCAGCCGGGGCATGCAGTTCAACAAGCGGCGAATGACCCGTTGCCGGCCGCGCGAGGCGACGATCCGCCGCGGGTTGCCTCCTCGGCTGATGGCTATGTAGAGAAGCGGCCGTTTGGCAAGCGCGCCGAGCAGCTTGGGCCAAACTCGTCGCAGGCCGGCCACGTCGCCGCGCAACAGCAGCGCCAGCGCCTCGTCGGACAGCCGTTCCCACGCTTCCGCCTTTTCGGCCGGCGTCGGCCGGCCCATCGAAGCGCGGATCATCCGCGCGGCGTCGGCCGTCTCCGTACAAGCCTGGATGATCTCCTCCAACAGCGTTTCCTTGACGCTCCTTCGGCGTTCGTATTCCATCAACGACTCTTGGCCGCCGCGCGGCGAGGGAATCCGATGGCGATGCACGCAGTCCAGCAGGTCGAGCAACCGTCGGTAGTTATTAGTCGCCCGATCGAGCCAGCCGGCCAACGACTCGTCGCGGTCGGGGGCTTCGGCGGCGGCGGACGCCGTCGCGCCCAGTTTCCACAACTGCGCCACGGTGGTCAGGAAATTCAAGCGGCTGACGATCCGCTCGGCCTCGCCGACCAGCTCGAACTCGGTCTCCGACGGCCCGGTTTCGTACATCTCGCCTTCCACGCCGTCGTCCGCGCTGTCGCGGAAAGTAACGTCCTCGTATGCCGCGCCGAACAAGTCGTCTTCGTCGTCCGATTCGTCCTCGTCGTCTTCCTCGAACTCCTCGAACTCCTCGTATTCCTGCTCGTCGTCCCGTCGCCCGTCTTCTCCCAATACTTCGGCGGCCATCTCGAATCGCGGCACGTGCCAGTAGTCCTCGGCGTTGGCTTCGAGATAGTCGAGGTATTTTCGCGTCATGGGCCAGTGCCGCGGCGGCGGAACCTTGGACGGCGTGGACGGTATTTTTCGCCTCCGGTCGCCGCGCTTTGATTTGGACGACGGCTCATCGGCCGCCTTGCCGGCGGGGCCGGTTTCCCAGAGGTCTTCCAGCCACGCCATCGCCAAATCGTGGAAGGAGTAATCTTCCTCCACGAGCGGTATTTCGTCGGCTTGACTTAGCCACTGGACCAACAGCCCCATGGCGGCGACGAAATCGCGGCTCTCCAACAACGTATCGACAACCAAGGCGTAAGCTTTCGGCGAGCGGAAATGCTCGATGTGCTTCCGCCAGAAAGCGACGTCGCCAGCGGCGTTCCCCCCTTTGTGCCAGGCTCCGATCGCAGCCGCGACGCTCTCGACCGATTCGAGCGTTTCTTGGCCGGATATGCCCTCGACCGAACCGACCTCGACCGAGGCAAACCGGTCCCACCAACGGGCCAACTCGGCAAGATTCGCCGAGAGCGTTTGTTGCAACGAAACCTTGCCGGCCGCGGCCGCCGCTCGATGGATTTGCCCGTAAAGCATGAAAATGTCGCTCATCATGTCGAGCAATTCGTCGACGCGCTGGTCGTAAACGCTGTTTTCCACGGCGGGAAAGAGGCTGTACTGTCCGCCAAACCCCAATATGTTCCAGGGATCGACCATTGCCCCACATTCGATCGCCCTGTGCAGCAAATCCTCGATCGGCGGCAACTGCGAGGCGACCTCGTCGAGCCGGTCGCGATCGATCGCCAGCCCCGCGGCGGCCATGCGGCAGTGCATTTCGCAGGTCATCCGGGCCGAGGCCGCCGGAACCACCGCGGCGTGTCGAGTTGCTTCTTCCTCGCAGCCGAGTGCCGCGAACAGTTGGGCCAAGCGAACGTGTTGCAACTGTTGCGCCCGGCGACGGGTCATGAAATGGTTGAAGTGCTGCCGCGCGCTGCCCAGCGGTTGGCGCAACAGTGCGGCTTCTTTCCGCAGACGTTCGGCGTGCGGCCCTTTCAGCTTGTCGAGAATCTGCTCGTAAAAGGCGTCGCGGTAGACGGCGATCTTCGGCAGCAGGGTGGCCAGCGTGACGGACGAGTCGTGTGCGTCGGGCCGGTTGCCGCTGACGCCCGATCCCATCAGCATCGTGCCGGCCAGCACCGCCGCCTCCTCGAACAACACCTGTTTGCGCGGCAGTTGGCCGCGATCGTCGAGCCGATCGGGCAACGCGTCGAGGGTCGCCTGCTGCAACACGAACCGGCGGCTAAGACCGGCGCCGTCCAGCTTGTTCATGTCCCATTGGCCGAAAAGATAGTTCGGCCGCTTGCTGACCGGATGGTCGAAGTCGTAAGCCCGAGGGTCGAAAGCCAGTTCGTCGAGTTGCTCGAGGTCGAAGGCGGCGTCGAAGAGCAACGACGGGGCGGCGGCGTCGAGAATGGCCAGGGCGGTTTCCACCAACTCGGCGTATGGACCGACGGCGACCCCCGCCCCGCGGACCCAAAGCGGGATCGGACGAACCCACTCGTGTTCGTAAGGTTGAATCTTTTGCTCCGTGCGGAGTGTGGCGACTGGCCGGTGGCCGATATAATCGTTCAGTTGACGAATCGCGGCCGACACGATGCGATCGGATTCCAGCCACGGCCCCCCTTGCTGCAACACGGCCTCGCAGACGCGGCCGACGAAAAACGGTTGGAACAGGTCGGTCTCGGTCTGGTGGAACAACAGGTCGCGGTGAAACCGGCGATAGGCCGGCAGCGCCTCGTCGAAGACCAACCCGAGCACCGCTTCCGCCTGCTCGACGTGTCGGAAGGCGTCGGACGTGCCGCGGACCGCTTGCAACTCGGCCCGCAGCGCTTTGCCGACGGCCTGCCACGCCGGCTCCTCGACCGCCGCGAACAGTTTGTTCAGGTTGCCGAGAAACCGAGGGTCGGACGCGCCGGAAGAAAAGTTCAGATAGCCGAGGATGTCTCGGGCGAGAACGGACACGTCACGATCGGGCTTGTTGCGGTTCATTGGGGCACCTTCCTCCACGGAAGCAAACCCTTTATGTTAGGTTCCCTTGCCGATCCCGTCTAGCGGTGGCCAGGTATCTCCCCGCTGGAAGTGAACGCCTTGAGGGTGGGTGGAAAATCGGAGACATCGGCCACTCGTCGAGGAGGGGCGCCTATTTTCCGCCAAATCAAGGAATGGTGAGGCATGGAAGACTTGAGAGTAACCGTTCACGGGGCACCCGTCATTCTGAGCGTAGCGAAGAATGACGATGTTTTCCCAACCCGTGAACGGTTACGACTTGAGAACAGACCCGGCACGCGAGGCAGATCAATCGGCCGAAGTCCAATGTATTCGAGAGACAGCGCGGTTATCGCCTGACGGCCTTATGGGGTCGGGGAGCCGGTTTCGGCGACGAGGCAACCACACGATCCGTTTGGGAGATGATATTTCCCTTGACCACGGGCATGCCGTCGTCGGCATAGCCGCGGGAATAGCGAGAGTATCCGGTGGCGCCGCCGTATCCGCCGCAATCGCGGCAGCTCCCGCCGATGTTGTTTCCGTAGCAGTCGCAGGGATCCCAGCAGTCGGGCGGGTCGCTGTAGAAGTCGCCCCAATAGCGCTCGCCGCAGGTTGGCCCGTACCAGGAACCGTGGGCAAACAGGGCAAAGAAACAACTGAGCGGTCCCCGATGCCAGCAACGGTTGTAGCAGCGCTCGCCGCAGGGATCACCACGCACCGGGTCGCAACTGCGGCAATACGGGCCGCGACATGGCTGGTCGCACTCGTCGCTCACCCAAGCCCGACGCGGGGCAAACACCGGCGCGCGTGCCGGTCCCCATCTCGGGCCCGGGTCGCAAATCCCCTCGCAATCTTCCCCGCACTTCCCGTTGTAATATCCATATCCGGGAGCGCAGTCTCCTCGCGTGACGCAAGGACGATAGCAGAAGACCGCCTGCATTAGCCCGCAACCGGAACCAAAGGTCAGCAAGCCGCCCAACAGCCCGAACAGCAATATCCGTTTCACGATCCTAGTTCCCTCCTGCTGGAGTCGGAAAGACTTTCATCAGGAGTTATCGTCCGAATAATCGGAAAAATCGAGAAAAACGTTGGAATCGCGAGGATCAAAAAAGTCGCAGTAGTTTACCCAGACCACCTGCTTGCGAGTCGTCTTCCGTTCGATTGCTAACCGGTGGGGCGGGAGGGACATCGGGCGTGGGCTGCGCGGTGGGCAACGGCCCATCACAACTGGGGGCTAACCACGGGATATAGCGATAGAAGGCCGGCCGACGCCGGGGGGGCTTCGGTACGCCGACTTTTGCCCAAAACGCCTGGACCTTCGCCTTACGCTGGCAATAGCCGGCCCAGGCGTTGTCGCAGCAAGGTCGGGAATCCTCGCCACAGCCGGGGGCCAGACAGTATCCCGGCGGCGAACAACAGGCCGGGCCGCCGAGTACACAATGTCCGGCGGCCATTGCACCGTTATATTCGGCACAACCGCAACCGGCATCCAAACTGACGGCCAGGCCGGCAACGCCGACGAAAACCACCGCCGCGAGAATCCAATTTATCCTTCGCATGGCGCGCACTCCTTGCTTATATGGTGTCATCCACATTCGCTCTATTCGGCCGGCCCGGCATTGCGCCTTCAACATCTGCGCCTCGATGGCCGCTTTCCATCTTCGTGGGGCGTGTGCAGCACACCACTACCTGCTGCGACCGGTGCGTTTTACCTCGTGTCCTACGACCATTGCACACCACTATACGTTGTGCCCAGAGAGGCAGTTGCATGCCACATGTTGCGGCAAAAACCGTCCCGCGCAACGGTCGTAGGACACAAGGGACTTTTGAGATAGTTTCTAAATGCTTGCGAAATCCGGCCTCTCGGTTCATTAAGTTATACGGAGCGTATGGTTTTCCCCCGCGGAATACCCCGGGTAACTTCTAAGGGGGGGGCGATAGTCGTAACAACTGGGAGGCTATCCGAAAAGTCTCCCCTCTCCCTTTGGGAGAGGGGCAGGGGGTGAGGGTTTAGGGGAGTCACGTAAGCAAGGCGCGACGTTTTCCGGCGAATTACCCTCACCCTAACCCTCTCCCAGAGGGAGAGGGGACTATGTATTGCACTTTTCGGATAGCCTCTGAGAAGGTGTATTTTTCTTCGGCGACCAGCCGAACGGCGTCGCGTTTGGAATCATCCGAAAAACGCCTGCGACAAGGATGCTTCGCTTGCGACCGATCCACGGAAAGTTTTCAATTCATTCATCAGAAACTCCTATGCGGAGGAACATTACCCCGCCCCCGCTAGGAATCCGTCAATTTTGGGCCGCCGCGCGGGGGGGGTTGACATCGCAAAATGCTACTGGTAAATTTGCGTATCTTATGCATGTTGTTCTCTCTGCCTTAGATGGGCATTTTGCACACGCTCGGCATTCAGCCATCCGTTGAAGTTGAAAATGCGCGAATGCTTGGTTGATAGGAGGCGGCTCCAGTCGCCGATTGCGGATTGAAATTACCAATTCCTCAAAACGAAGGAAGCATCACAATGTCGCACCGTCACACGATGATTTTGGTTTTTTGTCTTTCCTGCCTGCTGCTTTTTGGATTCGTTTCGAGGTCCCAAGCGGACTATCGTTACTGGACCGGCGACACCGGCAACTGGTCCAACGCGTCCAACTGGGATGTAGCCGAGCCGATCTCCGGCGATTATGTCCATATTTACAACGGCGGAACCGCACTCGTGACCGCGTTGGGCGACGAGAGATGTTACAAGCTTTATCTCGGCGATGGCAGTGTTCAGAGGTCAGGTACGGTCCAAATGACTGGCGGCTCCCTCCGCGCAGGCATCGAGTACGTCGGCTACAACGGCGTGGGAGCGTTTATACAGTCTGGCGGAACCAATGAAAGTGGAGCAGTATTCGTCCGCATCGCTGGAACCTACAATTTGAGTGACTCAGGTGAGTTAAGGAACAACAACGCAAGTATTGCGGGGACTTTCACGCAGACCGGCGGGACGCACTCCAGCGGCGTGGGCGCATTGCCATCGCCGGGCGGCTACGGCCTTTCCATAACGGAAGGGGGAACCTATAACCTGAGTGGCAGTGGCCTGTTGACAGCGCACATGCTCACGATCAACGAGGGCGGGACGTTGCGGCTTAGCGGCGGCACGCTTCAACTCGATAGCGGTTCCTCTGGCGGTTATGCCAACCTGATCAATAAGGGGGTTTTCGATGGCGCCGATGGTAGTGGCGCAGTAACCGCCGCGGCAAAGTCCATCCTTGACTTTTCCGAGGGGAGCCTCATCAACACCGGCTCTATGTCTGTAAGCGTCGAAGCCGGTTCGCTCGTGATGCTGCCGGAGGGATTCGATACTGTTTCCGGCTTCGGCAGCTACAACAACCTGGGCGTCACCTACACGAGAGGAACCACGCTGGTGGTTCCTGCCGGAAGAAGCTGTACTGTCCGCCCCTATCATACCAAGCTCCAGATCAACGACCCGGTTGATTGCCAGGGGACGATGGCGATCGTCGCATGGTATAGCACCCACTTTGAGCCGGGCTTTTACATCAACAATGGATTGACGATCTCAGGCACCGGATCGATTAGCGACTGTATGAGCGTGACGGTCAACGATGCGAACTCGGGCATGAGCGGTGGCTCGTTGGGCGCACGTTACCAGTACGTTGGCAAGTCCGGCTTGGGAACCTTCACTCAGACCGGTGGGACCAACACCATCACCAATGAACTTTGGCTGGGAAACGATCCCGGCGACACGGGAACCTATAACCTCAGCGGCTCAGGCCAGTTGTCCGTGGCGCAAGCTGAGTACATCGGCTATAACGGTTCGGGCACCTTCACACAATCTGGTGGAACCAACACGGTTGACGATCTCCATCTTGGCTACGAGTCTGGCTCGAGTGGCACGTACAACTTAAATGGAGGTACGCTCAGCTTCGAGTCACTGAGCTTTGGAAGTGGAACCGCTGCCTTTAACTTTGGCGGCGGGACGATAAAGGCAACCCGCCACATGGTCCTTCTTCTCCCCATGACGCTGACCGGGATCGGCGGCAATGCAAACGTCGACACCAACGGTTACATGGTTGCGCTCGTTGGACAGCTTTCCGGCCCGGGCGGACTTAATAAACTCGGTACCAGTATCCTGACCCTCTCCAACGACTACAGCTACACCGGTTCGACGACCATCGGCGCCGGCACGCTTAGGTTGATTAGCGGGGCGGCGCTGGCCAGCGACGCGATCGACGTGGCCGATGGGGCGACGTTTGACGTTTCGGAGGTCTCAGGCGGCTACAACTTGGCGGCCGGAAAAACGCTCAAGGGCGGCGGAACGGTCCGCGGAAACGTTACCATTAGCGGCGTTCATGCCCCCGGCAGCTCGCCCGGCATCCAGATCATCCAGGGCGACTACAACATGCTCGGCGAACTCCAGATCGAATTGGCCGGCACGGCCCCGGGCGCGGACTACGACCAGGTGCTGCTAAGCGGCTCGGGCGACTACAACGCCACGCTTGACGGGACGCTTTCGCTCGATTGGACCGGTTTCGGCGACTCGTCGGAAGAGACCCAACTGTGGATCGTCCAAAATGACACGAATGGCATCCTCACGGGCGAGTTCGACGACTACGCCAATGGCTCGTCGCTGGGCGTCCACGACGATCGCAAATGGTGGATTTGGTACGGGGCCGACGCCGCGTCCGGCGGGTTGAGCGGCGGCAACGACGTGCTGATCAGCGCCGTGCCCGAGCCATCGACGCTGGTACTTATCGGCATCGCGGCCATCGCTCTGTCGGCCAACGCCCTGCGACGGCGGAAGCTAAAATTACCAATTCCTCAAAATGAAGGAAGCAGAACAATGTCACACCGCTACAAGACGATTTTGTTTTTTTGTCTTCCCTGCCTGCTGCTTTTCGGATTCGTTTCGAGATCCCAAGCGGACTATCGTTACTGGACCGGCGGCACCGGCAACTGGTCCGTTGCGGCAAACTGGGGCGGAACCGAACCGACCGCCATCGACTATGCCCGTATCTTCAACGGTGGCACGGCACTAATTACGCAATTGGGCGAAACTGCCACTGAACTCTATCTCGGCGAGTCCAGCAGCGGCGCAGTCCTAATGACCGGCGGCTCTCTCTCCACAACGGGTGCGCAATACATTGGCTACAACAACATAGGGATATTCACGCAGTCCGGCGGAACCAATAGCGGTTCCGTCCGCCTTGGCTCCACCATTATTGGCGTTGGGACGTACAACCTTAGCGACGGCGAACTGATCAAAGGCGTCTCCGCGGGCTACCGCGGGATTGGAACCTTCAACCAGACCGGCGGAACCGTTTGCGGAGCCATTAGCGTTGGCTCGTATTCAGGCAGCCACGGTGAGTACAACCTCAGCGCCGGCCAGATAATGGTCAATGCTGTGAAAGTTGGCTCCTACGGCACCGGGATATTCACGCAATCCGGCGGAACCAATACCGTTTTCGCCGGTCTCGGGATCGGTATACATTACAACGGGACGTACAACCTCGACGACGGTCTGTTGTCGGCTCAGAGCCTGGACATCGGTAACATGGGGACTGGAACCTTCAACCAGTCTGGCGGAACAAATATCGTGTCCAACACGCTTAATCTCGGCTTCAATCGCACCAGCAGCGGTTCCGGCACCTATAACCTCAACAGCGGCGACTTGTCCGCCAATTTCCTGTCAGTGGGCGGAAACGGCGTTGGAACTTTCACACAGTCCGGTGGAACGAGCACCATTTCCAACGGACTACGGCTCGCCACATACTCCACTAGCAGCTCCACTAGCAGCGGCACGTACAACCTCAACGGCGGAACGTTCATCGTCCCGTCAATAACCAAGGGGTCCGGAACTGCCGCTTTCAATTTCGGCGGCGGAACGCTGAAGGCAAGCGACAACATGGATATCACGCTCCCCATAACGTTAACCGGAATCGGCGGCAATGCGAGCGTCAACACCAACGGTTACGCGGTCGCGATCGCCGGCCAGCTTTCCGGCCCAGGCGGACTGAACAAGCTGGGCGACGGTACCCTGACCCTTAGTGGCAACAACAGCTACGCCGGAGTCACAACCATCGACGCTGGCACGCTGCTAGCCACGACCACGGCCGCGCTGCCCGGCTACGATACTTCCGGCAGAGTCTCGGTGGCTGGCGGTGGCACGCTGGTCGTTAATTACGGCGGAACTGGCGATTGGAGTGCCGCGGATGTAAATACACTGCTTAACACGGCATCCTTTTATTCCGGCTCGTTGTGCGGCTTTGATACCACCAATGCCGCCGGCGGAGCCGTATATAGCAATGCCATCAACGGCATCCTTGGCGTGGCGAAACTTGGCGACAACAGCCTTACCCTGTCAGGCGCCAACACCTACACCGGCAAGACGGTCATCAACGCCGGCACGCTGGTAATCGACAGTGTGGGTCGCCTGGGCAACAATCCGGCGAGTTTCACGGCCGATCAACTGACGCTCGACGGCGGTACGCTTCAGACAACCGCTACCTTCGCAATCAACGACGGCAACCGAGGCGTCACCCTGAAAGGCGGCGGCGGTACGTTTAGCCAGGACAGCGATACCACGCTTACGGTTTCAAATGCGATTGCCGGCAACGGTGGTTTAACAAAGATCGGAGACGGCACATTAGTTTTCTCCGGCGCCAACACCTACACCGGCGACACGAAAATCGGCGACGGCACATTCATATTGGCCAACGCCAACGCACTGCAAAACAGCACGTTGGACCATAACGGCTACGGCGGAGCTTTCAGCTTCGGCTCGCTGACCTCGGCCACCTTCGGCGGACTAAATGGCAATCAGGATCTGGCGTTGATCAACGAGGCCGCCGTGAACGTCGCCCTGACCGTTGGTGGAAACAATGCCTCGACAACCTATTCCGGCGTCCTCCGCGACGGCGCTGGGCTGACCAAGACGGGCAACGGCTCGCTGACCCTCTCCGGCACCAATACGTATAACGGCGGCACAACGCTCAGCGCCGGCCGGCTCAACATCAACAACGCCCAAGCCCTGGGTATGGGTGCGTTTACCATTTCCGGAAAAAGCACGATCGATAATACATCGGGCGCTGCAATCACCTTGTTGA
>JAUWNG010000060.1 GCA_030612765.1 Planctomycetota bacterium
TCGTTGTATTTCCTCCAATTTGTGATTTTGTATGTACCTTTACGTGTTCCAGCCATGTCGAGACTCCTTTCATTCGTGAGTGAAATCCGTTTCTTCCTTGTTTTACGGATTTAACGCACTGATAGTTCGACAAGGCCGTTATCAGTTATCAGTCGTCAGTTTTCAGTTTTCAGTTATCAGTTATCAGTTTTCAGTTGTCAGTTATCCGTCGTCAGTAATCCGTCGTCAGTTGTCAGTGGTCAGTAACGCCCCGCGATCGCAGTCGCTGGGCGTTTGTCTTGTGCATATTGGATTATTGATGGTCAACAGCCGCCAATTCCACGCAACAAGAACTGACAACTGATTACTGATAACTGACAACTGAAAACTGAAAACTGACGACTGATAACTGACGACTCTAAACGTAACTCATCAATCCTTCCAGTTCTTCGTTGATTTGTTCGTCGCCGAAGAGGTGTTGCTTAGCCGCGCCCGAGGGACAGGCGGCCACACAGGTGCCGCAGCCCTTGCAGAGCGCTTGGTCGATCACGGCGATATTCCGCTCCTCGTCGGCGGTGATCGCCGTGTAAGGACACAAGTTTATGCACGTCTTGCAGCCGGAACACATCTCCTCGTCGATCCATGCCGTGTTCGGTTCCAGTTCGATCTGTCCGGCGTCGATCAGTACCAATGCCTTCGCGGCGGCGGCGTCGGCCTGGGCGACCGTGTCGGGGATGTCCTTTGCGCCCTGGCAGGCCCCGGCGATCAGCACGCCGTCGTTGGCCGTGTTGACCGGCGCCAGCTTCGGGTGTTTTTCCAGGAAGAAACCCTCGCTGGAGCAGGAGATGCCGAAACTGCGGCGGACCTCTCCGGCGTCGGCCCGCGGCTCGAGCGCCACGGCTAGGATCACCATGTCCACCTCGATCTTCCGGATCGTGCCCAGCAGCGTGTCGTCGACCTGCATGACCAAGGGGCCGGAAAAGGGGACGGACCCCTTTTGTGCGTTCGCCGCCGTGCCGGCGGCTAAACGATCGCTATCGCTATTTCCGGCGGCGGCGGGCGAGATGTCGGCCACTTTGCCGCGGATGAATTGCACACCCTCGTTCTGCACGCGATTATAAAATTCCTCGAAACCCTTGCCCGGCGAGCGGATGTCGATGTAGCAGTTGTAGACCTCGGCGTCGGTCTTTTCGCGGACCAGGTGGGCGAGTTTCAGGGCGTACATGCAGCAGACGCGCGAGCAGTATTCGTGGTGGTTCACGTCGCGGCTGCCGACGCAATGAACGATGCCTACTCGTTTCGGCGTCGAGCCGTCGCGGAGGGTGAGTTTTCCGCCGGTCGGTCCGCCCGCGTTCAGCAGCCGCTCGACCTCCAAGCTGGTGTAGACGTTCGGATATTTTCCGTATCCGTAGTATGGGATGACCGATGGGTCGAACGCCTGAAAGCCGGTGGTGATGATAATCGCCCCGATATCGTATTCCTCGATCTTATCCTGTTGGTCGAAATCGAACGCATTCCGCTCGCCGCAGGCTTCGACGCAGCTCTGCTTGCACTTTCCGCGGGTGATTTGCAGGCAGACCTCGGGATCGACCACCGGGATCGGCGGGACGGCCTGGGGAAAGGGGATCCAGACCGGCTTGCGAAGCCCCAGCCCCTGATCGAACGGATTGGCGAACTTGGCCTGGGTGAACACGCAGTCGTCGATGCACTGCATGCAGCCGACGCAGAGGTCCTCGTCGATGTATCGCGGGCGTCGGCGGACCTTCACCTTGAAATTACCCACCGATCCATCGACCGACTCGACCTCGCTGTAGGTCAACAGCTTGATGTTCGGATGGAGTTTTACGGCGGTCATTTTGGGCGTCAGGATGCAGGCGGCGCAGTCCAGGGTGGGGAACGTTTTGTCGAACATCGCCATGTGTCCGCCGATCGACGGCTCGCGCTCGACCAGGATCACCTCGCGTCCGGCGTCGGCAATGGTCAGCGCGGCCTGAATGCCGGCGATTCCGCCGCCGACGACCATCGCCCGGGGTACGATGCGGACGAACTGCCGCTGCAAAGGCTCGTGCTCGGCCACGCGTCGGACGGCGGCGGCAACGTGGGCCTTGGCCTTCTTCAGCGCCTCTTCTTTGTCCTCGGTGACCCAGGCCACCTGTTCGCGGATGTTGGCCATTTGGACCAGGAAGCGGTTCAGGCCGGCGTCCTCGGCGGCGCGGCGGAACGTCGGCTCGTGCAGGTTCGGCGAACAGGCGGCCACGACGATCCGGTTCAGTCCGTGCTCGACGATGTCCCGCTTGACCAACTCCTGGCCCGGATCGGAACACATGTATTTGTTGTGCCGCGTCAGGGCGACGTGCGGCAGACCCTCGGCAAACTGCGTCAGCGCCTCGATGTCGATCACCCCGGCGATGTTGCTGCCGCAATGGCAGACGTAGACCCCGATCCGCAGCGTTTCGTCTGATGTATTCATGCTATCGGCTCTCCGACTTCCGTTGACTTCTCCAGCGAGATTCCCATGGTTTCATAAACGAGTTGGCCGATATCGGCCACACGAAGCCGCTCTTCGGCCCCAACGGTTTTGACCGCGTCCTGGAACATGACGAGGTCTTTCGGGCAGGCGACGGCGAGACATTCCACGCCCGGCAGGGCGAGTGCCTCGCGGACGCGGCTTTCGGCCGGCCGCTCCTCGATCCCCGGCGTGTCCTTCATCCATATCCGCCCGCCGCCGGCGCCGCAACAAAAACTGTTCCGGCCGTGGCGCGGCATCTCGATCAGCCGGAGTCCCAACGCCCGCAACACGCGCCGCGGCGGTTCGTAAATGCCGTTGAACCGCCCCAGGTAGCACGGGTCGTGATAAGTGACGGTGAAGGACAAAGGCCGTTCGATCCGCAAAATCCCTTGGCCGAGCAGTTCGTCGAGTAGTTCCGTATAGTGAAGGACCGGCGTCCCCTCTCCATCAGGGAGAGGGCCGTTGCCATGTGTCCCCTCTCCCTCCGGGAGAGGGCTAGGGTGAGGGCCGCCGTTGGTCTCGTATTCGTTCTTCAGCGTGTTGAACGTATGCGGGTCGGTGGTCAACAGCTTGCGGAACTTCGCGCCGGCCAGCTCCTTGGCGTTCTTCTCGACGAGCATGGAGAATAGTCCCTCCTCGCCGATCCTACGGACGTCGTTGCCCGCGTTCTGCTCTTTTTCATACAGGATGCCCACGTCCACGCCGAGGCAGTGAAACACCCGGGCGACAGTGCGGGTAACGTCCTGGACGCGCTGGTCGTAAGAGGCGTAATCGCCGACGAACCAGAGGTACTCGACCTCTTCCTTCCGCGCGTCCTTTAGTTGGAATTCGAGCGGCTTTGTCCAGGCGGGGCGCTTGCGAGGCGACTGGCCGAACGAGTTGCCATACCGCTGGAAGTTCATCAGGGCGTCTTGCAGCCCTTCGTCCACCTGCCCCTGGTCGACCAGATGCCGGCGGAGATCGATAATCAAACGCGGTTGTTCGACAAAGACCGGGCAGACGTCCTCGCACGCCCGGCAGGCGCAGCAGGCCCAAAGCTCCTCGGGCTTGATTAGTGAATCGTGCAGACTGGCCGTTTGGCCGTTGGATTTAATCGGCGTGCGCAACAACAGTGAATCGACCGCCTGGACCAGGTCGCGCGGCGAGAGCGGGAAACCGCTGTTGAAGCCCGGACATACCTCCTGGCACTTGCCGCACCAGGTGCAGGCGTCCGCCTGGAGCAATTGACGCCAGGTGTAGTCGCGCACCGTGCTGACGCCCGATTCCATCACGACCGGCAGCCGGCCGGGCGGAGTTTTCCGCTCGCGCAACAGCATGTTGACCGGCGAAGATATCAGGTGAAACGCCTTAGTGAACGGGATGCTTGCGATCAATCCGAACGCCAACAGGGCGTGGAGCCACCAAACGGCTAGATGGAGGAGACGAATCGAAGCGGTCGGCAGCGGGGCGAAAAGCTCGGCCAAACCGTATCCGACCGGTGCCCAAGCGGCGGCGGGAAAGACCGGCCCGCCGGCGGCGATGCGGTCGAGTTCAACGTCCCAACGCTCCTGCCCAACGCGGAATCGCTCGCGGAGTCCCATCCGCTCAATCGCAAGCTGCTTTGCCTCGGGGCCGTCGGCGGCGGCCACCTGGGCCTCGACGTGAAACCCCTCGGCGATCCGCAACCCCTCGAGCACAAACCCGGTTATGGCGATCAGCAGCAAAATAGTAAGGAAAGGGAATCCGTCCCAAAGACTAATCCCTTTCCGCGTCGTCTCCAATCGCTTCGGCCGGACCAGGTATCGGCGGTAGGCCGCCATGCCGAGTCCGACGATCAGCACGACGCCGAACGCGTCCAGCGCCAACTCGAAGAGGTGATAATATCCGCCGCTGAGGATTTGTTTGTCCAACAGCAGATTCGTGAAATCCTGATCGACGGTGGCCAGCGCCGTGCCGATCGCCAGAACCACCATACCCCAGAAGATCGCCCAGTGCATGATCAGCGAGAAGACGTCGGGCGAGAGCCGGCTTTGGAACAGCGCCGGCGGGAACCATTCCACCAGCCGGCGCGGGTGGACCGCGTTGAGCAGCGTTTTGACGAAGCCTTCGTCGCCCGGCTCGGATCGGCCGATGAACCACTTCCGCACCCGCCAGACCACTCCGGCCGTGAAGACCGCCAAGACCAGCGGGATCATCAGATACATCACGATCTCCGCCCAGTGCGGAACGTTCCACATAATGGGCCGGGCCGACGGCATGGCATTATCCCTTTCTGGCCGCGATGGCCTCGCTGAGCGCCGGCATCAGGTCGAGCATGTCCACCTCGGCGCCGTAGTGGGCAACGTCGAATATGGGGGCCTTCGGGTCGGTGTTCACGGCGATGATCAATTCGGCGCCTTTCATCCCTTCCTGGTGTTCCGGCGCGCCGCTGACGCCCAGGGCCAAATACAACTTGGGCTTGACGATCATTCCCGATTTTCCGACTTGCCGCGTGGCGGGGAGCCAACCCTGGTCGACCACCGGCCGGGACGCGCAAACCGCGCCGCCGAGCGCCTGGGCAAGTTCCTCGGCCAACTCGACATTGTCATGCTGTTGGATTCCGCGCCCCACGGCGACCAACACGTCTTGCTGCGTGATGTCCACGTCGCCGGCCTCGGGATAAATCCATTGCTCGAAGGCGATAGCGCCCGGCTCTAGCGGAGCGGCGGGTTTGCGTTGTTCCAGTTCGCCCTTGCCCGTCTCGTCGGTGGGGCGATAGCTGCCCGGCAACATCATCAGGATCGCCGGCGAGGCGGCGACGCGGCACTCGGCCAACATCTTGCCGCCGCAGAAAGACGCGGTCACCATAAGCCCGTCGCCGTCGAGGCAAATCTCCTGGCAGCCGGTGGCCAACGGGGCATCGAGCCGCGCGGCCAGCAACGGCGCCACGTCCCAGCCGATCGACGTGGAGGCGATCAACACCGCCCGCGGCTGCTCGGCCTCGACCACCTCTCGAAGCGCGGAGGCAAAAGGTTCGGGCGAATACTCGGCTAGTCGAGGGTCGTCGACGGCGATAATCCGGTCGGCCACCGCCAGCGCCGGGGCGTGTGCGGCACCGCCGGGGCCTAGCACGACGGCCAGCACCTCTCCGCCGGTGGCCCGTGCGAGTTCCCGACCCGCGGCCAGAAGCTCGAAGGTCACGTCCGCCAGCGCGTCGCCGCGCGATTCGGCCAGCACAAGAACGTCTTGAGCGCTCATTTCACCAATCCTTTCTCGGCAAGAATTTCGGCGATCCTGCCGGCGATCTCCTCCTCGGAGCCGGAGAGCATCTCGGCGCGGGTCGCGGGGGCCGGCGGATACAGGCGGGAGACCGAAAGCAACAGTTCACCGGCCGCCAACGTCGCCGCCGACTCCTCGAACTGCGCGGTCTTCATGGCGCCGCGGATACGGCTGACCGGGACGTAGCGCGGGGGCTGGTCCGCGCCGAGGATACCCAGCACGGCCGGCAGCTTGACGCTCATCCGCGCCATGACCGCGCCGGGGAACTCCTTGCAAGCGGTGATCGTGCCGGACGCGTCGCCGGCTTTCACGCCGCGAATAACGCCCACGTAAGGCAACTCCAGCGCCGCGGCGAGAAATGGCGACAGCCCGCCGTCGAGTTCGTCGTGGGCCTGGACGCCGACCAGCACCAACTCGACCTCCAGCGGCTTGATCGCCTCGGCATAGACGGCGGCCGAATCGCGCGCGGCGGGCGGTGTGTCGCCGTCGCAGGCGATTTTCACGATCCGGTCGGCCCCTTTCGCCACGGCGGTGTAGAGCGTATTGTCCACGTCGCCGAAATCGAGCGCCACCACGGTCACACTCCCTCCGCCCGCCTCCTTCAACAACAACGCCTGCTCCAGGGCGTGGTCGTCGGACTCGTTGAGAATAAAAGAGGCGGTGTCCAGATCGAGCGCGTCGCCGGTGGGGACGATCTCCAGCGGCTCGATCAGGTCGGGCACCTGACGGACCACCACAACGATGTTCATGCTATACTCCTTTCGCCCAAATCCATCGATTCGGCCAATAGTTCGATGATGTCGCGGACTTTTAGCTTGCCTTCCAGGTCGGTCACCTTGGCGGCGTCCTCGAACCGCGACAGTTCGTAGGGACAAGAGACGGCCAGTGTGTCGGCGCCGGTGGCCGCGGCTTGCTCGACTCGTTCGTCGGAGAGCCGGTGTCCACCGTTGGCGACGATGTGTGCGTCGAGCCACATTCCGCCCCCACCCCCGCCGCAACAGAGCGAGTCGTCGCGGTTGCGGGACATCTCGACCAGCTTAACGCCCGGGATCAGTTCGAGCAGTTGCCGCGGCGGATCGTAGCACTCGCACCGCCGGCCCACGCAACAGTTGTCGTGATACGTCACCACGGCCTCGACCGGCTTGACCATCAACGGCCTCAGTTGTTCGATGTACTCCTCCAGGAACATGGTGTAGTGCTGGACCGGATACCAGGCGTCGAAACGCGGATAGAAACTCTGCAAGGCCCGAAAGGCATGTGGATCGAGCACGACGATTTTGCCGAAGTCCTGCTGGTCGAACATTTGGCGGTTCTGCTCGACCAGGGTCTCGAACAATCCCTCCTCGCCGAACATCCGGTCGCACTCGCCGACGGCCTTCTCTTTCGTACCCAAGATGCCCCAGGAGACGCCCAACTCGGTCATAATCCGGGCGAAGGCGCGGGCGACGACCTGATTTCGCGGATAGTACGAAGGGTAGCAACCCACGAGCCAGAGGACATCGACCGGCCGCGGCTCGCGCGAGAGGTCCAACACCCGCACGTCGAGGTCTTTGGCCCACTGGAGGCGTTGGCGGGGCGACTTGCCCAGCACGTTGCCGTATTTGAAGACGTTTTGGAATGTTTCCTGTATTTCGGCGGGCGGCTGATGTCCCGCTTGCATGGCCGCGTCGCGCAGCGCCGGCCAGAGTTCTTCGGCCAGTTCGATCCCCCTCGGGCAACGTTTCGAGCAGGCGTAGCAGGACACGCACATCCACAGCGAAGGGCTGGTCAGCAGTTTGTCCAGATTGCCCGCCATCGCTTGAAGGATCAGCTTCCGCGGGGGATACTCCATTGCCGGCCCCAAAGGACAACTGGCCGCACAGAGTCCGCATTGCATACAACCGAAGGGCGGTTTCCCGTTGTCAAGTTTACCCAGCTTCTCCAGCAATCCAGCGCCGTTGTGGCCGTTCGTGGCAGCCATGATATGCTCCCGGGGAAAGTGTGGGACAGGTTGGCAACCTGTCCTACAATAAATCGTGACAGGTTGGCAACCTGTCCTACATGCCACGCAGGGGATAGCAACGAACGTGCCAATCGTTCGAGACGCGCGGATTTTCGGCCGAAGATTGCGTACTGCAAAGAGTTGCGGCTCGCCGCCGCCGGCGCGTTGCAGTCGAGATTACGACGAGTAGCGGAATTCCGTTAACGGCTTGCGGAAATCCGGTAGGGCAGAATTACACGAGACATTCCGGGACTTGCCGGGAAAAACCAACGATGACCAACAGCCCGTTGAAAAAGGGTGCCACTGCTGGCTTGTCCAGCAGTGCATGGGGAAAACTTTCGGGAAAACACTGCTGGACAAGCCAGCAGTGGCACCCAAACTCCCGAAATCCGACTTTTTCAACGGGCTGCTAACGCCCCCCGCGACCGCAGTCGCGGGGCGTTTTTCCAATCCCCAGCCCCCAGTCCCCAACCGCCCCTCTACGCCATCAACCGCGTTTTCAACTCATCGAGGCACTCGTCCTTGTGGACCCGCCATTGGTCGAGCGTGTCGCGGTCGCGGATGGTGACGGTGCCGTCCTGAAGAGTTTGGCTATCGACCGTGATGCAGAAGGGGGTGCCCACCTCGTCCTGGCGCCGATAGCGGCGTCCCACCGCGCTCTTCTCGTCGTAGAAGACCGGAAAATGCGGCTTCAAGGTTTTGTAGATTTCGCGGGCGACCTCGGGCATGCCGTCCTTTTTTACCAGCGGAAAGACCGCCGCCTTGATCGGCGCCAGCCGGGGGTGCAGCTTCAGGTACATCCGCTTGACCGGCTTGCCGTGTTCGTCCGGGGCCTCGTCTTCCCGGTACGCCTCGCAGAGGAAGGCCAGCGTCGCCCGATCCACTCCGGCCGACGGCTCGATAGCGTGAGGAGTGAACCGCTCCTTGGTCTGATTGTCGAAGTAACTCAAGTCCTTGCCGCTGCCGCGATGGCGGGGTTTCCCCTCGGCGTCGGTCTCGACCACGAGTTTGTCGCCTTGGCGGACGAGTTTTCCCTCGGAGTGGCTGCGCAGATCGAAGTCGCCGCGATGGGCCACACCCTCCAACTCGCCGAACTCGCCGGAGGGAAGGAACGGAAACGCGTATTCGATGTCGGCCGTGCCGCAGGAGTAGTGGCTCAACTCGGCCTTATCGTGGTCGCGGAGCCGAAGCCGGTCGCCCGCCAAACCGAGATCGAGATACCATTGGTATCGTCGGTCGCGCCAGTAGCGATACCACTCGGGCGACGTATCGGGGCGGCAGAAAAACTCGATCTCCATCTGCTCGAACTCGCGCGAGCGGAAGATGAAATTGCGGGGTGTGATCTCGTTGCGGAAACTTTTGCCGATCTGCGCGATGCCAAAGGGGATACGCACCCGGGTGCTGTCGCAGACGTTTTTGAAATTAACGAAGATGCCCTGGGCGGTTTCGGGGCGAAGAAAAACCGCGTCGTCTTCGCCGCCGAGCGCACCGGCCGTGGTCTTGAACATCAAGTTGAACTCACGCGGCTCGGTCAAGGTGCCGAGAGTTTTCGCGTCGGGACCTAGCACTTGCGAAAAATCTTCCAAAGCGGTCAATGGAATCAGCGCCCCGTCCCAGGTCAAGGCGTCGGCGTCCTTGCCGCGAAGGTTGAAAAACTTCATCGCCTTGTGCCGCGTCAGTTCCAATCCCTCGTCGCCGCCCAGATCGCTGGCGACGAAGATGCGTTGCCCCTTGCACTCGACCCAGCGGCCGCACACCTGATCGTACCGGTATCGCTTGTTCGACTCGCGGCAATCGATCATGAAATCGTGGAACAGGTCGTAATGGCCCGAGCATTTCCAGACTTGCGGGTGCATGATGATCGAGCAATCCAGCCCGACCATTTCGAAGGCCGAAGGTGCGCCGGGCGGCGGCTCCAGCTCATTATGGGCGGTGACCATGTCGCGCCACCACGCCTCGCGGACGTTCCGCTTCAGTTCGACGCCCAAGGGGCCGTAGTCCCAGAAACCCTGCAACCCGCCGTATATTTCGCTCGACTGGAACAGAAATCCCCGCCGCTTGCACAACGCCACCAGTTGTTCCATTTCCATGAGAGCCGCACCGCCAGTTTAAGGGAAATCTCGGAAACCAGTTAGTGTACAGGGGACGGGGAGCGGGGGACAGGGGGAGAGAAGAATGGGAAGAGTGAGAAGAGAGAGGGGGGAGGGATTAGAAAAACGCCCCGCGACTGCGGTCGCGGGGGGAGGATAGACTTCGTTTAGCCCGGCCACTCGTGGCCGGTGGCATGCCGATCGCTTGCGGCAGAGCGTACACGATTGGATGGGGACGAAGTCAACCGGCATTGCGATACTGAAGAAAATCCGTTTCCTTGGTAAGTTGCCAGGGACTACCCCCCAACTTCTCCGCGACTGCCACTTGCAGCGTTTCCCACACTTCCGCGTCACTCGCGGAGCAATTCGATTCCTCGGCGATAGCCTGAAAATTGTGGGCAAGGGTTAGCGACGTGAGTTGCCTCATCGTCGCGCACTCCGGCAGAAACTCGAATGTCAGTGGTCTGGTGAGCCACGAGAATAAATAACCAACCGCGATCATCGTGAGAATCGCCACCATGATCGCTCCGCCGAACAGACTCAACGAAAGAAGCACGGGCATTGCGATGCCCAGTCCAAAAGTTGCCAAGACGGCGATTTTTGTCACCCAAACGGGTCGTCGCAGTTGCGGCAGCCGTAGCCCGGTCTCCCGCCGGAGTGCTTTCCATGTCCGGCGCCGACGCGAGGGAATGATCTCCGAAAGCTTCGTCGATACCCGTATTTCCTTCCTGGGGATTCGCAGGACCGACATCATGGCGCGTCTGAGCTTGTAGAACGTGATGCTGCTCAAACAGTCTTCCTGGTATCCACGAAACCGATGGGCAAGGATGTATTCATAGAGCTTACCCACGGTATCGAGTCCGGCGGCATCTTCATCCGGTATGGAGAAGCCGAACGCATTTTCGACGGTCAGAATAGTACCAGCGACATCCAAGCCCATCTCTGCCTCCTGCGAAGGGTCTGGTTCTTATGCCAGAGGCATTATCCGTAATTCGCCGTTAATTGGCAATCCCATTCTTCGCACCAGCATTGGCCACTAAAGTGGCCAACCCTCGGGTTCCGCCAGCCGCCTTCCGCCCTTACAATGCCCTCATGCCATACTGCTGCTTATCAGATTTTCTGGAGGAGTTGGGCCATGCCGACGAGTTGAGTCGGGTGGAGGAGGAGGTCGATCCGGCGTTGGAAGTGGCCGAGATCACCGCCCGGTCGGCCGGCTCGGAGGGGATGGCCCTACTGTTTGGCGCGGTCAAGGGACACGACCTGCCGGTGGCGACCAATCTGCTGGCCACAGAGGGGCGAATCTGCCGGGCGTTGGGCGTAGAATCGCTCGCGGAGATTTCCGAGCGGCTTGCCCGGCTGCTGGATGTCTCGGCACCGGAGGGTTGGTTCGAGCGCATCAAGGTGGGCGCTCAGCCGGCCGCGCTCGGCAGCGTCTTGCCGCGAAAGGTCCGCGCCGCGGCCTGTCAGCAGATTGTCCGCTTGGGCAGCGACATCGACCTGGGTGAACTGCCGTTGCTGCAAAGCGCGGCGGAAGAAACCAGCCGCGCTATCTCCTCGGCGGTGGTCTTTTCCGCCGAGCCGGATTCGCATCGGCCGGTCTGCGGCCGGTTCGACTTGCAACGGATCGACCGCTCGCGCCTGGCCGTATGTTGGGCCGCTTACGACGAACACGCCCGGCTCTTGGACGAGTATCGCGTTCGAGGGCGGAAGATGCCGGTGGCGGTGGTCATCGGCGGCGATCCGGCGTTTCAGTTGGCCGCGGCCGCGCCGCTGCCGGAGGATTCGGACGTTTGTGCATTGGCCGGACTGCTGCGCGAAAAGGCGATCGACGTGGTCGCCTGCCGAGGCGTCGATCTGGAAGTGCCGGCCGAGGCGGAGATCGTCATCGAAGGCTTCGTCGATCCGGCAGAGCAAGGGGACAGGTCCGATTTGCCGCGCAGCGGCCCGAAGGGTGCTTCGCACAAATCGGACCTGTACCCTTTCACGGTCGGTCCGATGTGCGCGCCGCTGGGTCATTGCACTCGGCCGCGTTCGGTCCCGGCGATGCAGGTAACGGCCGTTACGCACAGGGCCAATCCGATTTTTGCGGCTTTTGTCCCCGGTCGTCCGCCGCACGAGTTTTGCACGGTCGCCCGGTCGATGCAGCGGGTGTTTCTGCCGCTGTTGCGTTTGTCGATGCCGGAGTTGGTCGATTACGACCTGCCGGAGTTCGCCGCGGCACGACATTGGGCGGCTGTGTCGATTCGCAAAACGTATCCGGGCCAGGGCCGGCGCGCTGCCCACGCGGCTTGGGGTCTGCGGCCGATGATGTTCGCCAAGACTCTGGTAGTGGTGGACGCGGAGGTTGACGTGCGCGACCGCGATCAGGTATTGGCGGCAATCGTAGCGAACTTCCGCCCCGGCCAAGACGTAGTAACCGAGCAAGGCCCCGCCGATCCGTTCGACCCGACTCTGCCGGCCGGCGAGCTGAGCGAACGGATGGCTATCGACGCCACGCGGAAACAAACGTAGCCCAATACCGGAAGAACTGAGGTGTTCCCATGAAAAGACCTCGCATTATGGCTGTGTTTTCGATCATCGGGGCGCTAATTGTCTTGGCGGTCGTGCTGCTCGTGGTATTTCACTGCGGAGGCAAGTCATACGTCCCTTCTTCTATGGCCGTCTACGAGAACTCGTCTGATCTGGTGCAGACTGTGATCGTGCCCACGCTGGACGCCAAGATGCCGGATGGGAAGAACGTCATCTGGTGTGCGTCGTTTCAGCTTGCCTGGGACCGATTTGCCGACGATGTTCTCCACGCCCCACCGGAGGTTGCGGGCGCGGAGGAAATAGTGTCGCAACTCAACGATAGCAAGTTCCCCGAAACCAATCTTTCTCCCGATTGCTACTTTGCGACGGCGGGCTACTGCCGCGACGGGATTGTCGAAAAAATCCGCCGGGAAATGCAGCAGCGGTTCCAGCGAACGCCGAAGATCGATCCGACGGATCCAGCAAATGCCATAGTCGCCTACGGTTATCTGGAAGCAAACATACCTTTCACCATCCCGTTTTTTCAGAACCGCAAACCCTTGGAATTTGTCGACGGCAAAGCTAATCAGACGCTAATTCCGTCATTTGGCATTCGCAATATCGACAAATATAAGTACTACCGCTTACGCGATCAGATCAAGATACTCTATGTTTCTAAAGATTGTTTGCCGCGCAAATCGGGAGGGTTTTTTCCTGCCGAGTTTGTGATCGATCCCTGCCATGATTCGTCACCCAATCAGATTGTCCTTGCATGTATCAAACCGGGAGATACTCTTGCGGCCACGGTGGAGAAAATTGATAAATTGATTGCCATCGGATCAGAGAATGAGTACCCCCTTGAATATGGACCTAACGATGTGCTGCTGATACCGAACATGGCTTGGGATATTTCGCACCATTTTTCGGAACTGGAAGGAACGAATAGAAAGTTACTGAACAAGGGTTTTGGAAAATATTTTGTCGGTAGCGCGCTACAAAGTATTCGCTTCCGGCTCGATCGCAGCGGAGTGGAACTGGCGTCGGAAGCGGCGATTTTTTGTTTGCCGATCCCGACGCATTTTGTGTTCGATCGGCCATTTGTCATTTACATCAAGAAACGTGGCGAACGACGCCCGTTCTTTGCCATGTACGTCGCCAATGCGGAACTACTTTCCAAACCCTCCGTGGAATCGTCGCAGAAAACGCAATAGCTGAAGTTGCCGTCCGACAGAACCATCGTCCATGCCCCTCGACAAATCCGCTGCCCACATCCAAGAAATGTTCGGCGAGATCGCCGGGCGGTATGATTTTCTCAATCGGCTGCTGTCGTTGGGGATCGACCGGCGATGGCGGCAAAAGACCGTAAAACTCGTGCCACCGATCGGCGATGGGCCGATACTGGACGTTTGCGCCGGAACGGCCGACCTAGCGCTGGCCTATTGGCGGGCCGCCGGCGGAATGGTCCACGTCGTGGGGACCGACTTCTGCCCGCCGATGCTGGAGATCGGACGCGAAAAATGCCGCCGCGCCGGGGCCGATGCACAAGTCTCGCTACTGGAGGCCGACACCCTGCAACTCCCCTTCCCCGACGACACCTTCCAGATCGTCTCGGTGGCCTTTGGGCTGCGGAACCTGGCCGACACCGACGCCGGCCTGCGCGAGATGACGCGGGTTTGCCGGCCGGGTGGGCGGGTGGCCGTGCTGGAGTTCTCCATCCCCAACGCCCGACCGCTGGGAACGCTCTACGGCTGGTATTTTCACCACGTCCTGCCGCGGATCGGTCAGGCACTAGCCCGAAACTCACAGGCGGCTTACAATTATCTACCGAGCAGCGTCGAGCAATTTCCCCAGGACGAGGCCCTGGTCGAGCGGATGCGGGCGGCGGGACTGACCGACGTGGAGTTTCATCGGTTCACCTGGGGAGTGGCGACGTTGTACGTGGGAAGGAAAGGGGGGAATGATGAATGATGATTTATGAATTATGAATATCATTCAACATTCCTTATTCTACATTCTGCATTTCCCGAGGTGATCCATGAAACGCAACATCGTGGTGGCGATTACCGGCGCGAGCGGCGCGACCTACGGCGTGCGGCTGTTGGAAGTGCTGCTGGCCGCCGGATGCGACATTCATCTGAGCATCAGCGAAGCCGCCGTCGACGTGTTCAAGCAGGAGCTTGACCTGACGGTGGACATGGACAATTTCAGCCCGTCGATGCTGATGCTCGACAGCGGGGCGATCCTCCGCGACCCCAAGCTGCAAGGGTTGCGAAGCACGGCCGGAATCTCCAGCGATTCGAGCAACGTGCTGGGGATGGGAATGGGCGAGCCGGGTGGAATTCATTATTGCCATTGGCGGGACTTGCTCTCGCCGATCGGCAGCGGATCGTTCCAGACCGACGGCATGGTCGTCTGCCCCTGTTCGTTCGGCACGCTAAGCGCGATCGCCCACGGCACGAGCGCCAACCTGATCCACCGCGCGGCCGAGGTGCATCTGAAGGAACATCGCCGATTGGTGCTGGTCCCCCGCGAGACACCGCTTTCGCTTGTGCAGATCGAGAACATGCGCCGTGCCGCCGAGTTGGGTGCGGTGGTCCTTCCGGCCATGCCCGGCTTTTACCACGGCGTGAAGTTGATCAGCGATCTGGTCGATTTCGTCGTCTCTCGCGTATGCGACCAGTTGGAAATACCCAATGCGTTGATACAGCGCTGGGGGAGCAGTGGATAGTGGGTAGTGGATAGTGGGTAGTGAGGGAAGCGCAGAAAGTCTTACTTGAGTATGTCATCTTGTTTTGCGAAACCGCAAGCGGCAATTTGAGCGTTTCGGAAAAGCACTATCCACTATCCACTACCCACTACCCACTATCCACTACCCACTATGCTCGTCCGCCTGTTGGAACTGATCCGTTTCAGCCACACGTTGTTCGCGTTGCCGTTTGCGCTGTTGGCGGCGGCGATGGCGTGGTCGGCCAACTTGCGTAGCGATCCGCCCGTACCGTTTAGGCCGCTGGACTTGTTGGGCATACTGGTTTGCATGGCGACCGCCCGGGGCGCGGCGATGGCCTTCAACCGGCTTGCCGATCGACATTTAGATGCTCTTAACCCGCGTACCCGGTCGCGGCACTTACCCAGCGGCGAGTTGAGCTTGGCTAGCGTGATCGCGTTTACGGTTGTCTGCTCGCTGGGGTTCGTTGCCGGTACGCTGTTGTTTTTGCCCGGCAATCCGATCCCGCTGCTGGCGTCGTTGCCGGTGCTGGCCTATCTGTTCGGCTACAGTTACGCGAAGCGGTTTACGGCCCTTTCTCATTTTTGGCTTGGCGGGGCTTTGATGCTGGCCCCGCTGGCCGCCTGGGTGGCGATCCGCGCGGAACTGTCGCTGGCGCCGATCGTGCTGGGCGCGGCGGTGATGTTCTGGGTGGCCGGGTTCGACATGATCTACGCCTGCCAAGACTACGAGTTCGACGTGAAGAGGCGGCTCCGCAGCGTGCCGGCCCGATTCGGTGTCTCCGCCGCCCTGCGGTTGGCCGCGCTCTGTCACTTGGGCATGGTGGTCTTGTTGTTCCTGCTGCCGTTGGTGTACGGTGGGTTCGGCGCGATCTACCTGACGGCCGTGGCGGCCATCGCCGTCTTGTTGGTTTATGAACACGCGATCATCCGTCCCGACGATCTGAGCCGCGTGAACCGGGCGTTCTTCCACGTCAACGCGGTTGTCAGCGTTGGTTTGCTGGCGGCTGGCGCGGCGGATTTGGTGTTGTAAGTTTTCAGTTGTCAGTAGGGTGCGTGAAACGCACCACAACCGGTAGTGCATGGTGCGTTTCACGCACCCTACGGATTGTGGTCTTAACGACGCCAAATCGAAAAATTCACATCCTCGGAGCGTCCGGCAAGTGCGTTCCCACGCAAAGCGTGGGAACGAGGGTGACAATCACTCTTCCGGTGGATATAATGGATGGTTGAGGAATTGTCGCCATGTCTCGATCCACGCCCACCGTCCCGATACGTCGCGGGTTCTCGCTCCGCAAGCTGCTGGTTGCGCTGGCGCTGGTATTGGCGTTGCCGGCGTTGGGGTTCTCGTTGTGGCTGAAGTTTTCTTGGTCGAAGTCCGACGCCGGGCCGATGATGTACCGCGTGGAGCGGGGTGAGTTCATCCACGAGATCACCGATCGCGGCAACGTGGAAAGCGCCAACAACGTGGAAATCCGTTGCCAAGTGAAGTCCAAGGGGACCGGTGGCACCACGATTCTGGAGATCATTCCCGAGGGAACCACGGTCCAACCCGGCGACGTGCTGGTACGGCTCGATTCCTCCGCCCTGGAGAACGAGCGCACCTCTCAATTGATCGGCTGCAGCAACAGCGAGGCGGCGCTGATCCAGGCGCAGGAGGCCCACGACACGGCGGTCATCGCCAAGCGGGAGTACCTCGAAGGTTTGTACAAGCAAGAGGCGCAGACCATTCAGAACGAAATCTTCATGGCCAAAGAGAACATGAGCCGGGCCGAAGAATACCTGAAATACAGCGAACGGTTGGCGGCCAAGGGATACATCACCAAACAGCAGTTGAAGGCCGACCGCTTTGCGGTGGATCAGGCCCGCAACTCGCTGGAAATCGCCAAAACCAAGTTGGACGTGTTGCAGAGGTTCACCAAGGAGAAGATGATCGTCCAGTTGAGCAGCAACATCAAGACGGCCGAGGCGAGCGCCAAGGCCAAACGGGCCGCGCACAAACTCGACATGGGACAGTTGGCTTTGATCGAGAGCCAGATCGAGAAGTGCGTGATCCGCTCGCCGGAGGCGGGCCAGGTGGTCTACGCCAACGTCACCGGATGGCGGGGCTCGAAGGAAGTGATAATCGAGGCCGGCGAGCAGGTTCGCGAGCGGCAAGCCTTGATTCGGCTGCCCGACCCCAAACGGATGCAAGTGGTGGCGAAGATCAACGAGTCGAAGATCACCCTGGTGAAGCGGGGGATGCAGGCCACGATCCGCTTGGACGCCTTCCCGGAACTCGAACTGCACGGCACGGTGGAGAAGGTCGACGAGTTTCCCGTGCCCACTTCGTTTTTCGGTTCCAGCGTGAAGGAATACGAGACCACGGTGCGAATTAACGAATCGCCGCCCGGGCTGCGCCCCGGGCTGACCGCCGAAGTGCGCATCCGCGCGGAGCACCTTCCCGACGTATTGCTGGTGCCGGTTCAAGCCATTTTCGAGCAGGACGAAAATTTCTATTGCGTCACCGGCGAGGGCGACCGGTGGTATGCCCGGGAAGTCGCCATCGGAGCCACCAACGACAAAATGGTCGTGGTGCAGGGGGGCCTTTTCGAGGGAGAAGAAGTGGTGCTCAACGCCGCGGCCTATCGCGAAAAAGTAGACCTGTCGGAGACGGCCTTGGAACCTCGAGCCGTCACGGCGCCGGCCGCGAAACGGGCCGCGGACGCGGATCGCGCAGCCGCAAAAAATCGGGCCGCGGACGCGGAGAAGATGTTCCGCCAGTTCGACGGCAACGGCGACGGGACGCTGCAACTCGACGAACTGCCGGAAGGATTGCGCGATGCGTTGAAAGCGGCCGATGGGAACAACGACGGCGAGATCGACCAAACGGAATGGATCGCAGCCGCCGAACGTTTCCGCAATCAGGGCGGCGGTCCCGCCAAGTCGAGAGCCAAACCATGACCCCAGCCGCACGCATGCTGGAGGCAACCAAGCAATACGTCATGGACGGCGGAACGGTCCACGCCCTGCGCGGCGTGAGTCTGGAAATCCCCACCGGCGACTACGTGGCGATCATGGGGCCTTCGGGGTCGGGCAAGAGCACGCTGTTGAACCTGCTGGGATGTCTCGATCGCCCCACTTCCGGCCGGCTCATGCTCGGCGACGAGGAAATCAGCGGCGCCAGCGACGACCGGCTTTCAGAAATCCGCGCCTCGCACATCGGCTTCATCTTCCAATCTTACAATCTGATCCCGCAACTGAGCGTGTTGGAAAACATCGAAGTCCCCCTGTACTATCAGGGGCGGATCGATCGGCGGCAACGGCAGCGGAGCCACGAGTTGGCCGAATTGGTGGGACTCGGCGACCGGCTGAAACATCGTCCCACTCAGCTATCCGGCGGCCAACAGCAGCGGGTGGCCATCGCCCGAAGCCTGATAAACGACCCGTATTTCATCCTCGCCGACGAGCCGACCGGCAACCTCGATTCCGTCACGTCCGAGGAGATACTTCGCTTGCTCAACGACCTGAACGAGCAAGGCAAGACCATCATCATCGTCACGCACGAGCCAGAGGTGGGCAAACTCGCCAAGCGCGTCGTGCGGCTGCAAGACGGATCGATTTGCAGCGACAAACGGACAAGAGAATGAATCGTCTTCACATGTTTAGCAGCCGCCTGCACAGCGGCTGAATGACAATCTCAAATATCAGATTTCAAATCTCAAACCCCTACCCTACCCCGCCCTCGATCCCCGATCTCTGACCCCCGACCCCTCGAATGTCTTTCATCTGGCTACGCACCTGGCATTTGGGCGTTAAGAGCCTGCTGTTGCACCCGTTGCGCTCCTTGCTGACGGTGCTGGGTATCTTTATCGGCGTGGCCAGCGTGGTCTGGCTGCTGGCCATCGGCGAGGGGATCAGCCGCAAGGCCCAAGAGCAAATCGAAGGACTGGGAGCCACCAACATCATCATCCGTTCGATCAAGCCGCCGGAGGAGTCGATCGAAAGCGCGGGTAGCTCGCGCTCGATAGTCCCCTACGGTGTTACCCGCGCCGACTTCGACCGGCTGATCACGACGATTCCCACGATCGACCGCGCGTTGCCTATCCGGGAGGCGCGTTATCGGTTCGGCTATCTGGGCCGGAATACCGAGGGACGGCTGGTCGGCTGCACCCCCGAGTACGCCGAGGTGAATCAGCTCGAGGTGGCCCGCGGACGGTTCCTCTCCGACACCGACGACCACGAGAAATGGAACCATTGCGTGCTGGCCGCCGGCACCGCCGAGAAGTTGTTCCCCTTCGAGGATCCGATCGGTCAAGCGATTCGCATCGAGAAGGCGTTCTACCTGGTCGTGGGAGTGATGAAGGATCGGACTCCGACGGCGGGCATCGGCGGCTCGCTGACCGCGCAGGAGTTCAACAACGACGTATACATACCCATAAACACCTTCTGGAGCCGCATCGGCGATATTATCGTCACCCGCCGCACCGGATCGTTTGAAGGCGAGATGATCGAACTCAGCCAGATCACGCTCCGAGTGGACGAGGTGGAGAACGTCCTGAAGACCGCCGCGCTGGTCAAAGAGACCCTCAAACTGCACCACCGCAAGCAGGATTACGCCGTGACCGTGCCGCTGGAGTTGCTCAAACAGGCCAAGACCACGCGGTTGATGTTCATCGTTTTCATGGGCCTGATCGCGGCGATCTCGCTGGTCGTGGGCGGCATCGGCATCATGAACATCATGCTCGCCACCGTCACCGAGCGGACCCGCGAGATCGGCATCCGTCGCGCGCTGGGGGCGAAGCGCGGCGACATTACCCGTCAGTTCCTCGTGGAGACCGTCGTGCTGTCGGTCATGGGAGGAGCCACCGGCATCCTGGGCGGCCTGACGTGTCGGCCGCTGATCGGCGCGCTCCGCGGCATCATGCAACGCACCGCCCCGGAAGTCTTCGAGCAATTGCCCGACGTCATACGCGAGGTAACCCCCATTATCGTGCCGTGGTCGATCCCGTTGGCGTTCGGCATCTCGGTGACAATCGGGGTGATTTTCGGGCTGTATCCGGCGATCCGAGCCGCGGCGATGGATCCCATCGAGGCGTTAAGGCACGAATAGGGCCCAGCCGACGCCCCCCCATTCGGTCGGGATACATGCTTCTTTGTCGCATCCGCGGCCTTTGCCCCTAATTAAACTAGAGGGGAGAGCCGCTTCCTGTCTATTCAGCGGCCGGGATCCAAATTTCAGGTGGGGAAAAGCAACGTGACCTCGTCTAATCCGTCCAGCAATGACCAGCGGACCCGGCAATACCTGACGTTGCTCGGGCAGCACGAGCGGCGGCTGCGCGGACTGATCCTCTCCCTGGTGCCGAATTGGGCCGACGCCGACGACATCGCCCAAGAGGTGAGAATCCGCCTCTGGGAACAGTTCGACGGCTATGACCCGGCCAAGGATTTCGGCGCCTGGGCACGTACAATCGCCTACTACCAAGTGCTCACCCACCGCGAAAAGCAGTCCCGCCGTCATGAAATGATCGGCGACCGGCTCGCCGAGCTGGTGGCCGAGGAGGTCGCCGCGATCTCCGACGAGTTGGACGCCGCCGGGCAGGCGCTGAAAGACTGCTTCGATAAACTGCCGCAGGCCAAGCGGGATTTGTTGTTGCACTATTACTCGGGCGAGCGCACCACTCGAGAAATCGCCGCCGAACTGGGGCGGACCTTCGACGCCACCCGGCAAGCGATCCTCCGCACCCGTTCGACGCTCAGAGATTGCGTCGACGAAGCGTTGCACGGGGAGGGTGACCAATGACTAATCACCTTTCCAGCCATAACGATCCCAAGCAGCGCGAGGTTTACGAGTTGGCCGACGCCCTGCTGAACTGCGTCATCACCGCGGAAAAAGCCGAGCGACTCGGCAAATTGGTGTCCGACGACGTGGAGGCCCGACGGCACTACGTCCGCTTCATGCACGACTCCGCCACGCTCTGCCAGTGGGGAAGAGATTTAATAGGTGCCGGACCCCGAACCCCGAACCCCGAACCCCGAATCCCGAACCCCGAACCACCAGGCCCGCCGATTGTCCTCGATCTTTCCTCCACCAGCCACTATCCACTACCCACCAGCCACTTTTCCGTCGGCAGTTGGGCGTTCTCCTATACGGTCGCCACGGTAATCATGGGCGTGATGCTGCTGGGGTTTTGGGCGTACAAAATCACCCACCACCAACATATCGCCGAGGCCCCGTCGCAGTCGGCCCCGTCGGACGCCAGGCCGGAGATGG
>JAUWNG010000197.1 GCA_030612765.1 Planctomycetota bacterium
GCGCACGTAATCGACCACTTCGTCGCGGGTATCATGGGGAACCCAACGTCCGTTCAGAGTTCCCCAATGGATTTTTTTGCGCGGACATTTTCCTCCATCAGTTCAGAGATGACCTCGTTCTTTTTCTGGAGCTTGTTCTCCGGCCGAGCGATTTTTTCCTCCTGCACCGCGAGCTTGCCGAGCGGGTCGGCGACGGAGGCGAGGTTTCCGGCGGCGTCGTAGGCGTAAGTCGTCACGGGGCTTTCCAACGGGCCTTCTCCGTCCGGGTCGGGTCCGGTCTGCTCGATCAATCGACCGAGCGAGTCGTACTCGTAGGCGGTGACATTGCTCAGCGGATCGGTTGTGGAGAGGAGTTGTCCGGCGGCGTCGTAGGCGTAGTTGGTTTCCGGGGCGTGCAACCGCCCGAGGCCACCCGGTCCCGATTCTCACGGTGGTGTTTTGATTGTGTAATAACCTTAATGACTAAATGCGCTCTGACCCCAAAACTCCCATGCGCTCTGCCCCCAAAACTCCCCTTGTTGTTCTACACATATTGGATATTGTGAAAGAGTTCCGTGTTTCGTAAAAATACGCCCGTTTACGGGCGTTTCCGCCGCAGGCGGTATTAGGCCCGGCGTTTACGCCGGGTTAGAGTGGGCAAGATATTTGAGGTTGTCAGGCCCGTTTACGGGTCTCCTCGTCGTTGAATCGCAACGGGAAGGACACCCGTAAACGGGCGTGACAACGAAAACAAACGGGACGCCGCTTCGCCAACCCGGCGTAAACGCCGGGCCTAATACCGCTTACGCGGCAAGGACCGTAAACGGTCCTCGATTTGTATTCGTGTAGAACAACGAGGTGTATTCACCCGGGGCTAAACGGCTGTTTTTGCGGGCCAATTCCCGTGGTGCCCTTATGAATAATCCGCTACAAGGTTCTCTCTTGCCCTAAGTGCCTGGTTTTGCTACGCTCCCGCCCCATTTTGGTACCCCTTTTCGCCTGCGACAAGGAGGTCGCTGGTGCTGTCGAATTGTCCAATCCGCCGAAAGCTGCTGCTGGGGCTGGCCTTGCTGGTGCTGGTCGTGGCGATCCTTTCCAGCACCGGACTGGTGGCCACCTACGCCTACCGCAACCTGGTCAACAGCCTGAGTTGGCGCGTGAGCGAGTTGCCGCTGGCGGCGGAACTCAGCACCCACGTGAGCGATCTGCGGATCACCGTCGGAGAATTGCGCGGGCTGCGAATAAACACTTTCCCCAACACCGATCACGATCTCGTGCCGATGCGGGTGCGGATGGCACGCGACCAGTTTCGCGGCCAGTTGGACGAGGTCGATCGGACACTGGAGCGATATCGGGACCAACTGGACAACGAAGCGCGGGCTGGGGGAAAAGGGGACAGTCCCCATTTGCCGGAACGGCCCTCCGGCGGGTACCATGCTTGCATGGTCGTCGCACAAATGGGGACTGTCCCCTTTTCCCCGCACATGTCCGACCACCAGCGCGAGCGTGAGACGGTCCGCAAGATCGAGGCCCAACTGGAGCGCATCCGCACGGCCAACCACGACGAGGACTGGATGCTCGACAACGTCAAGATCGGCTGGCTGGACGTGGAATTGGAACAGTTGCAGGTTCTCGCCTCGGAATTACCCAGCCACTTGCACTCGAAGCTGGCCGGCTTTTCCCACGAAGTGCGCGGACAGTATCGAGTGTTGATCGTCAGCGCATGGACGGCCACCGTGTCGGCCGGGCTGTTTTTCCTTTTGTTCATGCGGCTGTCCTATCGCTGGGTATTCCGTCCGTTGCGGATGCTGATCGCCGGTTCGCGGCGGGTGGCCGCCGGCGAGTTCAGCTACCGTATCCGGCTCGACACCGAGGACGAGATGGCCGAGTTGGCCAAGGCCATGAACGACATGACCGCCCGGTTTCAGGAAATCCGCGACGATCTGGACCGCCAAGTGCGGGTGCGCACCAAGCAGGTGGTCCGCAGCGAGCAGTTGGCCAGCGTGGGCTTCCTGGCCGCCGGAGTCGCCCACGAGATCAACAACCCGTTGGCCTCGATCGCCATGTGCGCCGAATCGTTGGAGGGCCGCCTCCAAACCGCGCTCGACGAAAACGACCCGCAACGCGCAGTGGTCGGCGACTATCTGCGGATGATCCAAACCGAGGCCTTCCGCTGCAAGGGGATCACCGAAAAGTTATTGGACTTCTCCCGCATCGGACCGGGCAAACGCGAAGAGACCGAGTTGGGCGAGTTGGTCCGCGGCGTAATCGACATGATCGGCCACTTGGGCAAGTACCAGCGGAAGCACGTCGAGTTCGCCCCCGCCGGGCCGGTGCCGGCGAAGGTGAATCCACAGGAGATCAAGCAGATCGTGTTGAATCTGTTGAGCAATGCCCTGGACAGTTCGGCCGACGGCGGCACGGTTCGCGTCGGGTTGGAAACCCGCGAGGGCTACGCCGTGCTGGCGGTCTCCGACGACGGGTGCGGTATGACGCCCGAGGTGTTGGAGCACGTCTTCGAGCCGTTCTTCACCCGCCGCCGAGGCGGCCAAGGCATCGGATTGGGGCTGTCCATCACGTATCGAATTATCGCCGATCACGGCGGTGAAATTGAAGCCCAGAGCGCCGGCGCGGGCCGCGGATCGACGTTCCGCATCCGCCTGCCGCTGGCGGCTTCCAGGAAGGAGAGCGACGATTATTTCCACTCCCGAGCCGCATAAGAGACTGAAGCTGTTGTTCGCCGACGACGAGAAATCGTTGCAGGAGTTGATGCGCCTTGAGTTGCCGCGGATGGGTCACGAGGCGACGATCTGCCCCGACGGCGCGACCGCCGTGGCCGCCTTGGACCGCAACACCTACGATTGCATCCTGGTCGATCTGGACATGCCCGGCTGCAACGGCATCGAGGTGATCGCCCGGGCAAAACAGCTTTCGCCCGACACCGAGGCCGTGGTTCTGACGGGCAAGTCGTCGCTGGAGACGGCCGTCGCCGCCCTGCGACACGGAGCGTTCGACTACCTTACGAAACCGTGCAAGCTGGTCGACCTTGAGGCCGTCTTGCGGCGCGTGGCCGAGAAACGCGAGTTGACCTACAAATATCGGGCGATCAAACAGCGGCTCAAGCGGATCGAGGGGGCGGTGGACCTGATCGGCCGGTCGGAGGGAATGAGGCAGGTTTTCCGGCTGGTGGAAAAAGTCGCCCCGACCAACTCGACCGTGCTGATCCAGGGCGAGACCGGAACCGGAAAGGAACTGGTCGCCCGCGCGGTTTACGACCAAAGCCTTCGGGCGGAAATGCCGCTGGTCCCGGTCAACTGCGGCGCACTGCCCGAGAATCTGATCGAAAGCGAGTTGTTCGGCCATCGCAAGGGGTCTTTCACCGGGGCCGACGACCATCGCACCGGACTGTTGCAGGTGGCCAACGGCGGCACCCTGTTTCTCGACGAGATCGGCGAGTTGCCCAAGTCGATGCAAGCGAAGCTGCTGCGGTTCCTCGAAAACGGGGAGGTCCGCCGTGTGGGCGACAACGAGGCGTCGATCTGCGACGTGCGGGTGATCTGCGCCACCAACCGCGATCTGGCCGCGATGGTCGCCGACGGCGAATTTCGCGAGGATCTTTGGTTCCGCATCAACACCTTCGAGATACCGTTGCCGCCGCTGCGGGAACGGATCGACGACATTCCGCTGTTGGCCCGGCATCTGGCGGCGCGGTTCGGCGCGCCGCGGGGAAGCGAGGACGCGGTCTTTTCGCCCGACGTGCTCGACGCGCTCACCGGACACACGTGGCCCGGCAACGTCCGCGAGTTGGCCAACGTGATCGAACACGCGATGATCCTTTGCGACTCGCCGCCGATAAAGCTGGAACATCTGCCGCGACGGTTCTTCGCCCAGGGGACGGCCGTCTCCGTTACCCGATCCACGGAGACGTTGAATCTCCGCGACCTGGAGATGCGTGCGATCCACGAGGCGCTCGACCGTCACCGGGGCAACAAGTCCAAGGCCGTCGAGGAACTCGGCATCAGCTTGAAAACGTTGTACAACAAGCTGAACCAGGAGAGCAAGGAACACGCGGCGTGACCGGCCCATAAAGCCGCGACCGGACACTGGGTGCCACTGCTGGCTTGTCCAGCAGTGCATGGAAGAAACTCCCGGAACAACACTGCTGGACAAGCCAGCAGTGGCACCCTTTTTCAACGGGCGGCTTTATGTATTACGGGTTCGGGGTACGTCGTTCGATCCCGAGCGGGCGAAGACCACCTGGAACAGTTGCAGCCCGCCGGTGCTGAACGCCGCGATCGAGCCGGACAGATAAAGCCGCCATGTGCGGACGAACCGCTCGTCGAACATCTCCGCCACTCGTCCGGCCGACGCCTCGAAACGATCCAACCACCGGCGAAGCGTTTCGGCGTAGTGCAGCCGCAGATTTTCCACGTCGAGGACGGAGAAGCCCGGCGTCTCGAAGATGTCCATCATTTCCCGCAGCGTGGGCGGATACGCGCCGGGGAAGATGCGCCGTTCGATCCAGGGGTTGGTCTCGCTGGAGCGGTCTTGTCCGATCGACTGGATCAATCCGCGGCCTCCGTCGTTCAGGCAACGGTCGGCCACGCGGCCGAACTCGCGGTAATGGGCCGCGCCGACGTGCTCCAACATACCCAGCGAGACCAGCGCGTCGAACCGGCCGGCGGCGTTGCGATAGTCGTCCTCGACGAACTCCACGCGGGAGTCCAGCCCCTCGGCCTTCGCCCGGCGGCGGGCAAATTGAACCTGCTCCCTCGATACGTTGTACGACTTGACGGTAACGCCGTAGTCGCGGGCCAGCAGCAGTCCCAGCGCACCCCAGCCGCCGCCGATTTCGACGACCGTCTCTCCAGGCCGCAACCAGAGCTTTCGGCAGACGTAATCCAGTTTCGCCCGCTGCGCCTCTTCGAGCGTCATCGACGGGGAGGAGAAATACGCGCCGCTGTAGACCATCTCGTCGTCGAGCCAGAGCCGGTAAAAATCGTTGCCCAGATCATAGTGGCGATGGATGTTTCGGCGTGCGCCGCGGACGGTGTTTGCCGCGGCGCGATGCAGCCGGCGCAACAGCGCGGAAGGGACGAGGCTTCCCGAGCGGCCCGCCGCCGAGCGCGTGCGATTGATCGTTTCCAAAAAAGCGACCAAATCGCCTTCCACCACGAGCCGTCCGTCGCTGTAGGCCTCGCCGAACCGATAGTTCGGATCGAGCAGCACTTTCCAGAACGTCGCGCGATCTCGCAGAACGACGCGGGCCGGCGACGGGGCGTCGCTCGCGGCGATCTCTTCGCCGTTCCAAAGCACAAGCCGCAACGGCGGAGAGCCGACCGCGCGGAGCAGATAACGGGCAAGAAACCGCTCGATGCCCGATACCCGACGGCCGCTCACCGCGATTGGCTTCGGCCGGGCCGGAGCAGACCGCCTTGATGGCTGCCTTTCGGTCGATGGAAGATTCGCTGGAGACATTGGGGACACCTCCGAAAAAGGAAATGCGGAGCCCAAACCTCACAAAACGAACGATTTGAGTATATTCTACTCTTCTCGCGCATCCGTGCAATAGTCGCGGGCATGAATTGTCACAACGCCGCTGGTGGTTTAACATGAACCTTAACGCCCCGCGACT
>JAUWNG010000084.1 GCA_030612765.1 Planctomycetota bacterium
GGAGCGGCGCCGGCCGGCCGGCCGCGGCGGGCGGGCGGCGGGGCGAGGTCCGAGGGCGGAGGGCCGAGGTCAGAGGTCGGAGGTCAGAGGTCAGAGGTCAATAATACTGATACCCCGAATCTCGAATCCCGAACCCCGAACCCCGAACCCCTAGTCACCGTAACCACCGAACCGCCATCGATCCAATCCAAGCCGGTCGATCTCCGGCTGCGCCGCGACTTGGAAAAGATCGTGGAAAAGGCGGGGCAAATGGCCGCCGACAGCGCGGGCAGGCAGCCGCGATACCTTGCGCCGCCGGAAGTCGATCGGACCGCGCGACGGCAATTTTCTTTCTCGCGTCTTAGCGGTGAGCTGCATGTCGGCGCGAACGTTCCCGCCGCTGACCGATTGGATGAAACCGCTTCGCCCGAGCCGCAATTGGACCCGCGCGGTTTGGGCACTCTGGTCCACGCCGTGCTGGAGCAGATCGATTTTGCCCGGCCCGGGGACGTGCAAGAGTTGGTCGAGCGCCTGGCCCCCGAGCACCTCCCGGCGGAAGGACTCGATCTGAACGAGCCGATCGAAATGGTCGGGCGGTTTCTCCGCTCGCCGCGTGCCGCGGAACTGGCCGCCGCCAAGGAACTGTATCGGGAACTTGAGTTCTTACTGGCATGGCCGCCGGAAGATCGTAAAACCGAGTGCGAAACCGCAAGCGGCAGCCGATACCTGCAAGGGTTCATCGACTGTATTTACCGCGACGACGCCGGCCGCTGGCGGCTGATCGACTTCAAGACAAACCAAGTGACGGCGGAAAATATGGCGTCGGTCGCGGCGGGGTACGAAATGCAGATGTTGCTCTACGCCCTGGCCGCCGAGAAGATTCTCGGATCGCCCCCGGCCGAGTTGGCGCTATGTTTCCTCCGCCCGGGGATTGAACACCGTTTCTCATGGGACTCGGACGCCCGGCGGCGCGTGATCGAGTTGGTCGATGGTAAGCTGTCATAACGCCGAGCGCTTGTAAATTGAACGCCCAATGTTCACAATGCATGTTTATGCCGACTCTAGTTCCCGAAGAACAACGCCGATTTGCCTTGGAAGTGGTCCGCCGTCTGCGCGGGGCGGGCTTCGAGGCGTATTGGGCCGGCGGATGCGTCCGCGATCAATTGATCGGCCGTACGCCCGTCGACTACGACGTGGCCACCGACGCCGAGCCGGAGCGGATTCGCGCGCTGTTCGGCCGCCGACGCACGTTGGCCATCGGCGCCGCTTTCGGAGTGATTTCGGTGATCGGGCCGAAGCCGGCGGGGTTGGTCGAGGTGACCACGTTCCGCCGCGACGCCGCCTACAGCGACGGCCGACATCCCGATAGCGTCTCCTTCAGCACCGCCGCCGAGGACGCGTCGCGCCGCGATTTCACGATCAACGGGATGTTTTTCGATCCGATCGGGCAGCAGGTGATCGACTTCGTCGGCGGGCAGAAAGACCTCGCCGCCCGAGTGGTCCGCGCGATCGGCAACGCCCGCGACCGGTTCGCCGAGGACAAGCTGCGGATGCTCCGCGCGGTCCGGTTTACGGCCGCGTTCGATTTCACGCTCGACGAGGAAGCCCGTCGGGCCGTCGCCGAAATGGCCGCCGAGATTCACGCGGTCAGCCCCGAGCGGATCGCCGTCGAGATGCGGCGTCTGTTGGCCGATCGAAGCCGCGCGGTCGGCGTAAGGCTGTTGCTCGAGACCGGACTGGCCGCGGAACTGTTGCCGGAGATCGTGCCCCGCAACGATGCCGGGCGGCGAAGATTCGACGAGACGGAGAAGTTGCTCTCGCAGTTGGGCGACGGGCGCGGATTTCCGGCCGCGCTGGCCGCGCTGTTGGCTCCGTGGATTGATTCGGTCGGGGCGACAAAGGTCTGCCGGCGGTGGCGGCTGTCGAACGACGAACGAAATCGTGTCTGCTGGCTCGTGAAACACCGCGATGCACTGCTGAAAGCCGCGGAAATGCCCTGGTCGAAGCTCCAACCGCTGCTGGTGGCCGAGGGGATCGACGATCTGCTGATGCTCACCGCGGCCGCGACGCCGGCGGGCACGGAGGCGGCGGCCCATTGCCGCCGGCTCTTGGCGCAGCCGCCGGAGGTGTTCGATCCGCCGCCACTGTTGACCGGCGACGATCTGCTGGCCCACGGCATCCCGGCCGGTCCGCGGTACAAAATCCTCTTGCAGCGAGTCCGCGACGCACAGTTGGACCGAACGCTTCACACCAAGGAGGAAGCGTTGGCGATGGTGGAGAAGATAGTGGGTAGTGGGTAGTGGGTAGTGGGTAGTGGGTAGTGGATAGTGGATAGTGGGTAGTGGGTAGTGGATAGTGGATAGTGATTGTCAAACCGCTTGCGATTTCGCAAGCAAAAAACCCGAACTCGTTTCACTCTGGTCGGTTTTCTCATGGACAAAAAGATCAAGAAAAAGACGCACGTTCTCCAACAGCGGATTCAATCGCTCCAGCAGCAGTTGTCCGGCGTGAAGAGGCAGATGGACGACCCCGAGGAGTTGACATCGCTCGAGCGGCAACTCGCCGCCGCCGAGGTCGAGTTGGCGAAGCTCAAGGCGTCATAAAGCCGCTTCCATGCGAAACCGCAAGCGGCGGCCGCACCTTAGCGGTTTCCTATCAAGACCGCCGCACACGCAACCAACAGCAAGGCGATCGTCACACCGACGGCCGCCGTGCGATCTACTTTGCCGCGGCTCGGTCCGAGTCCGAAATATGGCCCGAGTCCGTTCCAGAGAAAAAGTCCGGCGGCGATTGCGGGCAGTCCGAAGGCGAGCAACTGCCATCGGGCGCCGCCGTGTTGCAGGATCACGCCGGGGTCGTCGGCCCCGCCGCCGCCCAAAAAAGCCCCGCCCGCCAGGTATCCGCCGTTGGCGATCAGGCAGAATCCGGCGAACCACGTGGCAAGATACCCGTATCGTTTTGCCGTCTTTGTTGCGAAGCCGCCAGCGGCAGTCGCGCTCAGCAGTCGAACGCCGGCGAGAATCGCCAGCGGCAGCAGGCATCCCCACAGCGGCCCGCCCCAGACGACAAACAACGGATGCGGGTTGGCGGCGAACTCGGTTCGAGAAAAACCGATAAGCGGCAGATAAACGCCGGCCGGCTTCGCGCCGCTAAGCCAACCGTGCAGCACGTGGCCGCACTCGTGTAGCGCCATCATCGACAGCCAGGAAAATCCAACCGTGGAGAGAATCAACAGCGATTGAAAAATACGGTTCAATATCGAGCCTCTCAATCCAACCATTGTCGCAACACAATCAGCAGAACTACGGTCAACACCACAACCGCGAGCGACAACCAAGGATCGATTAAATAGAGCAACGGGGCGACGACCGCGACGGCGACCAACAGCCACATCCAACGGAAAGTTCGCGGCTCGGTTGAAACTTCGTCGGGATCGACCTTGCGTTCGACCAACATTCGTTCGACCCGCCGCAGCTTGGCCTCGCGATGCACGGCGGCGACGAGTTCTTCCGTGCCGGCGTGTTCTTCCAGCAGGCCGGCCAGCGCCTCGGCCTTGCCGTCCTCGTGCTGGTCTTGCAGCAGAGTGATCATCGCCGACTGGGCGTAGATGTCGTTTGGGTTGAGCCGGAGCGCCTGCTGGAGACTGTTTTCGGCGTCGTTGCGTCGGTGTAGGCGGAACTGCGCCAGGCCCAACGCCGCCCAGGCAGTGGATGAGTCCGAGTCGGCCTCGATGGCCTCGCGGGCGGCCTGCTCGCCCAATTTCGGACCGCGCTCGGCGGCCATGAACCAGGCGTACTCGCTCAACAGCGCCGGCCGGCGGTCGGAAAGGACAATCGCCCGCTGAAACGCCTCTTGGGCCACGCGCAGCCGCTCGGTGCGCCAGGCGGCCATCGCCAGCAGTTGGTGTGCATGGTGGTCGCGCGGGGCAAGTTCGACCGCCCGACGGGCTTCGTCGAACGATTCATCCGGGGCGTCGGCCCCAAGCAACGCCTGGGCACGGATCGCGCTGACCACCGCGCGATCCGGCGCGACCGATGCGAGTTGATCGCCGATACCCACCGCGCGGACGTAATCGCCGCCGTTGAGCGCGGCAACCGCCTGGTCGATCAGATCGCGGACTTCCATCTCGTCCATTGTTCCGTCCGTCGGCGCGAGTCGTGTTTGCGTCTTATTTTACCGCGAGCCGCGCATAATAGACAGCCCCCGACAGGTCATGCTTTCCTGCCCTTCCGCCGCAAGCCGCCGTGCCGGCGGCTGCTAAACGTGTCAATCGCTTTCTCTTTCCGTCGTTGGCGTCGGTGTGACGTATAAATGTACTGGGGGCGTTGTCGCCTCGTCGCCTTCGGGACGAATATTCCGAATGTGCCGGGGATATCGACGTTTTTCGCGTCGCAGTCGATTATAAGAAACGACGGCCATGGATCCATTGCTTCTGCCGACATCCGAATCGGAAAACTGGGTCGAACAGTTTGCCGCGTCACTTCATGTCCAGCGCGACCGCGCGCGAGAATTTCTCGACGCGCATCAGGCGCGTCTAAAACATGCCGAGGACGCGCTCGAGCGGCATCTTCAGCGGCTGGAAGAGGAGCCCGCCGCGGCGGCAGGTGGGCTGGCCGAGTACTGCAACGGCGAAGGCTACCGGCGCCGCTACGAGATGGCACTGGACGATCTCCGCGATCTGAAGGCGAAGCACGCCGAACTTCAGTGGCAATTCGACGAGGCCCGATCGAATACGGAAAATCGCGCCGACGGAGAACCGACGCGAAACGGAATCCTCGACTGGGAAACGGAGAAACGCCGCATCCTGGACGTGCTGGAAACCGATTTCGACCAGAGCGACCGCCAACAGCAGGTCGAACGCCTGAAGATCGAGGACGTGCTTCAAACCACGGAAAAGGTGATTGCCGAAAAGGACCGGGAAATCGAGGAACTGCGGCGGCGGTTGCAGCAGCAAGACGGCGACGCTAAGATCGAAACCGAGCGGTCGGCCGCGACAGATCAGGCTATCGACGGCGACGCCGTGATCCAGCGGGAGCGGGAGCGGCTCGAACAATTGCAGGAGCAATGGCGGGAGAAATTGCGTCGAGCGGAAGTCGAGTTGTCGGTGGAGCGAGCGAAGCTCGCCCGCCGGCACGCCGAATTGGAAGGGCGCGCCAAGGCCGGTGCGGCGGAGTCGCCCCCGGAGACCAACGCGGCCGAGAAGAAAGTCGAGCAGTCCGTCAGTGGACGTTGGTTGGCCCGGCTGGGATTGACCGAAGCGGATTGGACGTACAGGAAGCGGCGATGACGTTTGGCAGGCCGCTAACCGTTCACGGGGGACTGTCCCAATTTTCGCGGCGCGAGGGGCATTGCCGTATGAATTGGCTTGATCGCCGCAAAAATGGGTCTGTCCCCCTGGCGCCGAGGGAAGGGGACAGGTCCATGTTTTCGGCCAACCGTTTGTCGGCAAAATGCGCTTTCTCGCCGAAAAATGGACCAGTCCCCGGCGGCGCGAATATCCGCGGCAAACGCCCCTCCGTGTGGTGGGTGCCTTGTCTGGAAAGGCCATGCGTGCAAGAATAAAGGTTGATATTAACATGCGGGAGGATTAAACGTCCATGAAAATCGTGCCCTTGAATGCCAATGTTGTTGTCAAACGTCTGCCGGCCGAAGAGACTACCGCCGGCGGCATCGTACTGCCCGACGGCGCCAAGGAGAAACCTAGGCAAGGACGGGTGTTGTCGGTCGGCGACGGCCGGAGATTGCCGGACGGCTCGCACGCCCAACCGCAGGTCGGCGAAGGCGACCGCGTCTTGTTCGGCAGCTACGCCGGCATGGAAGTCGTGATCGACGACGACGAGTTGCTCATTATGGGCGAGGATGAGGTTCTGGCCATTCTGCCGTAAAGGAGGCGAGAGATGAGACGCCGATTGTTCGGCTGCGTCGGAGTGCTATTCTTGCTGTCGTTTGGGACGGTCCAAGCGGCCGAGGAGCCGGCTTCGCCCGACGCCGATGCCGGTGCTTACGCCAAGGCCGTGGATCGGGCAATCGACTTTCTGCGAACCAAGGCCCAATCTGCCGACGGTTCATACGCGGCCTACGCCGGGCCGGGTGCGACGGCCTTGGTCGCCGCCTCGGTGCTCCGCCACGGCCGCTCGCCGGACGATCCGGCGGTGGCAAGGAGCCTCAAATATCTCGAAGGCTTCGTTCAGCCCGACGGAGCCATCTCCTTGAAAGCCAGCCTCTACCGCAACTACGAAACCAGCCTGGCGCTGGTCTGTTTCGCCGAGGCCAACCGCGGCGGTCGATACGATAAGTTGATCGGAAATGCCGAGCGGTTTCTCAAGGCGGACCAGTGGACCGAGAACCAAGGTCTGGACAAGTCCAGCCCCAGCTATGGCGGCGCCGGTTACGGAAAGCACAAGCGGCCGGACCTGTCGAATACGCAATTTCTGATCGACGCGCTGCGGGCGGCCGGCGCGGGGCCGGACGACGAGGCGATTAAGAAGGCCCTGGTGTTTATTTCCCGCTGTCAAAACCTGGAAAGCGAACACAACACGCTTCCCTTCCCGACGAAAAATCCCGACGGCGGTTTCTACTACACGCCCGCCGCCGGCGGCCAGAGCCAGGCCGGAAAAACCCCCAACGGCGGATTGCGCAGCTACGGCTCGATGACCTACGCCGGATTGAAGAGCATGATCTACGCCGGCGTCAAGTCGGACGATCCGCGGGTAAAGGCCGCCGTCAAATGGATCGGCCGGCACTACGATCTCACCAGCAATCCAGGCATGGGTCAGGCCGGTCTCTATTATTACTATCACACCCTGGCCAAGGCGCTCGACGCCGCCGGCATGGAACAACTCGTAGACGCCGAGGGGAACCGGCACGATTGGCGCCGGGAACTGCTCGCCGAACTGCTCAAGCGTCAGCGCGGCGACGGCTCGTGGGTGAACGAAAACGCCCGTTGGCTCGAGGGCGAGCCGAGTCTGGTCACCGGCTACGTGTTGTTGACGCTTTCCTACTGCAAACCAGCGGCGGATAAGGAATAATGCGTTATGGAACTATTTGAAACCATTGCCAAACGATACAGCTATCGCGACCGGTTCACCGACGCGCCCGTGCCGCGCGAGGACTTGGAGCGGATCGTTCAGGCCGGCATTCAGGCCCCCTCGGCGAAGAACGAGCAGGTCGTCACGTTCGTGATCGTCGATGATCCGGCGCTGCTCGGACAGATCGTCGAGATCGTCGACAAGCCGGTTTGCCGCTCGGCCAAGGCGATAATCGCCTGCGTTGCCGATCCGCGGCCGGTCTTTTCGGGCATCTCGTTCGCCGTCGAGGATGGCGCGGCGGCGGTGGAAAACATGCTCCTGGCAATTACCGCGTTGGGCTATTCCAGTGTGTGGCTCGACGGGGTGTTGCGCGGCGAGGACCGCGCGGGCCGAATCGGCCGGCTGTTGGGCGTTCCACCGGATCGGACCGTCCGCATCTTGTTGCCCATCGGCGTTGCCGAACAGCCGGGTGTGCAGCGGGAAAAACTCCCCTTCCAGAGGCGCGCTTGGTTCAATCGCCACGAATAAAAGGTCGTTTAGCAGCCCGTTGAAAAAGTTGGTCTTCGGGAGTTTGGGTGCCACTGCTGGCTTGTCCAGCAGTGTTTTTCCGGGAGTTTTCCCCCTGCACTGCTGGACAAGCCAGCAGTGGCACACTTTTTCAACGGGCTAAACTTTATGCCGAAAGAACGACTCCACGCCGTCCTCGGCCCGCACGGCCAGGAACACCTGTTGGCCTTCTGGGACCGGCTCGATACGGAACAGCGCCGCTCGCTGGCGGAGCAGATCGACCGAATCGATTTCGAGCTGATCCGCCGGCTCCACGCGGACCGCGACCGGCCGAGCGACGTGCATGAGTTGATCGCGCGGGCCGAGCCGCCGCCGGCGATTCGCTTGGACAGTGTAACGACCGCCGAACAAAGCAAAGCCCGGCGCCGCGGCGCGATGGAGATCCGCGCTGGACGGATCGGCGCAATCCTGGTGGCCGGCGGGCAAGGGACGCGGCTGGAATTCGGCAAGCCGAAAGGGATGTTTCCCATCGGGCCGCTTTCGGGCAAAACACTCTTCCAGATTCACGTCGAGAAAATCGTCGCCGCGGCCCGGCGCTACGGCGCGCGGATTCCGCTCTACCTGATGACCAGCCCCGCCACGCATCGGCAAACGGTCGAGTTTTTCGCCGCCCACGAGCGGTTCGGGCTGCCGGCCGAAGACCTGCTGATCTTTTGCCAGGGCACAATGCCCGCGGTAGACGCCGAGACCGGCCGCGTGTTGCTGGAGGAACACGGGCGAATCGCCGCCAGCCCCGACGGACACGGCGGCATGTCGGCCGCCTTGCTCCACGGCGGCGCGCTGGACGACATCCAGCGACGCGGCATCCAACACCTGTTCTACTTCCAGGTGGACAATCCGCTGGTTGATATCTGCGGGCTGGAGATGATCGGCCACCACCTGCTGGCCGATTCGGAGCTTACGACGCAAGTCATCGCCAAGCGCGATCCGTTGGAGCGGGTGGGGAACGTCGTGCAGGTTGACGGACGGCTGTATGTGATCGAATACAGCGACTTGCCCGAGGAGGCGGCGAACCGGCGCAACCCGGACGGATCGCTGACGATCTGGGCCGGCAGCATCGCCGTCCACGTAATCTCCGCCGGACTGTTGCGGCGCTCCGCCGAATCGGCCGATGCGCTTCCGTTCCACGTAGCACGGAAGGCGGTTGCTCACCTCGACCACTCCGGCCGGCGAGTCGAGCCTTCGGAGCCGAACGCGGTGAAGTTCGAGCGGTTCATCTTTGACCTGATGCCGCAGGCCCGCAATGCGATTGTGATGGAGGTGGATCGCCGGCTGGCGTTTGCCCCGCTAAAGAATGCTTCGGGGGCGGAGCAGGACACGCCGGAGATTGTCCGCGACCAGTTGATGGCGTTGCATCGCGATTGGTTACGCTGGGCCGGTGCTGAGGTTTCCGACGAGGTAGAGGTGGAGATCAGCCCGCTCTACGCGCTGGACGCCGAGGAACTCGCGGAAAAGCTCCCCCCCGGCACGCGGATCACGGAGCCGACGTACTTTCGCCCATAAAACCACGACCGTTGGTCGCGCCAGGTTACCGTGGAGTCTTCTCGCCGGAAAACACTCGCTTGCCTTGTCCGCCCGTGACAGGATAAGTCCACAACTCGACGTTTCCGCGTCGCACTAGAATTTCAGATTTATTCAGCCACCGAGGCATTGCGAACGGTCCCGTGGCGACCAACGACGACTGACCCGTGTTGGGATCAAATACCAACAGCCGGGCTCTGCTCTTATACTCGCCGTCTGCCGTATCGAGATAGCAGATTCCCGAGAAATTCCAGTCGAAGTCAACGAAATAATGGTCGCATTTGAAACGACGCTCGACTTCAAGGGACGCCAGATTAATAGTGTGGAACCATTTATCGTTAAGATGGAACCCTACTTGCCTGCCGTCAGGCGAACAAATCGGAAAGCTGGCATACTGATCCTTTTCAGTGTTCGCAGAAAAAAGAACCCTCTGTTTATTATTGCTCAGGTTGTATTCGCACACCGATCCTTTTCGGATGTAATACAATTGAGGACTTTTTGGATTCCAGCACAACTGCCAGCGCCATACCGAGTCTTGCAGCGTTTTTGTTTGATTGTTGGAAAGGTTGACGGCGACCAGATCGTTGTCTTGGACGAATGCGAGGAATTGTCCGTCGGCACTATACTTCGGAGAGCGGCAACCGGAAGTACCATACCGTGCCGTAACCTTGCCGTTGCGCAGAGAGAAACAATAAATTTGATCGTTTAGAGAAGAACTTTTCTTTGCGTCCCGTTTAATCAGTCCCGATACAAACGCAACATGTGAACCACTCGGACTCCATGCAATACTACCGCTGCATGGCACCACCTCCGTTTGGGTATCGTGAACTTTTCCGTCTTTCAGCGAAAGCACCCAAAGCCACGAGGAAAAAGTCGCACTATACTCATGGAACGTACGAGCCCGCTCGGTAGGAGTGGTTTTCTCGCTGAAAAGTCCCTGATACATCTTTGGATCGGCACGCGCAGCGACGAAAGCCACGCTATCCCCGGATGGCGACACGACGGGAGAAGAAATACACACGACCGGATATTCCGGCTTCTCCTTGCACAAAGCAAGATCGGGGCTACCGATCAAGAAAACAATCAAAATCGACAGCGTTCGCAGCCTTGGCCGTCTCCAGCAGGATTTGTTTCCGTGCCAACGGATCGGATTTGAAGTCGAGGTCATTGTGTTGTTCTCCCTTCGCGTTATCAGCAACCACGTGATTGTCAGGAGGACTTCGTGACATCGTCGGTCTTCGCGGATTTCGAGGCGTTGTTGCGAACGGGTTTGGCCAACAGGCCAATCAGGATTGCGACGATTACGCCCGCGATAGCGCCCACCTTCACAAAAGCCTCAAGATAATACCATCTGTCCACGTGGTAGAAGGCTCCCAACAGTATCGCTAACCCGCAAATTCCGGCCCCCAGCAGCGGGCCGGAGATCAATGCGAGGACGACCAAGGTGAGGGATCGCGTCGGTTTGGTGCGATTGGACCGCCGGAGAAAAGCGACGATTAGAATCGCGGATAAGAGAATGCCCACGCCGATGCCCGTGTAGAATTGCTGCGGTGGCGGGTTGGCGAAAAAGGAGTAATCCATGGGGAACTCCGCAACCGTTAAGCCATTTCCCCCGCCGACCGCAGTCGGCGGGCGTTTGTGCAATTTGCGACCGCGATTGACCTAGCGCGACCACCGGTCGCGGCTTTATGTTACTTTTCCCCGGCCGGTTGCTGGGCCTTGAGCTTCTCCAACACCTCGGCGGGAAAGGCCACGTCGCTGGGCACATCTGAAGGATCAGCTTTACCCTGTTCGCCCTCGGCCGGTTTTTCCTTCTCCTTGATTAGCTCGTCGCGGGCGAGACGGATTTTCTGGTAGACTTCGTTGGAAATGATGTAATACCAGTCGGCGAAGCGGGCGTTCAGGTCGGCCACGTGCTTCTTTCCATCGACCAGAAGCCGATCGTATTCGTCCTGCTTCCGCTGGTTGTCCCTCTCGATCCGCTCGCGTTCGGCCTTCAGTTCGGCCTCGGTTTTCTCGGCGGGTTTGGGTGGCTGGTCTTCGTCGGTCTTTTCCGCCTCGGGTTTCTTCTCGTCCGGTTTCTTTTCGTCGCCTTCCTTCACTTGTGGGACAGCCGCCCCCGGCTGTCCCGGGGGATTCTGCACAGCCGGGGGCGGCTGTGCTACATTAATCTCGGGCAACGGCTCGAATTGCGGCTTGGGGATGATGTCCGAGTTGAACTCGGCCATGACGAACAGGTAGCGGTTCACTCCATCGTCGGGCTGCTTGGCTTCTTCGCCCTCCTTCGGCTGCTCATCCTTCTTGACCGTGCTGCCGACGGCGATCTCGCCGAACCGCAGGACGTACTCGACGCCGTCCTTCATGGTCACGCGGACCTCGCCCTCGTTGGAGAATAATTCCACCCGCTTGTCGAGCTTGGCCACGAAGAATCCCCTGCGGGCCAGCGATTGGACGGCCTCCCGCTGATCGGCGAAACCGGCGTCCGTCTTCAGATCGGCGCTCAAACCGGCCGGCTTGGGTCTGACGTCGACGATCTTCAGGTCGTCCAGGGCGGTCTTCATCTCGTCGAGCTTGGCTACGTTCAACTCCTCGTCTTCGGCCAGTTTCACCGGAACCCATTTTTTGGCCTCGTACTTCCGGTCCTCGATCAGCTTCCAACGTTGCTGGCCGGCGTCGTCGTAGGCGATCCGCATATCTCCGCGTTGGATCAGGGCCGCGTTCAGCTCATCGACCGAGTAGTCCCGAAACCACAAGCGGCGCATGTCCCAGGTCGTTATCCCCAGCAGGTTTCGCTCGATCCAGACGTCGAACTTCGTGGAGAGTTTGGACGTGTTTATCTCGACGACGTAGATCGGGTTCTCGCCGACCTTGCGGACGTAGCGCAGTCCCGGCCGGTCGCGGTCGGGCACTTCCTTGCCGATCACCAGGGCCAGCAGTTTCTTGCCGTCCTTGTCTTGCATGACGATCCGCTCGCCCACGCCGGTGGCGCCGACTCGAATCGTCTTCGGGTCGGGGTCGATAACGCCGTATTCGCGCTGATCTTTCCGCTGGTCGCCGGCCACTTCGAGGATTTTCAGGCCCATCATCCCGGCCGCCGCCGATGCCACCTGGTCCTTGGCGTCGGCGGGATAGTCGTCGTGCGAGGGGATCACCCAGCGGGTTTTGCCCTTCACCTCCACCTGCTTAACCAGGAACGGATGCACCGTGGCGGTATCCTCGTCGAACTCGACGATCTCCAGACTGGTCACCGTCAACGGATCCTTGAAGTCGGGGTACAGCGGTTGCCCGCGCAGATCGTCGGGGTTCACCGTGTGCAACACCGGCCGGGTAAATACGGCCAGCAGCACCACCACGGCGGCCACGGCCACGAATGTCAGTGTTTTCGAGATTTCGTTCATGGCGAAGTTTTCAGTTTTCAGTTGTCAGTTTTCAGAACAATTGGCGTACAAACCCGCAAGCGGCAACCTTTCCCCCGCGACCGCAGTCGCGGGGCGTTTTCCACTCTCCACTCTCCACTCTCCACTCTCCACCAATTCATCGCAAGCGCGACCGGGATACGCCTTCCCGCTCGCGGGCGCGGCGGGTGAAAAACACGATCATCGCCACCAGCAACGGTGGAATGGGCGGCAACAACACCGCCCACAACTTGTATTGGTCCTGAACGCGATTGACCTCCAGGTTCAACTCGGTTTCGCTTTTGTTGATTTCGCGGTCTTTGTCCCGGCGGGCTTGTTCGAGCTTGGCCTCTCTGATGCGTTCGAGGTTTAGTTGCATCATCCCCAACTCGATGCCCATCTGTTGCAGGTCGATATTTTTGCGTTGTTTCAGTTCGGCGAGTTTTTTTTCCATCGCCTCCTCTTCCTGCTGCTCCAGCCTCTTGTATTCCTTGGTGAACTGTTCTCGGGCGTCGATGGCTTTTTGCCGGGCTTCCTTGGTCCGCTCCTCGATGCGCGCCAGCGTGCGATGGGCCGGACGCCGCTTGCGGATATCGATGAATCGCCGATCGCCGGCCAACTCATCGAGCGCGTTCAGCACGAAGGTGACGTTGTCGAAGTTGAAATTGCCGCCGGCCTCGGGTACGTTGCCTTGCTCGCGGAGCCGGAAGAAATCACGCGAAAGCATGTCGATGTCGGGCACCAGCACGACGTTGATTTGCGATTCGCGGGGTTTATGCTCCGCGTCTTTTTTCTCGGGATCGGCGGCAGGCGGATCGAGCGTGATTTTACCCCGGATATGCGCGGCCTCGATGTATGACACGCCCGTGGGGGTTTGCCGGCGGTTGGGGTTCAAGCCGCCGCGCGGTCCGAAGGGAGTCATCCGCATCAGATCGCGGTAGAGGACCGTGCCGGTCTTCTCGCCGGTCCGGACCAAAGGAACAAAATCGAAGTTCGACGAGTTCAACTTGGAAAAGTGGCCCGGGAACGGGAACAGCATCAGTTGCAACCCGGCGCTGACCGGGTCTTTCGGGCTGAACGGCCGATCGTTGCCGCAAGCGTCATCGACGAACACGAACTCGACCGGGAACTGACTGAACCTCGGATACGGATTGTAGTCTTGCCAGACGACCTGGTCGGCGGGGAAATCGATACCGAGCAAGCTCCAGAGCGGCCTGATGTCGCCCTTGGGCAAGGGTTGCCGCATGAACATGGCGTTCATTCCGCCCGGCGGTTGGCGCGGCGCGCTGGTGGCGGGTACGCCCGGGCAAAACACCGGGGCGGGATCCTCGAAAATCGCCGTCGGCTGGCCGGCGCGGACCGCCGCGATGAAGTTTTCCATCTCTTGCGGTCCCAGCGACGAGGCTTGAACGGCCAGCAGCACGTCGTACCGCTCGACGATCGGCTTGGCCGGATTGACGCGGACGATCTCGTACTGTTTTTTCAATTCGTCGATAATCGGCCAGTCGGGGTTGGACGACATGCTTTGCATGTTGAAGCCGCCGAACAGCTTGGCGTCGGTTTCGAGCACGCCCACCGTCTTCCGTTGCTGTTGGCCGACGATGCATATCGAGCGGACCAGTTCGTATTCGACGGGTATGCCGCGGTCGATGAAGGCGATCAGCGGCTCGCCCGATCCGCACTTCACCGCCAGATTGAGAAAGATGTAATCGACGGCCATCTCCCCGTGGCTGAGGGTGGTGATCTGGTGCGGCTCGATGCCGTAGCGGTCCTCGGCCAGCGCGGCCTCCTTGCTGAAGCGTTCGGTATTGTGGATTTCCACTTGCAGCTTGTCGCCCCCCAGGGCCTGCAATTCCCGCAGCGCGGCCAAGAGATTCAATCGGGTTTGCACGAAGGATTCAGGCACGCTGGAGCTAATGAAGGCCTCGATCCGCACGGGCCGCTCCACCTTCAGGTCGTGGATCAGCTCGCGCGTTTGCGGCGAGAGCGAACTGAGTTGCTCACTGGTCGCGTCGAGCCGCAGGTCGTGGTGGCGGAAAAGGACCACCGCACCGACGGCGACGACCACCAGGGCCAGCGTCCGCACAAGGTAGTGGCCGGCCAGCGACCAGCGGAACCGACCGCTGAACCAATGTCGGCGGCCGATCAGCACCATACTCAGGTAGAGCATGACGACGACGATCATCAGGAAGTAGGCCACCCCGGACAGGCTCAGCACGCCGTGGCTGAAGTCGTCCAGCCGGTTGCCGATGCTCCAACTCTTGACGGCCAGGATTTGTTGGCGTCCCAATCCGCCGAGGATCGCGTCGGCCCAGGCGAGGAACACCAGCGGCAGGTTCAGCAGCACTCCCAGCACGAAACTGATGGTGATGTTGCTGGTGAGAAAGGAAGCCACCACGCCGATCGAGAGCATCGCCAGGCCCACGAACCAGTAGCCGACGTAAGTGCCGACGAACAGCCCCACGTCCGGATTGCCCAGCCACTCCAGCACGGCGAGGTTGCAGACCAGCGAAAAGAGCAGGGCGACGGTGAAGATGGCGACCGCGGCCAGATACTTGCCCAACACGATCTCGAAATCGCCGGCCGGGATGGTCAGCAGCAACTCGTCGGTCCCCTGCTTGCGCTCATCGGCCCACACGCCCATCGTGATCGAGGGGACGTAGACCAGCATGATGAACGGCAGCCAGAAGCTGAGTTGGTCGAGGTTCGCCAGATTGTTGCTGAAGAACGCCGGCACCCAGAAGGCGGCTATCGCGCCGAGCAGCACGAACAGGCAGATGAACACGTAGCCCGTCGGGTTGGCGAAGTAACTGACGAAGTTTCGTCGGAAAACGGCAAACAGCACGTTGATGTTCATGGGGAAACAGTGGCTAGGGAAATGTTGAATGATGAATGATGAATGATGAATCAATTCGATATTCATCATTCATCATTCATAATTCATCATTTTTTACACGACGGTCAACTCGCGGAAGCGCTCGTCCAACGGGCGGCCGCCCTTGGTGAAATCTTCGATCGGACCGTCGAAGGTCAAGCGGCCTTCGTTGATGAACAGCACCCGGCCGGCCATCGCCTCGACCTCTTGCAAGATGTGGGTCGAGAGCAAGATGGTTTTGCTCCGGCCCAGCTTGCGGATCGTCTCGCGGACCTCGTGTATCTGGTTGGGGTCCAGTCCGGCGGTCGGCTCGTCGAGGATCAGCACGTCCGGCTCGTGCAGGAGCACCTGTGCCATGCCCGTCCGCTGGCGATAGCCGCGAGAGAGCTTTCCGATCGGTTTGCCGATCACGCTGCCCAACGAGCAGAGTTCGACCACCGCGTCGATCCGTTCCCGTTTCCGCCGCCGCGACATCCCTCGGGCGTCGGCGAAGAAACTCAACAGGGCGCGGGGCGTCATGTCGGGGTACAAGGGGCCGTTCTCGGGCAAGTAGCCGAGCCGGGCGGAACCGGCCAGCCGGTCGGACGACATGTCGTGCCCCGCGATCCGCGACGTGCCGACCGAGGGGGCCAGATAGCCGGTCAGCAGCTTCATGGTCGTGCTCTTGCCGGCCCCGTTCGGGCCAAGGAAGGCCACCACCTCGCCCTGATGGACCCGGAAAGAAATGTCCTTGATAGCGGCGAAATCACCAAAGTATTTCGACAGCCCTTGGGCCTCGATCATCGCGGGGCCTTGCTGTTGGGTCATCGTAAGTCGCTCCTGCTGCGTGATTTAGGCGGGAACCAACCGGCCTGCCCGCCGGCGGTATGGTCGAAGGAAAGATTATAGCAGCCCGTCGCCCGCCGCCAAAGCCCCATTTCCGTCGGAATCGTCGCCCCGGCGGCTTGCGGCGGAATACGGGCCGTCGTGCCGACGGCCGCTAAACCGCATTTCTCACCACACATTGAATAGAAATGCAAGCTAGAAGTTGGAACCGGGGACAACTTCGTCTCCGGCCCGCGTACCCAGCGCTCTCCACACCGGCAATGCAATGGAATCGCCGATCGAGTGTGTCGATCCGTCCGTCAGCAGCGCGTTCACGACACCGGGGTGATAGCTTCGGGCTGTCACGGCGGCGAAAGTCCGCTGCGTAGCGCTGCGGCCTTCTTGCCGCGAGTTGAAATCGACGTCGTACTCGCGTCCGTCCGTGTGGACGTAGGCCACCAGCGTGTTCGGCGTGAAGACGGTGGTGACGCCGCTGTGGTGGACTCGACCGTCGGCCCATTCCGTATGGCCCGTGTTGTCGTTGATGTTCGGCCCGAGCTTGAAACCGGCTCCGCCGGCAAGCGCTGCCAGCGCCGCGGGTGACGACGGGACATCTGGTCCCGGGTCGGCCGTGTTGCGGAAATAGGACGTGAACGCCTTGACCTCCGCCGCCGCAAGCGTGTGGCTCGTCCCATCGGAAATAGCGGCCATCGTCAACCGGCCGTTAACGTGGAACACGCCGTCTCCGCCTTGCCCGGCCGCGGGATCCCAGACCAACCAAGTGCCGAAATTAAAACCGTAGTTTTGTGGGTAAGTGTAAGGGCCGACGCCGGATTTAACGCGTACCCGATCGTTGACTTCACTTGGGCAAAGATACATCGGCATCCGCATTGTCGGCACCCCGGTCGAGAGCTGCGCGTCCCAGGCAACGTCGAGTCGCACCGCATCGTATGCGTTGCCTTGCTCTATGTAGGGGAGTATTCGACCGTGAACGGACCAGGAACCGTTGTTTCCGGTGAGAGTCGTGCCCGGCTGGATGCAAAAGCTGGGAGGAAAGACGCCGTTGGCGGCGACATAACTGTGCAGCGCGAGCCCGATTTGCTTGAGGTTGTTCAGGCACTGCATGCGTCTGGCGGATTCCCGGGCCGCCTGCACCGCCGGCAGCAATATCGCGATCAGGATGCCGATGATCGTTATTACCACAAGCAGTTCCACTAACGTAAAGGCAAAAGTCGGAGGGCTGGCCGCTTCAGCGGCCGGTTGGCATTGGCAAAAGACAAAAGTAGGAGGGCTGGCCGCTTCAGCGGCCGGTTTGCATGGGCGAAACACAAAAGTATGATTGATGGACACATAAAACGACCGTTGGAATTCTACAAAGACAATAAAAAGAATTTTTGCACAATAAACAGCCGCATATT
>JAUWNG010000035.1 GCA_030612765.1 Planctomycetota bacterium
CCCCCCCGCCCTCGGGGGGGGGGGGGGGGCCGGCTTTCCCCAAACCCCCCCGCCCCCCCCCGCGGGCCCCGGGGCGTTTAAGCAACATTGTCACTGCAAGAAAAAACCGCCGCCACCCCAATCTGCCCCACAGTTTGGAATGGCGGCGACAAAAAAAGTTCCTGCCCCAAATACTTATCATATTCTCCAGACACTGGTATTATCGCAGACTAGGGTGACAACTAGTTGTCATATCATATTAAAATGAACCCATGCATGCGTAAAAGTCTACTGCGTAAAAGTCTACCGAGGTAGCCGCCGATGTCTCCACGACGCACCAACGCCGCCGAACTCGCCAAACTGCTCGATTCGGCCACCCGGCCCGTCTACGTGTTGGACGAGGAATTGACCATCGTGTTCGTCAATAGGGCGTGCCGGGAGTGGTTGGGCACGTCCGCCGAGGGGCTTGTGGGCCAACGATGTGCGTATCATTCCGAACCCAAGTCCCCTAGCAGGTCGGTTTCCGAGAGTTCGGGTGCCACTGCTGGCTTGTCCAGCAGTGTTTCCCCAGGTGTTTCTCCCCGCACTGCTGGGCAAGCCAGCAGTGGCACCCTTTTTCAACGGGCTGCTAGCCCCGTCGCCGCCGGTCTGTGTCCGCCGCCTCGGGTTCTCTCGGGCGAGACCGTCGAGGCAACGGTCTGTCGGGTTGCCGAGGGCGAAAAATTCGCCCTGCGTTTATGTCAATTTATTCCCCTGGGGGGGAACAAAGGCGATCTTTTCGCAATCGTCGCCGTTCTTGATACGGAAGACCGATTGCCGGATGCCGGCGATGGCGATAGCGGCGCCGATTCGACCGAAGCCGGGGCAATCGCCCTGCACGAACACATCCGCCGCTTCCGCAACGAGACCGCCGCGCGGTATCGGGCCGATCGGTTGATCGGCAGCGGTCCCGCCATGCGGCTGGCCCGCCGTCAAGTCGAATTGGCCGCGGGCAACCGGTCGAGCGTGTTGCTTGTCGGTCCGCCGGGAAGCGGCCGGCGACGACTGGCCGCCGCCATTCATTTCGGCCGGAAAAAAGGGAACCTGGAAAAAGGGACGCTGGCCACTTTGGATTGCTCGCTGTTGGGCGCCGATTTGCTGGAAGCTCTCTCCTCGGCCGCCGCAAAGGCGACCGCGCGGGGTTTGGAAGCCGCGACTGAAACCTTGCTGCTACACCGAGTGGATGAGCTTCCGGCCGACGTGCAGGTCCAGTTGGCCGATTTTCTTTCCAACCGATTGTCGGGGTGGCGGCTGGCGGCCACGGCGGCCGAACCGCTCGCCGAGTTGTCCAAGCGGGGCAAGTTCCACGCCGACCTGGCCGCGATGCTGAGCACGATCGCCATTGAACTGCCGCCGCTGGTCCAGCGCTGCGAAGACATCCCGTTGCTGGCTCAAATGTTTATCGAGGAGCGCAACGCGGCGGGGCCGCGGCAAATCGGCGGTTTTTCGCAGACCGCGCTCGATCGGCTCGACGCATACCACTGGCCGGGCAACCTCGACGAGCTGGCCGAGGTGGTGGCCGAATCGCACCGCCGTGCCGCCGGCCGGGAGATCGGCCCCGGGGACCTTCCCGAGCGATTGCGGTTGGCGGCCCAAGCCGCCGCTCAACCGCGCCGCGTCGAGGAGACCATTGTACTGGACGAGTTTCTCGGCCGGGTCGAGCGCGAGCTGATCCGCCGCGCTCTGGCGCGGTCGAAAGGGAACAAGGCTCGCACGGCCCGGCTGCTCGGCGTCACCCGCCCGCGGCTATATCGACGCATGGTGCAATTGGGGTTGGAGTAGTGGATAGTGGGTAGTGGATAGTGGGTAATGGGTAGTGGGTAGTGGGTAGTGGGTAGTGGGTAGTGAAAAACGCCCCGCGACTGCGGTCGCGGGGGGAGAAAGCCGCTTGCGACTTCGCACGGCTTGCATTTCCGCTTGCGGTTTCGCAAACAAACGATGAACACCGATACCGAAGAAGATATCGCCGTTGCCCGGCTGATCGTCTGCGAGCGCGACGGGCGCTGGGCCGTGGCATTGCGTCGTGAGTTGGCCGGCGCGGGCGTCCGCGTTTGGGAAACGCGCACGCTAGAGGACTGCCGCCGCGAGTTGATCGCAAGCCCCACCTCTTTCGTGGTCTTGCAAATGGCCCGCGACGCGATCGAGACGCTCCGTTTCGTGGCATTGCAGACGCGGGAGTTCCCCGCCGCTCGACTGGCGGTGGCGGCCAAACGCTCGCAAGCCGCCTTCGAGTGGCCGATCCGCGAGGCCGGGGCGGTCCACTTCCTCTGCTCTCCCCGGCAAGTCGACCTGTTGGCCCGAATGGCCTGCCGCCATCTGGCGCAAGTCCCTCCGCCGCAACGGAGCTTTACCGAACGGATTTGGGCAAGCCTTCCGTGGGGCGCGAGAAGCGCGTGATAGTCAAAGTGCGTCGTGCGGAGGCACGGCCCCTTTTCCGTGGACTCTTCCGGTTGCCGAATGTCTGTCGGCTTTTCCGTGAGTGCCGCTCGAAGGTCCGCGGCGCGTCGATTTTCCCCTTGATTTTCTTGAATCTTTTATTGACTTTTAGATGTTTTCGAGCATATAATAATATGATCAGTTTCATTGGACCACTCCGTAGCGCGTGGTCGTATACGCGAAGTGTGAGGTTGCCCCGTTCGGGGCCGCCGGCAGGGGCGCTCAGCCGACACCTGAGCGCCCTCGAACGACGCCGCCGGTTACGGCGGCAACAGGAGGACCTTCAGGCCGGTCTGGTCGATTACCTGGCGTATCCGCCTCGACCGCGGCCGCCATTGTAGTGTGTCACGTTTCTCTACTCTTACCGAGGAGGACCGCTCGTTCTGAAGTTGGTGTCCTGCTTCTGCTTCTCTCGCTCTATCAAAAAAGGAGGATCGTTTGATCGCAGACGTTGTGAGTGTTTCCTCCGGCGCGTTTGCCGCTTGATGGACGTCATGCAATAATTCGCGGGGTATCGGCGGCTTTGTTCCGCGGCCCCAGTAACGTGCCAAAGCACGTAGCACGTCCTAGCGGCAGGCGCGTCGGTATTTTTCTTGGACAGCCTGTTGAATAAGGGTGCCACTGCTGGCTTGTCCAGCAGTGCGGGTGGAAGTTTCCCGAACAAACACTGCTGGACAAGCCAGCAGTGGCACCCAAACTCCAGAAATCAGACTTAATCAACGGATTGCTTTACGAGAGCGTCCTTGCGGCCGTCTCGACTTCCTGGAACGCGGCCTCGCGCGGCACTTCCGCGCCGCGGCGGAGATCGGCCAGCAGATCGCCCAGCAGTTCATTTTCCAACCACTCGGCCAGCCATCCGGCCCGCTGTTGGGCGTAGCGCGACTGCAACCGTCCGAACAGTCTTCCGGCCGCCTGACGGACGCCTTCGCTGGTGGTGCTGACCAGCGCCTCGCCTCCGCCGGTGAATCCTCCGGCGATGGCCGCTTCCGCTGCCAGATGTCCGGCGGTCGCGCCGGCCGCCTGCGCGGCCGCTTGGCCGGCCAAATCGCCCGCGAAGTGCAGGCCGGTGAAGAACAACGCCACGGTGATTGCCGGCCGGGCAACCGCCGCCGCGTGGTCGAGCGATTGCAGGAAACGCACCGCCCGGGGACTGGATGATCGCCAGGCGTCGAGTTCGGCCCTCAGAAAGCGGCGGTAATGCTCGTCCACCGCCGGTAGGTTTTCGTGGGCGGCTTGGACCCGCTCGAGCACGCTTGCCCGGGCGTGTCCGCCCAACATGCTCAGCAATCGCGGGCGGAGCACGTCGTTGCCCACCCGCGCCAGCCGGTCCAATTCATCGAGGAGTTTTTCGACGGCCAGTACGACGGCTTCCCGTTCGCGGCGTTGAAACACGGCCAGCGGGTCCGAGCGTGGACCGGCCATCGAGTTCCAAGCGGTCCTTAACGGCCACGTCGCGCCCCGGCCCAGTACCCGATAGAATCCGTGGACCCGCCGCGACCAGGGCTGCCGCGAGTCGTCCCACCAGTCGCGGATTTCGTCGACCAGCACGCCGGTCGGCAACGACGGCCAGCCGATCCGGGCCATTTCGGCCGTCGAGAGCGCGGCGGCGGCGGAAGAAAAATCGTCGGCCGCCGCGAGGATCGAGTCGAGGTACGCCGGCAGACCGTGTTGCGGATCAAGCACGCGGCGGAGCGCCCCGCGGAAGGTGCGGATTTTTATCTCGTCGAAGCGCAGAGCGGCCAGATCGTCGCGGAGTCTTGGAGGCTTTGAACTGGCCGCTGAAGCGGGCTTTGAACTGGCCGCTTGAGGGCTGGCCGCTTCAGCGGCCAGTTCACACCCCGCGGAAATCGCATGGAACGGCAGCCGCAACTCCTCGGCCGCACGGCGATCGTAGGGGACCGCGTAGACCAACTCCGGCCGGGCGCCGGTCGTCTCGCGGAAGGTCGCCAGCCAGCGGGGCCAATACTCCGCGTCGGCCTCCATTTCGCATTGATTGAACACGACGACGATCGGTTTGTCGGCCTCGACCGCCGCGCGAAAAAAGCGTTTCACGGCGGCGTCGTTGTACTTCTGCTGGGTCAGGACGGCCACCAGCACGTCGGCCGTTTGGCGGATTGCCCGGGCGCGGCGCCAATTGACCTCCGCGTCTGAATCGACGTCCGGCACGTCGAGGAGCAAGAGCCGCGGCGGCATGGCCGGCCCGACGCGCCAGAAGAGCCGGTTCTCCGGCGACTCGCCCAGCGGATCGTCGGCCGAGCGCCAATCGCACAGCTTAAACGGCTCGAAGAGTCGCCCAAGCAACGCCGGATCGGCCAACTCCTTGGGCACGAAGCAGACCGGATGCTTGGTGCCGGCGGCCAGGGGACTGGCGGCGCTGGCCACCTCGCCGGCCAGATGGTTGAAGATCACCGACTTTCCGATGTTCGTGCCGCCGACGATCGCCACGACCAGCAGCGGCGGCAGATCCAACTCGGCGAGCAGCTTGTTCCGCAGCAGATCGAACCACTCTTGTCCCTCGGGCGTCGGCGTACCCGTTGCGGCGGCCAGGGGGCCCAACGCACAAATCGCTCGATCGAGCCGCCGCACCCGATCGGCGAAAGATTGGTACGTGGACATGGTTCGGGAATCGCGAGGAAAAAACTTCGGAGCCAACAAAAATGGAAAACGTGCGCAAGTACTTATTTACGGGATTGCTGAGCCGCGGGAGAAGAAGCCGCAACCTTCCGCAAAAATGGTCCCAATACCGGGTCCGACGCGATTCGCTGTTGCTGGCAGCGTTGAACCTGCTCGGGGGCCATCTCCGAATACTCTTCCAACAGATGTTGTTGGATGTCCCACTTCATTTTCGCACAATCAAACTCTTTGGGTTTTTTCATACGTCAATTACCTCCAGTGGAGAGAAAATGCGAATAGCATCATATCCTTCCAATAGATTGACGCCCTGATAACCGCTGATCTTCTCATAGTGTACAATGTGTTTGAAGTTCCAACTGACGATCAGATCGACTTCGGCAATGGTCGCGGCGGCGATGTGTTCGGCGTCTCGCTTGGCGGCTTTGCCGACTACGCCGTGGGTCAAATAAGCATCTCGCAAATGTTCGATCTCTTCATCGAGAAAAACCCGCTCGACGGCGGACGGCGGAAGATCGGCAAGCACGCGACGTACGTGTTCCGGCGCCTCGGTCAATTCCAACGCAATTGTGTCGGAGATTACCAAGCGGATGCGTCCGAGACGGACTTCTTCAAAGAAACGAACGCTCGCCGCTTCAAATTCCACGTCAAAACAACCGCCGAACACCGAAGTATCGGCATACACGCGAATAGGCTTTTCGCTCGACATAGTCGTTCTCCAACGTGATCTTGGCTGGTTTCATTTTCGCAAGCCGCGCTAGTTTGCTCCTCCCAACACCACCGCCACCGCCTGGCCGTGATGGCTGTGGGCGAGTACCAGCGCCGTGGGACGCTCCAGCGGTGCCGGACGGCCGTGGACCACGTTGACCGGGCACTGCGGGTCGGGCTGCTCGTAGTTTAGCGTGGGCGGGATCAGCCCGGCGTGCAACGCCAATACGCTCATAGCCGCCTCGAGCGCGCCGGCCGCGGGACCGAGATGGCCGAAAAAGCTCTTCGGCGCGGTGACCGGCACGTCGCCCAGCGCGGAACGGATCGCCTGGGCCTCGATGCGGTCGTCGTCCACTGTGCTCAAACCATGTGCCGCGACGAATCCCACCTCGCCCGGCGTTGTCTCGGCGTCGTGCAAGGCGGTCAGGATCGCGCGGCGGATGGACTCGCCGATCGCGGCTTTGCCGCCGGGCGGCTCGAAGACCACGGCGTGGCCGAGGACGCGGGCCAGCGGGGGAACGCCGCGGGACCGGGCATGCGCGCGAGTCTCGAGCACCAACGCCCCGGAACCCTCGCCGTTGACCAGACCGTCGCGCGCCGCGTCGAAGGGGCGCGAAGCCGCGCCCGGCTCGTCGCCGCGGCGCGACAACTTGCCGTTGCAGCCCCGCATCCAAGCCGCGGGATGCAACTTCGCGCCGACGCCGCCGGCAATCACCGCGTCGGCCTGTTTCCGCTCCAGCACTCGCGCCGCCTCGGCCAGCGCGGAAAGGCTCGATACGTCGCCGAGGGTGATCGAATTGTTCGGGCCGCGAGCGTCCTGGCCGATGCCGATGTGGCAGGCCGGCATGTTCGGCAGATACTTCAGTATCCAGAGGGGAAACAACTTGGCCATCGCCGCTTGGCCCCAGCGATTGTAATCGAACTTGCCGTCGACGATGCAATCGCAATACGCGCCCATCAATTCGTCCAACTCGCAGGAAATGATGCCGGCCCCGAAGACGACGCCCAGCCGCTCCGGGGCGACCGGCTTCTCGCGCAAATCGGCGTCGACGCAAGCCAGATCGGCCGCCGCGAACGCCAGTTGGATGTCGCGGCTCATAATCTTCAGGCTCTTTCGCGGCCGAACGTACTGCTTGGGGTCGAAATCGGCCACCGCGCCGCCGATCGGCGCAGCCAAGGTCGGGTCATGGTGCAGGTCGAGGCGTCGGATGCCGCCGCGGCCCTCGACCAGCGAAGTCCAAAACGGGGCCTTCCCGATCCCGATCGGACTGACCACGCCCACGCCGGTGACGACGATCTCTTGCCGAAGTGACATGATTTGCGAAAAAGCCTCGTGTACTATCGCCTGAAACCTTTTTATCCTAGCTTCACGGACCCGTATCGGCAAGATGTAGCCGTAAATAGTTCGTGTTGCGGAAAGCGTCGCCGCCCCCTTGTCATTCTGAGCGAAGCGAAGAATCTCCGCACTTCGAGACCCTTCGCTTCGCTCAGGGTGACGGAAATGGACTTTCCGCAACAGAAACTAAATACGGACATTTCAATTCCGAAACACGTTCTCAGTTCACCGTCGGGTCCGGCGGCAGGTCCTTCACGTTCAATATCGACTTCAGCAGCGAGCGGCCGAGTTGGCGGAAGACCGTTTCCCAAAGATCGTCCGCGGTGGAGAAGATCATTTCCGCCGTGGCGGGCATGGTCCGCCAAGCGCCTTGGCGGAGTTCGTTCTCCAATTGGCCCGCGCCCCAACCGGAATTGCCGATGAAAATCTTGTAGGCGGGTTCCTCGTCCAGCACAAGTTGGTCGAGGTTCTGCTTCCGTGCGGAGAAGTATACGCCGGGGACCGGCTCCGCCTCGGCCAGCGAGGGCTTGTTGTGCAGGGAGATCAGCGGGCCGGGCACGGGTCCGCCCAGGTAGACCGGCTGCCGGCTGTTGCACGGCGCGCTACCCACCTCACGCCAAAGGTCCTGGATGGTTTTTCGGGCCGGCCGGTTGACGACCACGCCGAACGTCCCCTCTTCGTTGTGCTCGACCAACAACACCAGAGATTTGGCGAAGTTCGGGTCGAGCAGTTGGGGCGAAGCTACCAGCAGATGGCCCTCGAACGATTCCATACCGTCCCCCGCCTCTCGATAATTTCCTCGTTCCCACGCAGAGCGTGGGAACTCAGGAAAGCGCTGCTTACCGCCGGGCGATATTGGCCGCCTGACGCCGGAACCGGGCGACCTGGTTCGTCAGCTTCTTCCGCCTCGGCACGCTGGTCGTCGTCTGGATGAGGCGGTCGCACTTTTCGGCCAACGCCAATTTTACTTTCAGCAGATTATCGTTCGCTTCTGATTTGTTGCTCATCGGATACTTCCCGTAAAATCCTCTTCCCATACGATCCCAAATGATGAAGACGTATTGTACCACTTGTGCGGGACAAGAGAAAGGGGTACTTTTCTTCACATTTAGCCCGCCGTGAATACACGGCGGGGAAGAGCGGTTGCGTACTTCACGCCGTGTCCCGGGTGTATTCACCCAGGGTTAAATAGTCTGATATTACGACATTTGTACGGGAGAACCCCCAATGAATATCGTGGTCCTCGACGGCTATACTCTCAACCCCGGCGACCTGAGTTGGGCCGCGTTGGAGGCCCTTGGGCCTTGCACCATCCACGACCGGACTCCGGCCTCCGAAACGCTTGCCCGCGCTGCCGGGGGCGAGATTGTGCTGACGAACAAGACCGCGCTGCCGCGCGAGATCATCGAGCGGTTGCCTCGGCTGCGGTACATCGGCATGCTGGCCACCGGCTACAACATCGTCGACGTGGCGGCCGCCCGCGAGCGGAACATATCCGTGACCAACGTACCCGACTACGCGACCCGCTCGGTGGTGCAATCGGTTTTCGCCCACCTGCTGAACCTTACGCTGCACGTAGCCGATCATGGCCGGGGCGTGGCCGAGGGACGCTGGAGCGGCAGCCCCGACTTCGCCTACTGGGACTTTCCGCTGGTCGAGCTGTCCGGTTTGACGTTGGGAGTGGTCGGTTTCGGGCGGATCGGCCGGGCCACAGCGGAAGTGGCCCGCGCTTTTGGGATGAACGTCTTGGCTTATGACCCCGCGCCGCCGTCGGTGGAAAAAATGGTTGCGCCGGATGGAATTCGCTTCGTCGATCTGGAAGAACTGTTTAGCCAGAGCGACGCGGTGAGTCTGCATTGCCCGCTGACGCCCGAGACGCAATACCTGGTAGGCGCCGAGCGGCTGTCGTGGATGAAGCCGACGGCCTATCTGATCAACACCAGCCGCGGGCCGCTGGTGGACGAAACGGCGCTGGCCCGTGCGCTCGACTCGGAGCGGATCGCCGGGGCCGGTTTGGACGTGCTTTCGACCGAGCCGCCGCCGGCCGACAATCCGTTGTTGCGGGCGAAGAATTGCTGTATTACGCCACACGTCGCCTGGGCCACGGCCGCCGCCCGACGCCGCTTGCTCGACACGGTGGTCTCGAACATCCGGTCATTCCTCGCCGGAGAGCCGCGAAACGTGGTCAACCCGTAGTCCCCTCTCTCTTTGGGAGAGGATTAGGGTGAGGGCAGTTGGACGCAGATGTAGGTTATGCTTCAGCATAACCCACGCGACCGCCGACCGTGCCACCCAAAAGTCGCGGCTTTATTGAAGACTGCGTGCCCGGCGAACCAGATCGAGGAACTCGGCGCGGTAGCCGTTCCGGTCTTTGCCCAACGCGCCGGCGGCATACTCCTCGACGGCGGCGAGTGTTGCATTGCCCAGATGGGGCGAGCTTCGCAGCACCATTCCGAAAGCGGCCACCGCCGATGCGAAGCGGAAATCGTCCGACGCCCGGCCGAACTTCGCGCCCGAGTCCCGCGCGGTCCGCTCCAACAGCTTGCTCTCGTCCTCGTCAGGCTCCTTGTAGCGGAGCCGCAGGGTCAGCAGTTCGCCGCCGCGGGCCTCGTCGGTCAAGTTCCGCTCGGGCACTTGCTGATACTTCAGCGGCCGTGTGCCGTCGGCGTAGCCGACGCCGGCCGGGACCAACTCGTAGAGTGCCGTGACGGTGTGGCCGGCCCCGATCTCGCCGGCGTCCTTTCGGTCGTCGTCGAAGTCGCGGTTGGCCAGCACTCGGTTTTCGTAGCCGATCAACCGGTAGGCGGCCACCTCGGCCGGGTTGAACTCGATCTGCAGCTTCACGTCCTTGGCGATGGTCGCCAGAGAGCCGGTCATCTGCTCGACCAACACACGACGGGCCTCGCGCAGAGAGTCGATGTAGGCGTAGAGGCCGTTGCCGTGGTCGGCCAGTTTTTCCATCTTGCTGTCCTTGAGGTTGCCCGTGCCGAAGCCGAGCACCGTGAGGAACACGCCGGATTTGGCCTTCCGCTCGATCAGCCGCACAAGATCATCGTCGTCGGTGATGCCGACGTTCAGGTCGCCGTCGGTGCAGAGGATAACGCGGTTGATGCCTTTGGGTACGAAGTGTTTGGCGGCCTGTTGGTAGGCCAGTTCGATGCCCGCGCTGCCGTGGGTCGATCCACCGGCTTCGAGCGATTCGATTGCCCCGAGGATGCGACGCTGCTCGTTTCCGCGAGCCGAGGGCAACGGCACTCCGACGCCGCTGGCGTAGGTGACGATCGCCACGCGGTCGTCCTCGGTAAGCTGCTCGACAAGCATCCGCATCGCTTGTTTGACCAGCGGCAGTTTGTTCTGCGCGTTCATCGAGCCGGAAACGTCCAGCAGGAAGACGATGTTGCTCGGCCCCAGTTCCCGGCGGTCGATCTCGCGTCCTTTCAGTCCGATCCGCAACAGTCGATGCTCGGGCTTCCAGGGACACTGGGCCACCTCCATGTTGACCGAGAAGGGCGTCTTGCCCGACGGCTGTGGGTAATCGTAGGTGAAGTAGTTCACCATCTCCTCGATCCGCACGGCGTCCGGCGGCGGCAGCCGACCCTCGCCGAGGAAGCGACGCATGTTGGCGTACGAGGCGGTGTCCACGTCGATCGAAAACGTCGATAGCGGCTGCTTTTCGACCGGCCGGAACTCGTTGTCTTCTATGCGGTCGTATTGCTCGGTTCCCGGCGACCGATCGATCCCGGATTCTACTCTACCAAATCTCAGAATCGGTTTTCGGTCATAATCTTTCGGCAACCCCCGGCCGCCTACCATCAGACCCTCTCCAGGGAGGTAAGCAGGTGATTCGTAACAGATATCGTCGGACATGTAGTATGGTGAAGTAAGTTGCTTGAGATCATTTTGGCGTTGCATCCGTCTTGCGGCTTCCCGTGGCGCTTGGACGGCAGGCAGCAACAACGCAACCAACACGCAGGCACACGTGCCCGTGGCGGTAATTGCCATCCAGTGCCGGTGGAGCCAACTCCGGCGGGGGCGGCGGGTGCCACTGCTGGCTTGTCCAGCAGTGTTTTCCCCGCATATTCCACCTGCACTGCTGGACAAGCCAGCAGTGGCACCCTCTTTCAACACGCAGTTGGGGCGTCGATCCAGCGGGACGGCCTTTTGATCCTCGGGGATATTTTCGGCGAGCCGTTGTTCGATTGCCGCGCGGATCGATGGCGACGCGGCGGGGTTCGGGGTCTGTTGATACGCCTGTTGGACGTGCCCGGCCAAGGCCGCGGTCTCGGCGACGAACTTCCGCGCCTTGTCGGAGTCGGCCAAGACGGCCTCGACCGCCACCCGCTCTTCTTCGTCCAGTTGTCCGAGCGCGTAGGCGGTAAGCCGTGCCTCGTCGATTTCCCGTGCGTCGTGATTTTCGTGATTGGTATTCATCGTCGCACCTCGTTCGGAACGTTGTGTGCCCATGTAGGGTGGGACAAGCGAAGCGCGGTCCCACCAAATTTAATGGTCTGAATATTGGTGGGACCGCGCTTCGCTTGCCCCACCCTACACACTACGAATTCAACAGACGTTGCGTCACCGGGTTCCGGCGGAGCGATTTCAGCGCCCGGTGTACGATCACTCGAACGTTCCCCTCGCCGGCGCCGGTCGTCTCGGCGATCTGCCGGTAACTAAAACCTTCGGACCAAAGCGCGACGGCCTCGCGCTGGGGCAGAGGGAGTTGGCCCACGAGCCGGTTGACGCAGCCGTACAGTTCGGCCCGTTCGGCCGCGTCGGCAGGGTCCGGGCGGCTATCGGGACAATCTGTCACGACTTCATTGCCGCCGCGCCGCCGCAGCAGATCGACCACCTGGTTCCGGCAAACGGCGAACAGCCACGGCCCCACCCGGCCGTCGAGCCGCTGGGGCGATTGGCCGCAGAGCCGCAGGAAGGCGTGTTGCACGGCGTCGCGGGCGGAGTCTTCGTCGTGGAGCAGCCGAGCGGCGAACCGCAACAGCCGCGCCTCGTACTGCTCGAGCGCCTGCAACACCCAACGCCGTCGTTCGTCGGACTGCGCATCCATTCGGTTTGCTCCCGTCTCGTGGTCCCTCTACCAGTAGAACGGAAGAGGGCCGATTTTGTTACAGCCCCCCCGCGTGGAATATGGAAAACGGCCTATTATTTGGAAATCCAAGAAACCGACTCGGGCAACGAAACATATTACTGGGAGGCATTGTGGGACAGGTTGACAACCTGTCCTACATGCCGGCTTGTTGACTTTCCACGGCGAATAGCCCATTATGGATAACCTCTCGTTGTCCCCTTGTTCTGGGGGTTTGATATGACTGCCGTATTCATTGTCTGTGCCGCAATCGGCGGAACCGTGTTGGTCGTCCAGTTCGTCATGGCTTTGATCGGCCTGGGCGGCGACGCTTTCGATATCGACGTATCGGGCGACGTAGGGCACGACTTCAGCGGCGATTTCCACGGCGACGTGGATGGCGATTTTCAAGGCGAAACCCATCCGCTCGACCATCTCGACATACCCGACGGCCACGTCAGTTCGACCTGGCTGTTCGGCATCATCTCGCTCCGCACGGTCGTGGCCGCGTTGGCCTTCTTCGGATTGGCGGGCCTGTGGGCCGAGACGACCGGGGCCTCGGCACCCAGCGTGCTGCTGGTGGCGGTGGCCGCCGGCGCCGCGGCAATGATGGGGGTCTATTGGATGATGCGCGGCATGAGAAAATTGCAGGCCGACGGAAGCGTGCGGATCCAACGGTCGGTCGGCCGGCACGGCAACGTCTACCTCCGCATACCCGGCAACCGGTCCGGCAGCGGGAAAATCCAATTCAACCTGCAAAACCGGACCATGGAGTATTCGGCCATAACTTCCGGCCCCGACCTCCCCACGGGAGCTAAAGTTGTAGTTGTAGGCGTAGTCAACCCGACCACGCTCGAGGTCCAGGCGGAACAACCATAAAGCCGCGACCGGTGGTCGCGACATGCATCCCTACGTTCCACTTTATTAGAGAACCAACCATGATAAACTCACTTCTGTTCTCGGCGCGACCGACGGTCGCGGCTTTGTTCGCACAGCAGTCCCTAAGCCGCGGCAATATGTGGCTGGCCGCGATGGTGGTGCTGGCCGTGTTGGTGGCGTTCGCCTTCATCATTCTGCTGGCCAAGTATTACAAGCGTTGTCCCAGCAACCGCGTGCTGGTGATTTACGGCAAGTCGGGCAGCGCTCACGAGGCGGCCACCTGCATCCACGGCGGGGCGAAGTTCGTCGTCCCCTTGATTCAGGACTACGCCTGGCTGAGCCTCGAGCCGATGCAGATCGAGATACCGCTGCGCGGCGCGCTGTCGATGGAAAACATCCGCGTGAACGTACCCAGCGTGTTCACCGTGGCCGTGGGTTCCACGCCCGAGTTGATGCAGAACGCGGCCATTCGTATTCTGGGACTCAGCAGCGGCGAGATTAAGAAACAGGCCGAGGACATCATCTTCGGCCAACTCCGCCAGGTGATCGCCTCGATGCAGATCGAGGACATCAACCGCGACCGCGACAAGTTCCTCGATGCCGTCCAAAGTTCGCTGGAGCCGGAACTGCGGAAGATCGGCCTGGTGCTGATCAACGTCAACATCACGGACATCACCGACGAGTCGGGTTACATCGAGGCCATCGGCCGGAAGGCGGCCTCGCAGGCGATCCAGAAGGCCCGCGGCGACGTGGCCGACAACGAAAAGATGGGCGAAATCCGCGTGGCCGAGGCCGAGCGCGAAAAGGCCGTCCAGGTGGCCAACGCCCAGAAGGTCCGCGAGATCGGCACCCGTCAGGCGATGCGCGAACAAGCGGTCCGGGTGGCCGAGTTGGACAAGGAGCAGAAGATCGGCGAACAGACGGCCTCCTTCCAGCGCGACGCCGAGGTGAAGGCCGCCGAACGCGAGATGCGAGTGAAGATTGCCCAGGCCGACGCCCGGGCGGTCGAGGGCGAAAACATCTCGAAGGCCGACATCGCCGCTTCGCAGGCCGGCTTGCAAGTCAAGAAGGCCGAGGCCTACGAGTTGGGCGAGACCCGCAAGGTTTGCGCCGAGGGCGCCGTTCTCGAGGCCGAGCACCTTGCCCGATCCAAGGCCGCATTGGCCGAGGCGGAGCGGATTGAGGCCGAGCAGCGGGCGGAACTCGAGGCCCCGGCCAAGGCCGAGCGGGCGCGAATCGAAGTCGCCGCCGCCGCCGAGGCCGCCAAACTACGCATTGAAGCCGAGGGTGAGGCATCGGCCATCTACGCCAAACTCGAGGCCGAAGCACGCGGCCAGTACGAAATCCTGGCCAAGAAGGGCGATGGTCTTCAGCGGATCATCGAGGCTTGCGGCGGATCGGAGCAGGCATTCAAGATGCTCATGCTCGAGCACTTCGACAATCTGGTCGAGGCCTCGGCCAAGGCGATCTCGAATATCAAGTTCGACAAGATCGTGGTCTGGGAAGGGGGCGGTCAGAACGGCACCAGTTCGACGGCCAACTGGCTTCACAACATGGCCCACACCCTGCCGCCGATGATGCAGGTGATGAAGGACATCGGTGGGGTGGAGATACCCGAGACGTTGGCCAATCTGGCCGGCACGGAGAAGAAGCCGTCGGAGGACGGCCATCCCGAGCCGCAGCCGGCTGAGGCGTGACCGCAGGTCCGGGAATAGTACCATTTAGCCCGCCGTGAATACACGGCGGGCAGCGGTGGTTGGACGCGCCGGACCGTGCCCCGGGTGTATTCACCCGGGGCTAAATAGCTGTTTTCTCGTGCCACCCTTTCCGCCATTAGTTTTTCGGGAAGAACGCCTCTTTCCAAACGCGGGCCAAGACCTCATCGGCCTTCATGCCGTAGGCCCAATGATTCAGATAGTCGAGGTCCAGCGTGGTTCGATTTGCCCGCAACAGGGCCGCGACGTCGGCCAGATCGATCATTCGGCATGACCACCTCCTCGCCGCTCGAACTCCTCGATCATGTGCAGCATCGTCCGGTCGTGCTCCTCCATCTGCTCGGCGTACCATTCCCGGTAAGCCGCCTTGAGGTCGCCCTCGGGACCGATCTCGCGGCGCAGACCGGCCAGCACGAACTGCTCGCAGGCGTCCATCAAGTCCGCCCAGAGGGCGATGCACTGTTCCGGGCTGTACGACGGCGGAACGCTCGGCGTCAAGTCGGGCGGCGATACAGACGGACCAGTCATGGAAGCTCAATTCTTTTCTTTCTTCGCCTTCTCCTCGCTTGCCACGGCCAGCTTGCGGCGGAAGGTGCGGACCTTTTCCCGAACCATCAGGGACACTTTTCGTTTTACCAGATTGACGCCGTCGAACCAACCGTAGTCCTCCTCATAGGCCAGATGGCACTCGACGAACACCGCGTCGGCGGGCTTCTTGAGCCGGGTGATTTTCACGTAGCCGCCGGCGTGTAAAAAGGGATGGGCCGGACCGGGTTTGATCTCCGCCCGAACGTCGCGCAACAACGCCCGCCACTGGTTCGGGTATTCGGGGTCTTTGTCAAAACGGCGGTCGATCCGCGCCGCCGCCAGCCAAGAATCCTCGCCACGGGTCAGACCGGCCAACCGGGTGGCGCTCAGCTCGACCCGCTCGAACAGCGAAAACGTCGAATAGACGAAGCGTTCCTCATAATCGTCTTTATTAGTCGCGGACAATTTTCGCTCGGTCATTTCCTCGTCGGTCAGCGTGCCCGACTTCGAGACGACGCGGTTTGGCCCCTTGTTCTTGGCGCCGGCAAACGACTCGAGAAACTTTTTCGAGGTCAAGACGTCCCAGTCGCCGTGGGCGACGAACCAGAAATCGACGGTGCGGACCGCCGGCCCCTCGCCTTCCGACGGCTTGACGGTGCGGACCTTGACCACCACCGGGGCGTAGAAGGATTTTTGTACGAGCCTTTCGACGGGGTAGCGGCTGGTCGCCACCTTTTCCATCGCCGCCCGTTGTTCCGCCGCGTCGAGCCGGTCGGGTATGATCGGCGGCGGCAGTCTGACCGCGCTGCCGTCGGACATCCGGACGCCCTTCTTAATCAGTTCCTCGAATATGGGATTATCGGCGGCGGGTTTCTCGACCGCCAAGATCGACAACGCGAGTACGATGAACGTGGGATTCATGGCAATTGGATCGGGCAAAGAGACTCAGATGAAAATATTGGCAAACGCCCGCCGGCTGCGACCGACGGGGGGTGAAAATCGCCGTGCTTTCCCCCGCGATCGCAGTCGCGGGGCGTTATTACATCTATTCCTTCCGGTCAAGCAACTCCAACGAACGGGCCATCTCGCGGTTCTCCATGTACCACTGGACCGAGCGGCGCAGCCCTTCTTCGATCGAAATCTCCGGGCGCCAATCGAGCAACGCGGCGGCCTTCGACACGTCGGCCCAAGTCGTGGGAACGTCGGCCGGATGGATGGGGCGATATTCGATCCGCGGCCGGTTGCCGGTCAGTTCGGCTATCTGGTCGATGATTGCGCTGAGCAACACCGGCCGATCGCCGCCGAGGTTGATTACTTCGTATCCCAGCGGCCGCAGCGCGGCGACGGTGCCCCGGGCAATGTCGTCGATATACGTGAAATCGCGGCTCTGCGAACCGTCGCCGAAAACCACGATCGACTCGTCCTCGGTAATGCGGCGGACGAAGCGGAAGACGCACATGTCGGGTCGGCCCGCCGGTCCGTACACCGTGAAGTAGCGGGGTATGGAAACGTCGATGCCGTGTAGGTGGTGGTAGGAAAAGGCGAGTGCTTCGGCCGCTTTCTTCGATGCCGCGTAGGGAGACAACGGCCGGTTGGTGTCGGCGTCTTCGCGGTAAGGGATCTGGTTGTGGTTGCCGTAAAGACTGGAGGTGGACGCCAGCAGGAACTTTTTCACGTTGCTCCGCCGGCACATTTCCAACAGATTGAGCGTGCCCGTGCAATTCGCCTCGTAGTAGACCCAGGGATTGGCGACCGAGGGTCGCACGCCGGCTCGGGCCGCCAGGTTGACCACGGCCGCATAGGGCGGCTCGTCGCCAGCGACCTTGAACAACGGCGCCAACGCGGCGAGATCGGAGATGTCCGTCTGGTGGAAGGTGAAATCTTTGCGTTGCAGCAATTGTTTCAGCCGCCACTGCTTCAGCCGCGGATCGTAGGCGTCGTTGAGGTTGTCGAGACCGACCACCGTGTGGCCGGCCTCCAGCAACAAATCGACTACTTTCGAGGCAATGAAGCCGGCACAACCGGTGACTAAGTATCGTTCTGTCATGATTGTTGATCCAACGACGCAGGCACGCGGAAAAAGCAGGGTGGGTCAAGCGAAGCGTAGCCCCGCCACATTTTTCCCGCTGTTGGTGGGGCTGCGCTTCGCTTGACCCACCCTACGCAGTGCCTGCTACAAGTCCAGAGGTTCCAGTGAAAAATCGTCGATTTCGACCGAGGCGCCTTGTTGGAGAAAATTCACGCTGACCAACAGCCGGGTTTTGCCGCGGCGTTTCACCACGGTCCCTTCCAATCCGGCGAAGGCCCCGCGTCGGACCCTTACTCGCCGTCCCTTGTCCAGACGGCTCTCGATCGTCAGCGGCGCGCCCGCGACGATCAGTTGGTGGAGTTGCCGTAGATCGAAGACAAGCTGCTCGGGATCCTCGACGGCCAGCACTCGGGAAACCCGATTGGTGGCGAGGCTTCGTATCCGCTCCGTTTCGGCGCCGAAGAGAAAAAGATAGCCGCCGAACAACGGCGTCAGCGAGGTTCTTCGACGGCCGCGGGAAACGTTGGTTTTTTTAACCAGCGGCAAGTAAAAAGGGACGCGGTATTTATGCAGCTCTCTGGCGAGCGATTTCTCCTGCCGGGCCTTGGTGTACAGGGCGTACCAACGGCGGTCCGGCACGTCGCTCGGCAGTTCGTCGAGCAATGTCTCGGGGAAGAGGCTCGACTCTTCCTTGAGGATGGGCATGTTTACCTAAATTTGGTTGTACTGGAGGTGCAAAGGAGATGACATTTATTCTCCAGCGTCGATTATAGTACAGCCGTCACGGGGTACAATCCGACCTGACAAAGTGGTCGTCAAACTGCCCTAAACCGACGATAATAGAGAAAGCAGATAGGATTTAAGCTGTTTTCATGGAAAACAAGCACTAAACCCCGACATTAGTGGGGTATGGCCATGCGGCAAAGTCGGGATTTTCACGGGACTTGGTAAATTGTATCGTGTACGTCTTCCTTGACAGATTTTCTTTCTATGTTCTAATAAAGGTTGTCTAGTCGTCTATCGTTGACGGCGGTATCATCCTTGTCGGTTTTTTTCGGGAACCATAGGAGAGGGGTTATGTACTCAACAAGGTGTGGGAAAAGGGCGTTTACGTTGGTGGAGTTGCTTGTCGTCATCACCATCATCGGCATCCTCATCGCACTGCTGTTGCCGGCGGTGCAAGCGGCCCGCGAGGCGGCCCGCAGAATACAATGCACAAACAATCTCAAGCAGATTGGTCTGGCGCTTCACAACTACGCACAGGCGAACAAGGTCTTCCCGCCGGGAACGATCTCTATGTTAGGTTCGGGTACTCCGCCTACGTATCCATACGATGTCTGGTCGGAGGCCAGCAGCACGGGAACCAACTATCACGGCACAAGCTTCTTGCTCCGCATCATGGCCTTCATCGAAGGAGACAACATCGCCAAAAACTGGGCTTCGGGAAAAGCTGGTTCTGGAACCATGGGGCCGAATAACTGGACTCCCGCTGCCAACGCGGGCACTGATCCAATAAATAATCTCGGACCGGCGGCAATGGACGTCAATGGCTTCTACTGTCCGACCCGGCGCCATGAATTGCGCTCGGAAGACACCGTGATGATGCCGAACATGGGGATAAGTGGATCTTACACTTGGACCGGCGGCGGAACGGACTACGGCGGGTGCGCCGGTCGCCATTGGGCAACAGGAAATAACAATACCCAGGTGCGAGGTGCTAATGTTGTTTTTAGCTTCTATCCAATCACCTTAAATGGTGCGCCGAGCGGAATTACTAGCACCAACGATAGAGAGCAGTGGCGCTGGGGTGTTTTCGGCCGTGTAAACTTTAGCACCACGTTTGCTGAGATCCGCGACGGCACGTCCAACACCATTATTATCGGCGAGATGCAGCGGCTTACTACGGTTACTTCGGGTTCCTATCTCAGCAGGGACGGATGGTCGGTAGGCGGCAACGCGACGTTGTTTTCTACGGGTGGTATGTATTCGCAAACTACCAGCTCTGGCGGCGGTATAGTGGTTGCTCAGGTGGCAACTGGAGGCCAGATGATGAACAACGGCTATTACGCGAGCCCCGGCAGCGATCACACCGGCGGGGCGCACTTCGGCATAGGTGACGGCTCGGTCTGTTTTCTGTCCGACTCGATAGATGCTAATGTCTTCTGTCTGTTGGGCAGCATGGCCGACAAGACCCCCGCGCAGTTGCCTCAATAATCGCTCGCAAAATGAAACTCGCCTTATTGGGGCGGTAGTTAAACTACCGCCCCTTTTTATATTGTTGCGTCAGACATGGCGCGACAGCGTCATGTCTGACGCGTAACCGTTCAAACGGTGGCGTGGAAGTACGGGGACGGCAACGTCCTCTTTTTTCTCGGTGGGTTGGTGCGCGGTCACTCATAAGGTCCATGAACGCTTGCCCGCCATTGGCTCTGATCTCAACGGATATCCTTGTCGAGACCCTCATCACGCAAGTAAGCGGCCAACACTCGCGAGAATTTCAGGGCGGCGTTTTTAGCGAGATGCCCGTAGTCAAACAGATCGTCATCCGTCAGACCGGCGTCCTCGGGAAGGAGCCACGTTTTGAAATGCACTCCCGGACGGGCAAGCGATTGTTTGATGTCGAGATATTTTTCGTATCCCTTCCGATACTCGGGGGTTTCGTTGATGGTCGTGTAATACATTTCCAGGGTCGGCGTTTCGATAATGACCAGCGGTATACCCCGTCGGTCCAGCAGATCGACAAACTCGCGCCAACTTTCTTCCATAAGTTGACAGACCTCGAATCGTTGCATGTGTCGCAGTGCGGCCTCCTCGCCGGCTTGGCCGTGTTCACCCGGAGCCCACCACGGATTCCAGTCCGTCGAATACTTGGCGCCCTTGGCCAACCACCAGAGATTTTCCATCCAACGGGCAAGGGTCCGCCGTTCGCGGTTCGACGGCCAGACGCAATCCCAGAGAACCTCGCACTTTCCCGCCAAATCGAATAATCGCAAACGTTCGCTTAATGACGCGATGTAGTGGAGTCGGGGGGGCACGAGGAATTGGCCGTTTAGGTTCAATTGCCAGGGATTGATGTCGAAGACGACCAACTTGGCATTGTCCAGCAAATGCGGGTTCCTGCGAAGCAGGATCAGCGCGTCCAAAGGGCCGCCTGCCCGCAAGGTGATATTCTGCACTTGGTCCCGGGGCAATCCGAGTTCGTCGGCCACGACGTCGGATACGACGGCGTATCTGATCCGGGAACTGCCCATCAGCAGCACCTTGGCCGGCGCCGGAATGTCTCGAATGCATCGTTGCTCGATGCTCATGAACTCCAACCCTCGCCTGGGGAAACTCGCAATGAGGTCGTTGCCGAGAAACAGAACGGCCCTGAAAACCGCGCAGAACACAAGCGTCAAGACGGCCGCCTTGCTGACCCTGATGCGTTCGCACAAGGTATCAAAACTCAGAATAGATGAACGGAACTGCATCTGATACTCCCACAAAACTGATCAATATGATGATCGTTGCATAGGCCAGGGCCCGAACCCAAGGCGACCAAGTCTGTCGGAACGGCGCCTCGTGGTCCCCCAGCCAGCACGGCAAGTCGACCAGGAAGGTCAGAACCCCATAGAATGTCAGCAACAGAAGGCCCTTCTGGCACATGCCCCCATAGGCCATGACCGAACTAAAATCCCAGGAATTACAAAACAGCCCTATTATGTAATCTTGGGCGATATGGAAGTCGCTTGCGCAGAAAAATATCCAAGAGAAGCAGACCAAATGGAACGTGGCGGCCACATTGAAGAGGAACCAAGGATACTGTTTTAGGCTGGACGGAGCGGGGTTCAGTCTAACCTTTCGTCCCCGAAGCATTATTTTGTGGACGACAAGGAAAATACCGTGCAAACCTCCCCAAATCACGAAATTGACGCCGGTCCCATGCCAAAGCCCCCCCCAGAAGCATGGTAATCGCGAGATTGCGCCAAGTCATGATCTCGCCCTTGCGATTTCCTCCCAGCGGGATGTAGATGTAGTCCCGGAGCCAAGTGGAGAGCGTAATATGCCAGCGGTGCCAGAACTCCGTGATGTTCTGCGAAAAATAGGGCTGCTTGAAGTTGAGCGTGACGTCGATGCCCATCAGCCGGCTTAACCCCCGGGCGATGTCCGTGTAGCCCGAAAAATCGCAGTATATCTGGATGGCGAACAAATACATCCCCATGAGAAGGACCACCGCCGACTGCGAAGAGGGATCTGTGAAAACGTTTTCGACATAGGATGCGACGGCATCGGCAATCACAACCTTCTTCAGAAAACCGACCAGCAACAATTGCAGACCGAGGGCGATGTCTCTGTTTCCCACACGTCTCGGCGACTGGATTTGCGGCAGCAGCGTTGACGCACGTTGGATCGGCCCCGCGAGCAACTGGGGAAAGAAGGAAACGAACAATGCATAGGATACGAAATTCCGGGTGGGTTCCTGTGTGCCGCGGTACACGTCGATCGTGTAAGACAGTGTCTTGAACGTGTAGAAACTGATGCCCACCGGCAAGGCGATATACAAGACCACGGGCGAAACATGAAGCCCTAACGTGTTGGACAGCGTACAAAAGCTCTCCGCAAAAAAATTGAAGTACTTGAAAAACCCGAGAATACCGAGGTCTGTCGCCAAGCTCAGACACAAATAAGCTTTCCTGCGGCCGGGCGATGCGGCCTTCGCCATGCCTAGGCCGCAAAAGAAATCCACAAATGTGGATATGAACAAGAGGAAGAGAAAACGCCAGTCCCAACAGGCGTAAAAGAAATAACTGGCAAACAGCAGCAGTAAGTTTTGCCACCTATGCGAAAGAGCATAGTAGAGCGCGAGAAGAACAACAAAAAAAAAGCAGGAACGAAAAAGAGGTGATCAGCATAAGACGAGGAATCCTGGCTTGTCCGCCGCGCACGTTTATACTGAGGCGGCATGCAATACGCGCCGAGCACAGCCCGAGTACAGGGTCGTCTGAAGCGTCACAAGCGGTTTCTTACGCGACTTCACTCGGACGAGTAACTCCCAAAGTAATATGTCCAGTATAATTACGACGTGCGTGGGCTGCAACTGGCCCTCTTTTTTCGCCACCATCGTGTTGAACCGGGGTTCCGTGGCTTGAAGTGTCGCCTGCCGTACCGCTATACTAATTGGTTTGAGCTTACTGGAAACTGGAAACTAACAGAGGAACCGCGGATGACTTCCCTCTTACCCCCTCACGGTGGACTGACGGAGCCGGTTTGCCGGACCGTGGCCGCCGAGGCAATTGATGATTTTCTCGCTCACGCCAAAACCCTTCCGCAGGTACACGTCTCCGACGCCGACCTGTCGACCGTCTTTCGTTTCGGCGACGGCGCCCTAAGCCCGTTGACCGGCCCGATGGACTCGGCCGCCTACCATCGCGTGCTCGACGAGTCGGCGATCGAGCGCGACGGGAAACGATACGCTTGGACGATCCCTCTAGCGCTGCCGGTCACGGAAGAATTGGCCAAACAAATCCAGCCGGGACAACAAGTGGCCCTGGCCGCTTCGTCGGGCCGGATCGTCGCCGTGCTGGACGTTACGGACGTTTACCCCTGGGACAAACAGAAGTACCTGCAAAGCGTATATCTGACCGAGCGGACGGACCATCCCGGCGGCGACATGGTGCTGAAGGCCGATGCCGAGAAAACGCACCTGTTGGGCGGCGAGATTCAAGTCATTCCGCAGCCAAAGGATCCGCGGTTTGGAAAATACGTCCTCACTCCGTGCGAGGTCCGCTCGCTTTTGGCCGAAAAGGGTTGGCGGCGGGTAGTCGCCTTCCAGACGCGAAATCCCTTGCACCGCGCACATGAGTACGCACTGGTCTACGGCCTGGAGACCCTGTTGCGCGCGGGCCACGACGCCAGCGCGTGCCTGAACCCGCTTATCGGCGAGACCAAGGGGGACGACGTGGACGCCGAGGTCCGCATGCATACCTACGAAGTCCTGATCCAGGACCGCTCGTTGGGCGAGGGCGACAGCGATCCGGCGCTATGGGGGCCGCGCGGCGAGTCGGTTCCCGATCGGGTCATCCTGCTGGGACTGGACATCAAGATGTTTTACGGCGGGCCGAAGGAGGCGGTGATGCACGCCATCTATCGGCAGAACTTCGGTTTCACCGACATCGTCATCGGCCGGAAACACGCCGATGCCCCGTATCACGACGGCACGGCTATCTGGGGCGATTTCGACGCTCAGGAGATTTTCGACAACTTGCACGGCGACCTGAAAATCCACCCCCTGCGGGTCGGATTCGCCGCCTTTTACGAATCGCTCGGCCGGGTCGATCTGATGGAGAATCACAAGGACGAGAAGCCGGTGTTCATTTCCGGCAAGGAGGTGCGCCGGGCGCTAATCGAGGGTCGTCCGGTCGATCCGCGGATCATGCGTCCCAGCACTTCCGCGATCCTCGCCGCCGCGATGGCGAAGAAGTAAGGCTGGATATTTAGCCCCGGGTGCATACACCCGGGGCACGGCGTGGCGTGAAAAACCACTCTTCCCCGCCGTGTATTCACGGCGGGCTAACAGTCCGTTGAAAAAGGGTGCCACTGCTGGCTTGTCCAGCAGTGCGGGGAGAAACACCCGGGAAAACACTGCTGGACAAGCCAGCAGTGGCACCCGAACTCCCAAATCCGACTTTTCCAACGGGCTGCTAAATGGAATTATTTCCACTGCCGGATTTTCTTCCGCACTTTTTCGCGGTCGAATCCCGCCGGCTCAGGCTTGTCCTGGTTGAGCCTTAGTTCTTCGTAGGTCGGTGTCTTCGAGGGGACGCCGTCGGGCGGAATTTCCAACTTCGCCACCCAGGCGATTCCGTTGAGCACCGCCTTGCGAAAGTTGTCGTTGGCCCAGCTCCAATGCCAGTGGCCGCCGGTGAAGCCGAAACCTCGTCCGCCGTCGGGTCTCACTCTTGCCCAGGCGACGTGCTCGGCCTTGCCCTTCTCCGACCGGACCGTGGGATTGCCGCTCGAAGGTCCATCGAGGCCTTCGCGGGTGCTGTCCGGCGGCACGGCCGTCAGGATCGGAGTCACGCCTTTCATGCCGTCGATAAACCGCATGTGGTAGTACCACTCGTCCTCGATGGAAAACGGCTTCAGCCCGCGGGCGGCCGGATGATCGGGAAACTCGGCGAACTCGGCCGTCCAGAACGGATTGACCGACCAGAAGGCCTCGTAATAGCCGCCGATCCAATCCTTCATCTGCTCGCCCCCCTTTTTCTTGGGCACCGTGACGGCGTAGTGGATGCAGGCCAGGCCGACGCCTCGCTTCATCAGCTTCTCGACCTGCCCGAGATGACGCAACATGGGGTGCGACTTGCTGCCGTCGGAAAAGATCACGATCGCGTCGGCGCCGTCGAGGGCCTTGCGGTCGCGCGGCCAGCCGTTGCGGTAAACGACGGTCTCCACGTTCGGAAATGCCTTCTTCAAGCACTCGGCCAACAGCAGGCAGCCGGCGCGGTGTTCGTGTTCGGAGTAGCCGTGGCTGGGACGACCGGCAATGAATACAATCCTTTTCTTTCCGGATTCGCTTTTCGCCGGCTTGTTCGACGGAGCCATTTTTTTGAGTTGGATGTCGCGGGACTGCACTTTCAGCGGCGGCCCGGCGTGAGGCTCGTCCGCGACGGCGCCGCCTACGATTAAGAGCAATGCGATTAGCAGGCACAATGATGAAATCGAGCGTTGCACGGCGGTCTCCTTTTCAGAGCGGACTGGCGGGAAAGAGCAATGGAAGAATTGACAGCGGGATTGCGCGGGTTGGGTTGGGTGGCACTGGCGTCTCGCCAGTGCTGACGGCAAGAACACTGGCGAGCCGCCAGTGCCACCCACCCGCACGCAATATACGGCAACGCCGATGCCATTATACACCCGCCGATTCCGCGTACAAGCCGCCGCGGGTTTCAATGAGATAGCGGACGGCCGCGGCGAAGAGAAAGAGCCACTGGACAAGCACGGCCGCGCCCACTTGCAACTGCCCGCCGGCGCCGGCGCCGTAGGCGTGCAAACCGCTGCCGAGGACGAAGTTCACGCCGTACCAGTTGAACAGTATCACGGTTGCGCCGAGCACGGCGGTGGCGCTCATGCCGAAATTGCCCGACCAGCCGATGTGCCGCGCGTGGAGAAAAAACAGATAGACCAACAGCGAGATCAACGCCCAGACCTCCTTCATATCCCAACCCCAGAAGCGTCCCCAGGACTTGTCCGCCCACAGCGCGCCGAGGATCGTCCCGGCGGCCAGCAACAGCACCGTGATTTTTATGGTCGTGTAAATGAATCCGGCAAGCACCGAGCAGGCCGGCGGCGGCCGACGTATCGTAGCCGGCACACTCCGTGTGCCGGTTTCCACACACGGAGTGTGCGGACCACCGTATCGGCCGAACAAATAGTAACCCAAGGCCACGTTTCCCAGGATCAGGGCGATGGCGGCCGAGGCGTAGCCGGCCATGATCGTCACGACGTGGACCACCAACCAGAAATTGTCGCGCAGGATCGGGGCCGCGGCGCCGATGTTCCGATACATCACGGTCGCCGGCGCGTAATACGCCAAAGCCAGCGTCAACGTACCGACGACCGCCCCGGCCAGGGCGAAGAGCCGTCGTTGCAGGACCAGTTCGACGCGGGTTGAGGAGCGCTCGAGTGGGCAATGAATTGCCCACCCCTCGTTGAATCGCAATAGCGGCAGCAGCGCAAGCCACAGACCGAGAGCGTAGACGAACGTCGCCACGACGACTACCGACTCGAACATCCCGGTCAGCGGGACCAGGCCGGTGATGTAAGTGCGCAGTCCCAATCCGGCGAGAGTGAATCCGAGCGAGATCGTCAACACCGCCGCGCCCGTCCAAAAGGCCGGCCGGCGCAATCGGCCCACGGCCGACAGCAGACACAGCGTCGCCGCCAGGCCCACGACCCACGACCAGAAGAACGGATCGAGCCGGTTGTAAAAAACCTCGGCGGCGGTCGAGCCGGGCGGCGGATAGGCCGTCGCGCGGAACAGCGACTCGTCGCGGTGCAGCAGCGGAAGCCGCCGGCGCAGCGGTTCGTTCTTTTCGGCCAGCGCGCGGAGCGAGTGGGCGAAACGACGCAGGGCGGCGGCGAATTCCGCCGGCCTGGCAGCCTGTTGAAAAAGTCGGTTCCCGAGAGTTCGGGTGCCACTGCTGGCTTGTCCAGCAGTGTTTTTCCGGGTGTTTTTCCCCGCACTGCTGGGCAAGCCAGCAGTGGCACCCTTTTTCAACGGACTGCTATCGGTCCCCTCGCGGTTGCGATACGCGGACTGAACCTCGGCGAACGCCTTGCGCGCCTCGTCCAACTCCGGCCGTGGATACCCGCGAAGCAAGTCGTCGGAACCATCAATCATCGCTTGGAATCCGAGCCAGGGCGAGGCGTCGTCGTCCGGTGTGCGGTTCTCCTCGAGCGCGCCCGGATTGAGCGCCGGAACCAGCCGCAGGATATCGCCGTTGTCGTAGAGGGCCAGATGCATTTCAATCGCCTCCCGGCGCAGCTCGGCGGCCAAGGCGGCCAGGGGCTTGTCCGCGTCGCCGGCGAGTCGCTCGGCCAGTTTTTCGCTCGCCTCGCGGAACGCCGCCACCACCGGTTCGATCTTCTTCCGCGAAAAGTTGTCCTCGTGCAACAGGGCGATCAATTTCTGCAACGATTGGCCGGTCTCGACCATCAATTCCCGCACCCGTTGGTCCGTGGCGATGCGACGTGCGGCTTGCCGGTCGGCAACCAACATTCGCCAGGCGGCGCCCACCGATTCCACCCGCGCGTAGAACCGCCGCGGCGTGTCCTTCGGCTGTTCGGCGTAGAAGGTCAATCGCCGATAGCGGCCGTAGGCGTCTATCAGCCGCTCGACCTTCCGATCTCTTTTCGAGAGGCGAAACTTTTTTCCTTCCGATTCGACGCGCTGCTGGAGCGTGGCCCAGTAGCGTCCCAGCCCGGGGTTGTTCTCCACCCGTGCCGGAGAGACGGACGACAACCGCCGCCCGTCGCCGCCGCGCAACGGCAATTCCAACACGTCGCGTCGCAACCACTCGTCTTTGGCCGGTAGAAACGGAACATGCTCCCATCTTTCCGTCTCGGCCAGCCAGGCGAACAGCAACTCCGCGGCGGTGAACTTCCGCCGCCGGCCGTCTTCCATCACGAGCGTCGGATCGGTTCGTCCGCAGATGGCCTCGACCGATTTTCGAGCGAAGGTATCCAGCGGCTCGATGCGCCCCTCGCCGAACGCCGGCAGATGTCGCCACGCGCTCCAATCGAGCCGCTCCGCGCCGCTTGCTTGTGCGCCGCCGCCGAGAAAAAGAACCGAGATACATACAATGCCGATTATCGAGCGTCCGGGCCGCACGTAATACACCAGCACGATGCCGGCGACGATCAACAGGCTGCCGATGTACTTCCACCGGCGGCCGGGGTCGTAGTTCACGCTCAGCACCGAGCGGTAAACGTGGTCGCGGTCGCGGTCATCGCCCATGAAATGGCGGAAGGCGGGTTCGCCGGGCGTCCACGGGCCGTCGAAACTAGATTGAAACAGCCGATACGTCCGCCCGCTGCGAGGATCGGTGAAATCGACCGGCGCGTTGAGCGTAATCAACACGTTCTTTTGCAGTACCTTCGACGGATCGTCCCGGTCGAGAAAGTCGACCAGGCTCGAATAGTGCGACGCCATCGCGGCGCCGGGATCGAGCTTCCGCCGGAACTTGTGCAAGAAGACCTGGAAGCCGAGTTCGACTGGCGGGGAGTCGAGACGCGATTCTTCATGTACGAGATGGGCGGCGCGGCCCTCGACCACCGGCAACTGGGCCTTGCTCCCATAGCGCCAACTCAGCAGACAACCGACCAGCAACACCACTACTCCCAGGTGGGTCACGACAAAGCCCGTCTGCCTCGGCCGCCAAGGAAAGCGGATCAACACGGCGGCAAGGATGTTGACGGCAATAACTACGTGGAGCGCGACGAACCATCCGGCGCCGTAAACCTCCGTGTGTGCCGCCGCCGTGCCGTGGAGTTTCTCGATCGCCGTCGCCCAAACCAGCACCGCCGTGTAAACCGCGATCAACACGACGGCCAATTTCAGCGACGCGACGGCACGCAGCAGATAAATGAGGGGCGAGGGACGAGGGGCGCGGGGCGAGGGGCGAGGGACGCCGGGAGAGGGACGAGGCCCGCGGGCCGGGGCCGGGGTCCGGGGGGGACGG
>JAUWNG010000115.1 GCA_030612765.1 Planctomycetota bacterium
ATAGAAGGCGATTATCGGGCCGTTTTGCCAACTATCACCCCGTGCCGCCAACCCTCTCTACTGCACAACAATACGATGAAGAAAACGGGGCGGGCGTGGAAAAAGATGCAGGAGGCGACTCCAGTCGCCGATTGTGGAACGAAAACCCGTGGAATTCGGCGACTGGAGTCGCCTCCTACAATCGAACGATAGTTTTCCAACGGGCCGCTACGCCTTGTCTCGCGGCGTGTAACTGGTGTGCAGCAGTTCGTGGCTGCGATGGCCCAATGGGCCGTCGGTGAGAAAATCGGCGTACAACTGCATCACGGCCGGGTTTTCGTGCGATTTGCGGAGCTTCTTTCCCTCGTCCTCGCGATAGATGGCCTCGATCCGCGCCTGGCGGACCTCGTTGTTCGTGTAGCGCGGTTGACCGCCGCCGCCGATGCACCCGCCGGGACATGCCATCACCTCGACGAAATGGTACTGTTTCTCGCCCGACTTGATCGAGGAGATAACCTGCTCGGCATTGCCCAAGCCGTGGGCCACGGCCACTTCGAGCGTCACGCCTTCGAGGAACTTCCACTCCGGCTTGACGCCTTCGATTTTCAGCGATGCCTCTTTCACGCCGCTCAGTCCGGCGATGGGGGCGACGTGCAATCCCTTCATCGGCAATTCGCGGCCGGTGACCACTTCGTAGGCGGTGCGAATGGCCGCCTCCATCACTCCGCCGGTGTTGGCGAAGATATCCGCCGCGCCGGACGATAGGCCGAGCGGGGCGTCCATTTCCTCGTCCGGCAACGCGTCGAAGTCGATGCCGGCGGCGTGGATCATCTTACCCAGCTCGCGCGTCGTGAGAACAACGTCCACGTCGCGCGTGCCGCTGGCGTCCATCTCCGGCCGCTGGCATTCAGACTTCTTCGCCGTGCAGGGCATGATCGAGACCACCACGATCTGCTCCGGCCGTTTGCCGAGTTTTGAGGCGTAGTAGGTCTTTGCAACCGCGCCGAACATCTGCTGCGGCGACTTGCACGTCGAAAGGTTTGGAATCAGATCGGGGTGGAAATACTCCAGGAACTTGATCCAGCCGGGCGAGCAGCTCGTGAACATCGGCAGCGGGGCGGGGGAATGATGATCTATGAATGATGATTTATGAATGCTCTGCAATTGGGATTGCTCGGAATGCCGGGATTTCGATTCATCATTCATCATTCCACATTCATCATTTGCCAAAGCCGTTTTCAACCGCATAAGCAACTCGTTGCTCTCCTCGATAATCGTCAGATCGGCGGTGAAGTTGGTGTCAAAGACGGCGTGGAAGCCCAGCCGTCGCAGCGCGGAAACCATCTTGCCGGTAACGAGCGTTCCGGGCGGATAGCCGAAGCACTCGCCCAGCGCGGCGCGGATCGCCGGCGCGGTCTGCACCACCACATGATTGTCCGGTTTGTCGAGCGCCTTCCACACGTCCTCGATCTGGTCTTTTTCGATGATGGCGCCGACGGGACAGACGGCCGCACACTGGCCGCACTGCACACAGGCCACGGTATTCAAGTCGTGACAGAACGCGGGGCCGATGACCGTTTCAAAGCCGCGGTTTTGCGGAAACAGCGCGCCGACGTGCTGCGTCTCCAGACAGACGCTCACGCAACGCCGGCACTTGATGCACTTACCCAAATCGCGCACCAGGGCGGGCGTGGAAGTGTCGATCCGCCGCCGGGTCTTCTCGCCGACGTAGGATATCTCGCGGATCCCCAATTCCGCCGCCAAGGCCTGCAATTCGCAGTCCTCGTTCCGTTCGCAGGTCTGGCACTCGCCGTTGTGTTCCGAAAGGAGCAGTTCCACCACGGTTCGCCGCGCCTCGCGCACCCGCCGGGTGTTGGTCAATACTTTCATGCCCTCGGCGGCGGGCATGGAACAGGAGGCGATCAGGTTGCGGGCGCCTTTCACTTCCACCACGCACACCCGGCACGCGCCGACCGCCTTCAATCCTTCCACGTAGCACAGTGTGGGGATCCGCATCCCGCAGAGCTTGGCGGCATCCAGGATGGTGGTTCCTTCGGGCACTTCGACGGAATTGTTGTTGATCGTCAGTGAGATCATCGGTGTTTTCTGATGTTTGTCGGCCTGGGAGAACTAAACGCATTGTGTAACGTGAAAACGCACTTTTTAACGTGAAGCCGTCGCTTCAACGTGATTCGCCGTACAGCGTTTGCCGTAATCGCAGCGGAGGCAGCGTTTGGCCTGACGCACCGCCACCGACTCGCGCCACGGCAATTCCACTTCGTCGAAATTGCCGCGGCGACGCTCGACGGGGAGCAGGTCCAGCTTCTCGCGCGGGGTGTCGGGAGGCTCGGCGTCGGGGTCGAAGGCAGTGTCCACTTCGCGGTCCTTCCGCCAAAATGCGTGGTTGGCGCCGGTAAGGTATTGATCGATGCCGACTGCCGCGCGTTCACCCGCCGCCACCGCCTCGACGACCGACGACGGGCCGGTCACGGCGTCGCCCCCGGCGAAAACCCATTTTTCCGAGGTCTGGCAAGTGACCGGGTTAATTTGGATGAACGACTGGTTGCGGGACTCGATATGCACGTGCGGGGTGATCTTTTGCAGGTCGAGCGTTTGTCCAATGGCCACCAGGACGTGATCGGCGGGGATGACGAAGGCGTCGCCCCCTCTTTCCGGCCGGCGGCGTCCCGAGCGGTCGAACTCGCCAAGCCGCATGGGCACGCACTTGATGCCCGTCACACGTTTGTCTTCGTACAAGACGTCGGTCGGCGCGGTCAACAGTTTCAGCACCGCTCCCTCGTGCTCCGCCTCTTCGATTTCTTCCTCGTAGGCGGGCATGACCTCGCGGCTGCGGCGGTAGACGACCGTGATTTTCTCGGCCCCGAGCCGCAGGGCGGTGCGGGCGGCGTCGATGGCCGAATTTCCTCCTCCGATCACCACCACATTCTTGCCGACCGGGACCGAGCCGCGGAGGTTGTAGGTCCGCAGGAAGCTGAGCGCGTCGGTGATGCCCTCGGCGTCCGAGCCGGGCAATCCCAACTCGACGCCCAGCGGCGCGCCGACGCCCAGGAACACGGCGTCGTAGCCTTCCGCCCGCAACGCCTTGAGCGTCACGTCTTCGCCCAACACCATGTTGGTGAAAATCTCGACGCCCATTCTCTCGATCATGCGCACCTCTCGGGCGACGATCTCGCGCGGCAGCCGATAGGCCGGTATGGACTGAACCAGCATCCCGCCGGGACGCGGCTCGGCCTCGAATATCTTCGGCCGGTATCCCTGCCGGGCAAGGAAGTAGGCGCAGGACAGGCCCGCCGGGCCGGCCCCGATGATGGCGATCTTCTGCTTCGCGCTGAATTCGTCCTCGCGGACCTCGGGCAACTGGATCGTCACCTCCTGATCGACCATGAACCGCTTGATACCACGGATCGACACCGGCGCGTCGATGGTCGATCGCCGACACTTGTCCTCGCAGGTGTGGAAGCAGACGCGGGAACAAACGGCCGCGAAGGGGTTCCGGTCGCGGTGCAGGCGCAGCGCTTCGGCGTAGCGTTTCTCGCCGACCAGCGAAACGTAGCCGGGGATGTCCACGTTGGCCGGGCAGGCGCTCGAGCAAGGCGCGCTGACCAGCGCCGCGCAAACACCCGCCCTACAGTGCTTGTCCCGAATGTGTTCGATATACTCGTGGCCGAAGTGGCGGATGGTCGAAAGGACGGGGTTCGGCGCCGTCTGTCCCAGTCCGCAGAGCGACGTGTCCTTGATCATCTCGCCCAGTTCGATGAGCCGTTCGACGTCGTCCTCCTCGCCGTGGCCGTCGCAGATGCGACTGAGAATTTCCAGCATCCGCTTCGTACCCACCCGGCAGGGAGCGCACTTGCCGCACGACTCCTCCTGGACGAATTCGATGAAGTAACGGGCCACGTCGACCATGCAACTGTCCTCGTCCATGACGATCAGGCCGCCGGAGCCCATGATCGCCCCAAGTTCGGAAAGCGATTCGTAGTCGAGCGGGACGTTCAAGTGCTGCTTCGGGATGCAGCCGCCGGATGGTCCGCCGATCTGTGCCGCCTTGAACTCCTTGCCGTTGGGTATGCCGCCGCCGATGTCGTAGATCAGATCGCCCAGCGGAGTGCCGACGGGCACCTCGATCAGACCGGAGTTCTTGATCGTTCCGGCCATGGCGAAGACTTTTGTGCCTTTGCTCCGTTCGGTGCCTTGGGCGGCGAACCAAGGGCCGCCGTTAAGGATGATGGCCGGCACGTTGGCGTAGGTCTCGACGTTGTTCAACACCGTCGGCTTGCCCCAAAGCCCTTGCACGGCGGGGAACGGCGGACGCGGACGCGGCTCGCCGCGGTTGCCTTCGATCGAAGTCAGCAGAGCCGTTTCCTCGCCGCAGACGAAAGCCCCGGAACCCATGCGGATTTCGATGTCGAAGTCGAACGACGAGCCGAGGATATTCTTGCCGAGCAGGCCGTGCTCACGGGCCTGGTTCAAGGCGATTTTCAACCGTTGGACGGCCAGCGGATATTCGGCGCGGACGTAGATGTAGCCGTGCCGCGCTCCGACCGTGTGGCCGGCGATCACCATGCCCTCGATCACGCTGTTCGGGTCGCCTTCGAGGATGCTGCGGTCCATGAACGCACCGGGATCGCCCTCGTCGGCGTTGCAGACGACGAACTTCTTCTCTCCGGCGGCGTCGCGGGTGAACTTCCACTTCCGCCAGGTCGGAAACCCCGCCCCGCCGCGGCCCCGAAGCCCCGAGGTCCGCATCGTCTTGATCACTTCGTCGGCGTCGTTCCGCGTAATCGTCCGGGCAAAGGCCTGGTATCCGTCGCGGGCGATGTAGGAGTCGATCCGTTGCGGGTCGATCTCGCCGCAGTTGCGCAAAAGAATTTTGTTCTGCCGCTTGAAGAAGTCCATCTCCGCGGCGTTGGGTACGCTGCGGCCGTCGGGTCGCTTGTGCGTGAGCCGCTCGACGATCCGCCCTCGCCCAACGTGCTCGACAACGATGTCCTTGGCGTCTTGCGGCTTGACATTCTCATAAAAAACGTCGCCGATCATCAGCACCGGACCGCCGGAACATGGTCCCATGCACCCGGTCCCCACGATCGAGACTTTGTCCAGCATTTGCCGGTCGGCGAGTTCCCTCTCGAGGGCCTTTTTGACCTTTTCCGCGCCCGAGGCGATGCAACTGGCGCCGAGACAAAGGCGGATACGCAGATGTCCGTCGGCCAACGACGCGGCTTCTTGTTCGCAAAGAGCGTCGCGTAGGGCCGTTAGTTCTCCCGGGTTCGCAATTACTTGAGTCACTAGTCGCTCTCTCCGTTGCCGTTGTCGTCTGTGGCGGAATTATCGCGGTATTGGTCGAATATCTTGGGAAGCTGCGCCGGCCTGACCCGCTGATGCACGTCGTCGTCGATCATGATTACCGGGGCCAGTCCGCACGCGCCGAAGCAACGCCCCACGTCGAGCGAGAACATCCGATCGGAACTGGTCTCTCCCACCTCGATCCGCAGCAGGTCTTTGGAAGCGGCGAGGACTTCCTTGCCCCCGCGGACATAGCAAGCCGTGCCCAAACAGACTCGAACCAGGTGTTTTCCGCGGGGAACCGTGGTGAAAAACGAATAGAACCCGACCACGCCCGCCACCTCGCTGTATGGCTTGCCGAGCGATAAGGCGATCTTTTTTAACGCCGTCTCGGGCAGGTAGCCGAAAATGGCTTGGGTGATTTGCAGCACCGGAATCAAAGCACCGGGTACCGATGCGTAATCCGCAAGCACGTCGTCGAGTTGTACCAAAAGCTCTTCTTCAGTGGCTTCGTGGCAGTCGGGGCATTTGGCTAAATACGTCGAAAAAGGCATAGTCGGCCTGTCAGGATAACCAAGGCTGTCTTCAAGTATTACGTTTGTTTATGCTAACACGGCTGTTTGGGGCAATTCAAGGGGTACCGACAAAATTTCCAGAAGGACATGCCTAACAGCCCGTTGAAAAAGGGTGCCACTGCTGGCTTGTCCAGCAGTGCAGGGGAAAACTCCCGGAAAAACACTGCTGGACAAGCCAGCAGTGGCACCCAAACTCCCGAATCCGACTTTTTCAACGGACTGCTAAGGTGCCGCATCACGCGATGTACTTGCCGCGGGGCGTGTAGTGGGTGTGCAACAATTCGTGGCTGCGATGGCCGCAAGGGCCGTCGGTGAGGAAGTCGGCGTAGACTTGCAGCAGGGCCGGGTTTTCGTGCGACTTGCGGATGGTGTACGAGCGGTCCTCGTCGTAGATTGCCTTGGCGCGGGCGGCGCGGATTTCCGGGCTGGTGGGGATCGGCTGTCCGCCGCCCCCCAAGCAGCCGCCGGGGCAGGCCATGAACTCGATGAAGTGACATTCGCTGAGTTTTCCGCCCGCCTTGATGTCCTCCATGACCAGCTTGGCGTTTGCCGTGCCGTGTGCGACGGCGACTTTCAAGGTAACGCCCTTCAGCCAGTTCCAGTCCTTGAACAGGTGCGAGATAATGGCCGGCACCGGTCCAACCTCGGTGATCGGCAGTTCGGCGTAGCGGATGCCCTCGAATCCACGCACGGGCTTCACTTCAGCATAGTCGAACAGGCTTTCGATCTTCTTGCCGGTAACCAACTCGAGCACGGTGCGGATGGCCGATTCCATCACTCCGCCGGTAGTGCCGAAGATGACCCCGGAGCCGGTGGCGGTGCCGAAAGGCTCGTCGAAATCGGTCTTGTTCATGTTCGGTAGATCGACGCCCACTTCGCGGATCATCTTGGCCAGTTCGCGGGTAGTCAGGCCGTAGTCGATGTCCTTGAATCCGCTGGCGCACATTTCCGGGCGGTTGCACTCGAACTTCTTGGCCGAGCAGGGCATCAAGGCCACGGTGACGATGTCCTTCGGATCGACGCCCGTCTTTTCGGCGTAATATGTTTTCAGCAGGGCGCCGAACATCTGCTGGGGACTTTTGCACGAAGAGATGTGATCGAGATACTCCGGGTAGAAGTGTTCGGCGAACTTCACCCAGCCGGGTGAACAACTGGTGAACTGCGGGAGAGGGCCAGGGGAATGATGATTTATGAATGATGATTTATGAATGTTCTGCAATTGAGATTGCTCGGAATGCCGGGATTTCGATTCATCATTCATCATTCCACATTCATCATTTGCCAAAGCCGCTTTCAACCGCAACAGCAACTCCGTCCCCTCCTCGAGGATCGTCAGATCGGCGGCGAAGTTGGTGTCGAACACCTTGTCGAAGCCGCAATAGCGCAGGGCGGTGTTCATCCGGAAAGTCATCGGTTGGCCGGGGGGTAGGCCGAAGCACTCGCCGATTCCGGCGCGGGGACTGGGCGCGGTCTGGATGACGACGTGCTTGGTCGGATCGTCGATCGCCTGCCAGACCTCGTCGGTGTTGTCGTTCGCCCTCAACGCGCCGGTGGGACAGCGGTTGATGCACTGGCCGCAGTTGATGCAGACGACGTCGGAGAGCGGTTTGTCGCCGAAGGTGGTGATCTTGATGCGGTTGCCGCGGTCGATGGCCTCCAACACGCCGACTTCCTGAAGGTCGATGCAGGTCCGCACGCAGCGCCGGCAGAGTATGCACTTGTTCATGTCGCGCACCAGGGCGTGGCTCGAAAGATCGATCTCGTAGCGCGGTTTCTCCATGCGGCCGAAGCGGAAATAGTCCACGCCGTATTCCTCGGCCAGCGATTGCAACTCGCAATTGCCGTTGCGGGCACACGTGTAGCACTCGCCATAGTGACTGGCCAGCATGAGGTCCAGGATGTGCCGCCGGGCCTTGCGGACCGCGGGTGTGTGGGTCTTAACGTGGATCGGCGCGGTGATCGGGTAGCTGCACGACGCTTGCAGCGTCCTTTGACCCTCGACCTCGACAACGCAAATCCGACACACGCCGGCCAGACACAAGTCCTCGTGGTAGCAAAGCGTGGGGATGCGAATGCCCAATTGTTGGGCGGCCTCGAGAATCGTGGCCCCAAGCGGCACGGTGATCGCGCGGCCGTCGATCATCACCTCGATCTGTTTGCCGAGCGCCTTGGCGTGTTCGAGCACTTCGGCCGTGCGGCCGCGTTGACTGGCCGGGGCGCGGGTGGGATGGCCGTGAGGGAGCAGTTTGTCGGACATGATGGTTTTAGTTGTCAGTGGTCAGTTTTCAGTTGTCAGTTATCAGTTGTCAGTTGTCAGTTGTCAGTTGATTGCGTTGACGACTGTTGCGAATGGATACGGATTTGTTGTCTTTCACCTTTCGTATCAGTGAAACCAACATCTGTTTGATTTCTTTTGTAAAGGCTGAAAGTGTCCGCCAACTCTGATCGCTCAGATACTGAAGATCGCGTGCTAATAATAAGTGATACTCCAACTCGCTGGCGGAACCGGCTGCCATCTGCAGAAACCTACCGAAATCCGCTCCGCCGCCTCGACCGCATCCTTCTGCAATGTTTGCCGAAATGGAAACGGCGGCGCGTCGTATTTGACTTGTTAAACCGTAAATCTCGTCCTTCGGAAAACCCCTGGTTGCCGTGTACACATCGAGTGTCAGTTGATGCGACTTGCACCACACGTTGAGTTTCCGGAAATCTCGCATGGAATAGTTGTCAGTTATCAGTATTCAGTTATCAGTATTCAGTTATCAGTTGTCAGTATTCAGTCCCTTTTCGATTCTTGCCGTACAACATTCAAATTGATGTATGATAGCCTTCTGCTTGCTCGATCACCTACACATCCAACTGACAACTGACGACTGACAACTGACGACTGAAAACTGACAACTGACAACTCCTTACTTTCCAATCCTTCCGAGTATTTCGTCCTGAAAATGCTCGACGATCGAGAGAAACGCGTTTGGCGCCATTTGACCCAGACCGCACTTGGAGGCCAACTGCATGGTCTCTCCCAAGGAACAAAGCTCGTGTATGTAGTGCATCGAACAGCGGCCTTGCTGGAGCATCTTGACGCCTTCGATCAATTTCGGAGTGCCTTCCCGGCAGGGCGTACATTGGCCGCACGACTCGTCGGCGAAAAATTCGAGGAAGTTTTCGGCCACGCGGAGCATGTCTCGATCCGGGCCGAAGACGATTACCGACCCGCCGGTGGGAACGTCTTCGTAGGCGATGGTCCGCTCGAACTGGGCGGCGGGTACGCACTGACCGGCGGCCCCGCCCACCTGCACGGCCTTGGCCCCCTCGCCGCCCACCTCCTTCAACAATTCGGCGACCGTGATCCCCATGGGAAACTCATAGACCCCCGGCTGACTGCAATCGCCCGAGACGCTGAACAGCTTCAACCCGGTCGATTTTTTGGTGCCGATGCTATTGAACCACTTGGCGCCCTTTGCCAGGATGCAGACGACCCAGGCGAACGTCTCGACGTTGTTGACGATCGTCGGGTTGCCGAGGTATCCGGTGTCGATCGGGAAGGGAGGGCGGTTGCGAGGCTCGCCGCGCTGGCCTTCGAGCGACTCGATCAGGGCCGTTTCCTCGCCGCAGACGTAAGCCCCGGCGCCCATGCGGATTTCGATGTCAAAATCGAATCCATCGCGGCCGCGGATTTTTTTACCCAGCAGGTTTTGCGCCCTGCGCCGCCGCAGCACGGTTTCCAAATGCGAACGGAGATAGGCGTACTCGCCGCGGAGATAGACGATGCCGCGTTTCGCGCCGATTACAAACGCGCCGATCGTCATGCCCTCGAAGACCAGATCGGCGAAATCGGAGAGGATCACACGGTCCTTGAAGGTTCCCGGCTCGCCTTCGTCGGCGTTGCAGATGACGTATTTATTCTCGCCGGGGCTTTTGATGGCCAGATCCCATTTCAGGCTGGTTGGAAAGCCCGCTCCGCCGCGGCCGCGAAGCCCCGAGGCCTCGATCCGTCCCAGGGCGTTGGCCGGCGGCCGCTCGAGCGTCGAGTCCAGGCCGCTGCCCGGCTCGATCGAGCAAAACGTGAGCGATCCGTGCGTGGTCTCGACAATCATCAGCATCGCTCCTTGTCGACCGTGGCGTGTACCCCGAACGTACTGCGACATTCTTCGAGAATGCTATGCACCTTTTCCGGAGTGACTTGAGTGTAGATTTTCTCGTTGACCAGCATCGCCGGCCCCTGGTCGCACATCCCCAGACAGTTTGCCCAACCGAGCGTAAACTTGCCGTCAGGGGTCGTCTCGCCGAACTCGACCCCAAGATCGTTTTCCAACTGCCGGGCGACGTTGCCCGCGCCGTTCATGTCGCAGGCGATCGTCCGGCAAAGCCGGATTACGAACTGCCCCTGCGGCTTGTCTTCCAAAAAGCTGTAAAACGAGACGACGCTTGATACTTCCACCGGATGAATATCAAGCAAATCTGCAATCACCTGCATCGAGTATTCGGAAATGTGATACCGGGTCCGCTTCAACTCTTGGAGGATGGGCATCAACGCGCTGCGGTCGCGGCCGAAGCGGTCGGTCATCTTCACCAGATTGCTGCGGAGCCGTTCTTGTTCGGTTACTAACATGCTGTGGCCTTTGGTTTCTACCGGGCAACCCGCCGTGAACATACCCGAAAAATTCCAATATACCACTTCACATGGCGTTCACAAGTGGATGGTGGATCGCTTGGGTGGCAAGATTTCCTGGCGGCCATGCCATTTTTGTCATTCTGAGCGCAGCGAAGAATCTCGCCTGCACTGCGATCTCACACGAGATTCTTCGCTACGCTCAGCAGTGACGGGTGCCCCGTGAGTGAACGGTTACGCTTGGGTGGCACACCCCTGAATGAAGTGAAGGGCGTGGGCGCCATCGACGTGAAAAGATACCCGCGGTCTCTTCACTCTCCACTCTTCACTCTTCACTCTTCCCCACCTCTTCGGCCATCGCCAACCTTTGTGCAACCGGCGGGTGGCTGTGGAACAGGAGCACGTCGAGCCAATGCGGGGTTGGATCGTCCTTGTTCAGCTTGGCCAGCTTGCGGAAGGCCGACCGGTAGGCGTCGTTCAAGCCGGTCCGCTCCAGGGCGTAGCGGTCGGCCTGGCGTTCAAAATAGCGGCTGACCGCGTTTTGTATCGGCTCGAACAACATCGCCATGAGCGTCAGAATCAACAGCATTAGCGGCAAAGTATCGACGGGCAATCGGGTGTAGTCGATCGTGCCGCCGCCGCGGGACACCCACGCAACCAACAGCCGGTCGCACACCAGAAAGCCCGCCGCGCTGTAGAACAAACCCGCCACCATGATCTTCCAAATATGGCTGAAGACATGGTGGCCGATCTCGTGGGCGAAGATGACTTCGATCTCGTCGGGTTGGAACCCGTCGAGCAGCGTGTCGCCCAACAACACGCGGCGGGTATGGCCCATGCCGGCCAGCATGGCGTTGGCCTTGACCGTCTCCTCGCTGAGGTCCATGCGGTAAACGCCCTCGATCGACAAACCCGTGCCCTCGGCCAATCGGGAGATGCGTTCGGTCAATTCCGGCGCGTCGAGTTTCTCGATCCGGTAGAACAGCGGCAGGATCAGCACGGGCGCCAGTTGTCCCAGGACGACGCTGACGACGAAGAACGCTCCGGCCGCCGCCAGCCACCACCAACCGCCGAGTGTCCAGATCATCCAATACAAACCCAAAATCACGCATAGCGACAACGCCGTGGACAGCAAGTTCCGTTTAGCGTACCGCCAAAGCCACCTGCCGAAGGTTTGCGTGCTGAGTTGAAACTTGTGCTCCAGCACGTGGCCGGAATAGAACGACAACGAGAACGACACGACGACGTGCAGACCGGTGACAATTAAAAACAATGCCGCCAAACGCAGCGACCAGTTCTCTTCCAGAAGCGGATACGATTGCAGCCAGGCGTCCAACGGCCGGGCCAGCAGCAGCGCCGCGACGGCCAGGTATACGACGTCGATGGCCTTATCGACCAGCGTGCAGACCAATTCCAGCCGGCCGTAGCGCTTCGCCTCGGCCAACTCCCCGCCGGTCATGCCGGCGGCGCCGGACGCCACGGCGGAGGCGTCAAGTTGCGTCGATGCTTGCTCTTGATTTGACAAGGTAGTGCCTTGGATTCGGGTTTCGCCACAATGAAACCGGGTGAGAAAAGGGAAATTACGATGCAACAATAGTATCGAAAAGGGCCGTCGGAGCAGCCAATAACATCCTTATGATAACAATAGAATGGCCGAAGTGCAAACGTTCGAGTAGCTACGGTTTCGGAATCTCCTCCCCGCGGATCAAGTCCTCGAACGTCTGGCGGCGGCGGACAAGATGGGAACGGCCGGCGTCGATCAGCACCTCGGCCGCCAGGGGCTTCGAGTTGTAATTCGATCCCATCACGAATCCGTATGCCCCGGCGCATTCGATAACAAGATACTCACCGACCTTCGCCTCGGGCAACCGGCGGGTCGAGACGAAGCCGCTTTCCTCTTGCGTGAAGATGTCGCCCGACTCGCAGAGCGGGCCGCCGACGACCACTTCCTGCTCCCCACGCCCGGCGCCGTCGTCGGCCGGCACGATCGACATCGGATGGTACGAACCGTAGAGGATCGGCCGGGCAAGATTGTTGAAGCCGGCGTCCAACAGGTAGAAGGTGTTTTGGCCCTGCCGTTTGACCGCCCGAATCTCGGCGATCAGGTATCCGCTCTCGGCCACCAGATAGCGGCCCGGCTCGATCTCCAATCGCAACGGGTGGCCGAATCGCTGCTCCAACCTTTTCCTCGCCGCGTCCCAGAGGGTGAAGTAGGCGGCCGGATCGACCGGGGAGTCGGTGGGGCGATAGACGGTGGGTAGCCCTCCGCCGGCGCTGATGTAGCGCAACGACGCTCCTACCTCGGCCGCGGCCCGCTCCATCGCTCCGCAAACGCGCGAGAGATGTTCCATGTCGACCCCGGAGCCGATGTGGATATGCAGACCGTCGATCAAGAGTCGTAGGCGCTCGGCCCGATCGAGACACTCGGCGATCTGCCCGTGCCAGATGCCGTGCTTCGACTGTTCGCCGCCGGTGTTGGTTTTTCGCGATTCGCCGTGTCCGAAGCCGGGGTTGATCCGCAGTGTAATACCCCGCCCCGGCGCGCGGGCGCCGAGCTGGTCGATCATCTCGGGCGAGCCGCAGTTGACGTGTATCTCGCGCTCGACGCACAGTTCCAGCGATTCGGCGTCGAAAACGTCGGCCGTGTAGACGATCGGCGGGGGATCGCCGACCGGTGGGAACCCGGCCGCCATCGCGCGGCGAATTTCGCCCGCGCTGACCGCGTCGACCAGCACCCCCTCGCGGCGGACCAGATCGAGAACGGCGAGGTTCGAGCAGGCCTTCTGGGCGTAGCGAACGGTGTCGAAGGCCGCCAGATCGGCGATCCGACGGCGGACCGCGGCGGCATCGTAGACGAACGTCGGCGTGCCGAACCGCCGGGCCAGTTCAACCACGGAAACGCCGGCGATTTCGCTACGGAAAGAGGACATAAACGTCGCGCTGCGTGTGTTTATCGACTACCACGTGTAACGTTAAAAAACGCCTCGGGCCAGCGGGCGGCGGGCTTGGGTGTGGGTTTTAGCTTGCCCCCCCGCCCCCCCGCGCCGGGGGGGGGGCCCCCCGG
>JAUWNG010000220.1 GCA_030612765.1 Planctomycetota bacterium
ATTTCCTCCAATTTGTGATTTTGTATGTACCTTTACGTGTTCCAGCCATGTCGAGACTCCTTTCATTCGTGAGTGAAATCCGTTTCTTCCTTGTTTTACGGATTTAACGCACTGATAGTTCGACAAGGCCACTGACAACTAACAACTCCTTATCTCCAGCGCACGCGGGTGCGGGTCTTCGGAGCGTCGGGGTGTTTGGTCGTGTAGACGCGGCGATGCTTGTAGAGGAACTCGTGCGGCATCAACGGCTGGTAGGTGACGTAGGTGTGGCCGACCCGCGGCGGCGTCGGGCGCGGGCAAAGATACAACTGGGCGCCGACACTCCCATAACCGACCGGCGGGACGTAGAAGTTGTAGAACAAGTCGCCGCTCGTGCTGTGACGGACCAACGCCGCTTCGGTCCGGTCGGTCGCACCCAACAGCAGCCCGCCGGCGATCAACGCGCCGACGGCGAAAAATATCATTGCGCGAGGGAAAATTATGTTCATGGCGTAATCCTTCATGGGCTAGACCCCGCTTTCCGGCGGGGGGAAACGCCGCGTGGACGCAGCGGTTAATCAACGCGACCTGCCGAAACGCAACGGCTTTACGCTTATTACCAGTCTCGACAGGTATTGACGGTAGGGGTGAGTCTTTGTGTGCGGGGTGGGAAAAAGGCCCGCAATGTGCCGAGAATCCGGCAAAGCCGTGTGGGATGCAAGCGGGAAAACCGCTATAATCCGTTAGGTTCGCGCCGTCGGCACAACTGGGTGGCACTGGCGTCCCGCCAGTGCTCTTGCCGCCAGCACTGGCGGGACGCCAGTGCCACCCAACCGCCAGTTCAGCCCATCACAACCATGCATTAACCTTAAACGAGGAGTTACTGGATTGAGCGTGCGTATCACCACCAAGTCAAAATCGGCCACACGGGCCGGCTCTAACGGCGAAGCGTCGGCCGGCAACGGAGAGCCGCCGCGCCGACGCCGCGCCACGGCCAAATCGATGGCCGCCGGACAACGCGACATCTCGGTCAGCGAGTTTTTCGCCAAAAATCGCCACTTGCTCGGTTTCGACAACCCGCGAAAGGCACTGCTGACCACCGTCAAGGAAGCGATGGACAACGGACTCGACGCCTGTGAGGAGGCCGGAATTCTGCCGGAAATCTGGGTCCACATCCAAAGGGTCGGACCAGACCGATACAAAGTCGGGGTGCAAGACAACGGACCGGGCATCCTGAGGAAGCAAATACCGTTGATCTTCGGCAAGCTGCTCTACGGATCGAAGTTTCACCGGCTGAGGATGAGCCGCGGGCAGCAGGGAATCGGCATCAGCGCGGCGGGAATGCACGGTGTGCTGACCACCGGCAAACCGGTGAAGATCATCTCCAAGGTCTCGCGCCGCAAGCCGGCCCATTACTACGAGATTCAGATCAACACGAAACAGAACGTTCCAGAAATACTTAATGGGCGCGGCGCGGGCGTCGAGGTTCCGCCCAACCACCTAGGCCAGAAGGCCATCGAAAAACACGGCATCGAGTGGATCGAGCAGAACCACGGCACGCGGGTAACCATCGAGTTGGAGGCCCGATACCAACGCGGCCGCGGCAGCGTCGATGAATATCTCGAACAGACCGCCATCGCCAACCCGCACGTTACGATCCACTACATCGATCCCGACGACAACCAGAGGGAATACGCCAGGGTATTGGATCGTCTGCCGCCGGAGCCGAAGGAAATCAAGCCGCATCCTTATGGCGTCGAGCTGGGCCGGCTGGTGTCGATGCTCCAGCAGACCGAATCGGCGACCGTCGCGCAATTTTTCAGCCACTCGTTTTCGCGGGTCGGCGCGGGCGTGGCGCGGCGGATTTGCTCGGCGGCCAAGATCGGCACCCGGTCAAACCCGCGGAAGATCGACCGCCGCGAGGCCGACCTGCTGCACAAAGCGATTCAGGCGACAAAGATCCCTCCCCCGGCAAGCGACTGCGTGGTGCCGATCGGCGAGGAGTCGATACTGAAGGGATTGCGTCAGGTGGTGCCGGGCGAATTTTTCACGGCGGCCACCCGACCGCCGGCCGTCTATCGCGGCAACCCCTTTCAGATCGAGGTCGGGCTGGCCTACGGCGGCACGTCGTCGGTCAATCGAGTCACCCGCGAGGCACTCGGCGAGTTGCTCGATGAGAGCGACGCCCGCACGCTGCGGCAGTTCCTTATCACCACCTTCCAAGGGATGGGGCCGGATGGGGCCGATAAAATCCTCGCCACGGCCAAGGCCGGCACCCGCGTTTCGCCCGGCCGACTAAAACCGGCAGACGTCGATCGCCTGCACCAGGCCCTGCAAGAGGTGAACCTCAGCGAGGGGCAGTCGATGAACGTCCTCCGCTACGCCAACCGCGCCCCGCTCCAGTTTCAGGCCGGCGGATGCGCAATCACGCAAACCGTGATGGCGACCAACTGGCGGTCGTACGGGCTGAGCCAGTCGCGCGGCTCGTTGCCCAGCGGACCGATTAACGTGATGATCCATATCGCCAGCGTCTGGGTTCCGTTCACCAACGAGTCGAAGGAGGCCATCGCCTCGTATCCCGAGATTCAGAAGGAACTGCGTTTGGCGCTGCAAGCGGTCGGGCGCAAACTGGGGATGTATCTCCGCCGCCGGATGCGCGTCCGCCACGAGGGACAGCGCCGCAACATCTTTCTCCGCTACATCGGCGAGGTGGCCACGGCCGTCAGCCGCATCAACTCGACCGACCGCGACAAGCTCAACGAGCAGCTTCTCGCGGTGGCCACGCGGCGCACCGCCGAGGCCGACGTGAAACTGAACGATCGCGGCCGTCCGATCGAGGAGGCGGATTTCGGCGGCAACGTGATTATTGTAGGGGCGGGGGGCGAAAATGTTTAGCCCCGGCGTCTACGCCGGGCGCGACATGGAACGTTTAGCGGCCACCGGCACGGCGGCCCAACGCGGGCATATATAGCCCGAAGGGCTTGCAATATGATAGCCCATCCCTGAAAGAGTCCATTGTGTCAAGTGTCTCCTGGCGGGATTTTTGACGCACGGTCAGCGCAAAAGTCCCTTGCGGGCTTTTCTCCTGTTTTTTCCTCGTTTTTCCTCGTTTTGTGGCCTTGACGC
>JAUWNG010000222.1 GCA_030612765.1 Planctomycetota bacterium
GACTCGGGGTTCGGGGTTCGGGGTTCGGGGTTCGGGGTTCGGGGTTCGGGGTTCTCGCCACCTGACCGCTGAAGCGGCCAGCCCTCAGTCTTATGACATACACTCCCCCTCTTGACGCCCTGGTGACTACTGTTATATTAGTGTAGTCACTGAAAGGCTGAACTGTGCGGATTCGCGTCGAAACATCCTCGGGCATGCCCATTACCCGGCAGATCGCCGCCCAAATCCGGGCGCAAATCGCCAGCGGCGTTCTGAAGCCGGGCGACCGCCTGCCGTCCGTCCGCGCACTGGCCACCGAGTTGGCGGTGAATCAGAACACGATTCTCCGCGTCTACGAGCGACTTACAGCCGAGGGCCTCTTGGAACGCCGCCACGGCGACGGCACTTTCGTGGCAGACCGCGTTCCAACCGGTCAAATGAAGGCCCAACGCCGACGGCTCCGGCAGGAAATCGCCCGCGTGGCTGAATTGGCCCAAACCCTGGGCGTCGAACCGGAGGAAGTGCATCAGCTACTGGAAGAAGCGTTCGATCAACCCAGATAAGCAGCGGTAGGCCGGGTCGCGACCCGGCCTACAAAACTGAACCTTGCGAGAACCCGACCATGAACCAGCCGGCCATCGAACTCCGCGGCATTGTCAAATCCTACGGTAAGAAAGAGGTTCTCACGGGCCTCGACCTCTCCGTGCCGAAAGGCTCGGTCGTGGGCCTTCTGGGAACCAACGGGGCCGGCAAGACCACGATGATCAAGTGCGCCTTGGGGCTAATCCGTCCCCAGGCCGGCGAGGCCCGGCTGTTGGGCGAGCCTTCCTGGACCTTAAGCGCCGAGGCCAAAATGCGGATCGGCTACGTGCCGCAGGTCATCAACCTGTACCGGTGGATGAAAATTCGCCACCTGCTCGACTACACCTCGGCGTTCTACACAAACTGGAACCACGATCTGGCCGCCCGACTGACCGAGCAATGGTCCATGCCGCTGGAAGACCGCGTGGACACGCTTTCGGTGGGCCAACTCCAACGACTGGCAATCATGCTGGCGTTGTCCTACGAGCCGGAGTTGCTCATCCTGGACGAGCCGGCCGCGAGTCTCGATCCGCTTGCCCGACGGCAGTTCTTGCAGATGATTATCGATCTGGCGGAGCCGGAAAAGCGCACGGTGCTTTTCTCGACGCACATCACCTCCGACCTGGAGCACGTCGCCGACCGCGTGGCCATTCTGAAATCCGGCCGCATCGTCTGGCACGGGCTGCTGGAAGACCTCAAAGAGCAGACTCGCGTGAATCTCGAAGAAAGCTTTCTGGAGATGCACAATGAGCAATGACAACAAGAACTCCCCTCTCTCTTCGGGGAAGGGACCAGGGGTGAACGAGAACTCCCCTCTCCCTCTGGGAGAGGGGCCGGGGGTGAGGGCCTACGTCCAAGTCGCGCTGACCTACATCCGCCACGTGCGGTCCTTGGGTAGAATCGGCTATTTGATCGCAGGCGGTGTCGTCCTTCTGTTACAGTTGATCTCGTCTGTTTTCCTCTTTCTCGAAGATATCCCCCACTTGCTGCTAATACTGGCTACGGGTCTATTTTTGTGCATTGCGGTTCACGTAAAGGAACAATTCGCGGCCCCGCGATCTCATCTGACGCCCGATTTCCGCCGAGTTCATGCCGCGGTGGCCGGAGTGGCGGCATTGATCCTTACCGTCTTGCTGCCTCTGTTGTTGACGTGGCTGGCAGGCTCATTCTCGGTCGGCCTCGCGGCCCTTATGCTGTCTCTGTTCGGCGCGACTCTGTGGTTGGTGTTGCACTGGGCCGCATGGTGGTCTTGGATTCTCGTGATATGGTTAATGGTGCTAATTCCCAAGATGCCAAGTTCTGACTTGGCGTTGTTGTGGTCGGGTCGATTTGAGCCGCTAGCCTTTCTCCTTTTGTTGGTCGGCGTGATTATTACCATGCTTGGCGGAATCCGCCTGATAAATCTCAACGAGGAAACGTGGGGATATCATCGCGGGATCCGTTCAGCCAGGGCGACGAAAAGCCAACAGACGGGCGAGAGCGAGGCCGACGGGCCGCCGCGCCCACGCGGGCTGAACCGGTGGTTGCACGATAGACAGATGGCGACATTCACCCGCCACGCCCGCCACGCCTCTACTTCCCGGTGGTCCAGCGTCTGTCGGTGGCAAGTGGGGATGATCGTCGGTTGGTCGTGTTGGCTTATGTCCTTCGGTTGCGTACTCTTCCTCTTTCTGTGGTTCTGGATCACAAGCGCCGAGCTGGATACTGTGTTTTTGTTTCTCATTTTCTCCATTCTAATGCCCTCGATTTTACTGGTGAGTACGTTATATCAGCGAAAGCATACGTTGGGATACGAACTGCTGATGCCCGTGGAACGCGGGACTTACCTGAAACAACTCGGAACGGCGGCCGCGCTGAGTCAGCTCCAGGTGTGGCTGGCGATGAATATTGCCGCGATCCTTTGGTGCCTCATCGTTATCAGACAACCGCTTCCAATCGCCGGCGTTGCGAGCATCCTGATCATTTCCGCCCTGTTTCAGGTCTTCGTCTTCGGCGTGGCCGTATTGCTCTCGCTCCAAGACTCCAATGTGTTGGGCTTAGCACTTCTGATCGTCGCAGCCGTGCCGCTGATGTTGGCCTGGGGGCTTTCGCGGCCATTGGCCGAATGGCAATATCCGGCGATGGGCGTAATGGCGGTTTTCGCCGCCTTCGGCCTTTTGCTCACCTACAGCGCCTACCGCCGCTGGCTGGCGGCCGATATAGATTGACGGCGTCCGACAAGGGGATTGGTCGAAACACTGCCGAACGCTATACTACGGCCGTCGACGTACAACAGAGGCCGCAGCTTCTCGCCGACTACCCCCGCCGACCGCAGTCGGCGGGCGTTTTTCACTATCCACTATCCACTATCCACTATCCACTATCCACTATC
>JAUWNG010000190.1 GCA_030612765.1 Planctomycetota bacterium
TGCCACTGCTGGCTTGTCCAGCAGTGCATGAGAGAAGCTCCCGAAAAAACACTGCTGGACAAGCCAGCAGTGGCACCCTTGTTCTCAAAAACCGACTTTGCTAAACATCGCAAAGAATCATGCCATGAAGAAAAACGACCGCAAAGACCAGCGGCTCTACCTGGGCGTGGACGTCGGCGGGACGAAGGTCCAGACCTCGCTGGTCCGCGAGTCAGGCGAGATCGTCGGACGCGAAAAACGCGCCACACCGCGAAAGAAAGGCCCCGAGCGGGTCGTCGCCGTGCTGGAAAAGTGCATGGACGACGCCTTGAAAAAAGGGGGCGTCGGCCCCGACGACCTGACGGCGATCGGCATCGCAGTGCCCGGCGTCGTCGATCCCGGCAGAGGGTTGGTGGTCTTCGCGCCGAACATGGACCTGACCGGCGTCGATCTGGGTGCGTTGTTGAAGGCCCGGTTCAAGGCCCCGATCGTGATCGGCAACGACGGCAACTTCGGCGCATACGGCGAGACGTGGCTCGGCTCGGCACGCCATGCCCGAAGCGTGCTTTACATCTGCGTCGGCACGGGCATCGGCGGCGGACTGGTCCGCCGCGGCAAGCTGTGGCGCGGCGGCCGCGATTCGGCCGGCGAGATCGGCCACATGATCATGCAGATCGACGGTCCGAAATGCGGCTGCGGCAACTGCGGCTGTTTCGAGGCCCTGGCCAGCCGAACCGCCATCGAACGCGACCTGCGAGAGGCCGTGGCCGCCGGTCGAAAAACCATGCTCGTGGAACTTACCGGCGGAGACTTGTCGGTAATCCGCAGCGGAATGATCCGCAAGGCACTCGACGCCGAGGACGAACTGGTCACTGAAATCATGCGTCGGGCGGCCGAGGTGCTGGGCCACGCCTGCGTGAACGTCCGTCATCTGATCGACCCCGAGGCGATCGTCCTCGGCGGCGGCGTGGTCGAAGCGTGCAGCAACTTCATCATGCCGATCGTGGAGAACATCGTCGGGTTGGACCCCCTGCCCGGAACCCGCGATGGGGGCCGAGTGCTGCTCTCCGCCCTGGGCGACGATGCCGTGGTGCTCGGCGCCGTGGCCGCCGCGCGCAGACTGGTCGGCCGAAGCCCCTTCAGCAAACGGTTTTGCGTGAAGACGAAATTCCCGCTGATCGAGCGAGTCGGTTTCGGTGAGATCACCGTCGGAAAAAAAACGTTCGGCCGCGACGTTTACATCTTCGTCGACGGCAAGGTGAAGAATCGCGACAAGTCGCTGGCCAAGAAACTGTACGGCTCCGCCCATACGGTTGGCCCGAAGGAACTGGAGGCGGTTTGCCGACGTGGGCCGGAGGTGCTTTTCATTGGGTCGGGCATTTCGGGCAAACTCGAGCTGAGCGAAGACGCGCGCCGGTTCCTTGCCCAACGCGACATCAAATGCGAAATCCTGCCCACGCCGAAGGCCGTCGATCGCTACAACCGCTCGAAACTCCGCAAGGCCGCCCTGATCCACGTGACTTGCTGACGGCCTTCGCGGCCGCGGGACGTTTTCATCACAATATTCGATGCGGGATAGTATCGTCTCGGGCTAATTGGTATACTCCAATTGTTCTATCAGGAGCTTTCAAGATGCCAAAAAACGTTCAATTCACTGCGGTATTCCGAAAAGTGCCGGAAGGATACATCGGCTTCGTGGAGGAGTTGCCGGGGGCGAATACCCAAGGCGCGACCCTCGACGAAACACGACGGAATCTTGAAGAAGCGATCTCATTGGTGCTAGAAGCGAATCGAACCTTGGCCGAAGAAGATTTGGCCGGTCAAGATGTAATTCGCGAACCGATCACCATCGCCTTATGAAACGGTTGGACCTGATTCGACATATCGAGAAGCAGGGTTGCGTGTTGCTGCGTGAGGGCGGCAAACACACCGTCTATGTGAATCGACCCGCGAGTAAGGTCTCGACGGTGCCTCGCCATCGAGAAATCAACGAGTTCTTGACGCGAAAGATATGTCGGGAGCTTGGAATACCTCAACCGTAGCAATCGGGCGAATGACTTGCTTCAACCGTTTCGCAGCTTGCCGAAGACCAGCGACCCGTTGTGGCCGCCGAAGCCGAAACTGTTGGACATCGCCACGGAAATGTCGCGATGACGGACCTGGTTGGGCGTGTAGTCGAGATCGCACTTTGGGTCGGGCGTATCGTAGTTGATCGTCGGCGGGACCACGCCGTCGCGGATCGCCAGCAGACTGAGGATCAACTCCACTCCGCCGCTGGCGCCCAGCAAATGGCCTAACTGGCTTTTCGTGCTGGAAATGCTGACCTTGTAGGCGTGGTCCCCAAAGACGGACTTGATGGCGGCGGTTTCGGCAACGTCGTTCATCTGCGTGCTGGTGCCGTGTGCGTTGATGTAGTCGATATCCGCGGGCGCGAGTCCGGCGTTTTTGATCGCGCTGGCTATGGCGTACGCGGCCGCCTCGCCGTTGGGGTCCGGCGCGGTGATGTGGTTGGCGTCGCAGCTTACACCGTAGCCGAAGATCTCGCCGTAAATGTGTGCGCCGCGGGCCTTGGCGTGTTCCAACTCCTCGATCACCAACATCCCGGCCCCCTCGCTGAGGACGAAGCCGTCGCGGTCGCGGTCGAAGGGTCGGCTGGCGCGAGTCGGATCGTCGTTCCGCACGGAAAGCGCCCGCATGGAGGCGAAGGCGCTGACGCCGATGTAGGTCAAGGCGGCTTCGCTGCCGCCGGTAATCATAACGTCCACCTCGTCGTCGCGTATCAGCTTGAAGGCATCGCCGATAGCGTTCGTGGCGCTGGCGCAGGCGGTGACCACTACCTGATTCGGTCCCCTCAGCCCGTATTGAATGGCAAGCTGCGCGCTGGCTGCGTTGCCGATCAACTTGGGGATGGTGAAGGCGGAGACCTTGCTCGGCCCCTTGACCAACAGCCGTTCGTGCTGGGTTTCGATGGTTTCCAGGCCGCCGATGCCGGAGCCGATGATGACTCCGCACCGCCAGGGAACATCGTTCGAGAAGTCGATTCCCGAGTCGGAGACCGCGTTTACTCCGGCGACGTTGGCAAACTGCACAAAACGGTCGAACCGCTTAACGTCCTTCGATTCGATGTATCCTTCGACGGACCAGTTGCGAACTTCGCCGCCGATGCGGACGCGGTAGTTGGAGACGTCCAAACGTTCCAACGGACCGATTCCGCTCTCGCCGTTGCAGATGCGAGTCCATAGCTCCTCCACCTTGCATCCGAGCGAGGTGACGGCGCCGATGCCCGTGACGACGACGCGGCGTTTCATGCGATTTTGCTAGGCAGAGGATGCTTCGGTGTTTTCGACGGATTTTCCTATATGGTCGATGGCTTGCCCGACCGTTTGTATCTTTTCCGCCACGTCGTCGGGGATGTTGATGTCAAACTCTTCTTCGAGTTCCATCACCAACTCGACCGTATCCAGGCTGTCGGCGCCTAGATCGTTGACGAACGAGGTTTCGTTGGTGATCTGGTCTTTGCTGACGCCAAGTTGCTCGGCAACGATATCGATGACTCGTTCTTGAACTGAGGCCACCTTGATAATCCTCCTGCTACGATACAAATAGTATTTCCAGGGGGATGCACTCCAGCGGCAATCCCCACCCTTGAAGTCAAATCTTTTCCTACTGGGTCACAAGCCCCACGTCTTACCCTGTTTCCCATCTAATTCCGCAAGGTATACCGGTTTTCTTCGTCCGTGTCTAGCCCGTGTCTACATCCGCCGGGGGATTTTCTGGGGGATCGGGGTTTGGGATTGGGGATTCACAGGGGACTGTCCCAATTTTCGCGGCGTGAGGGGCGTTACCCCGGGAAATCGCTTGACCGCCGCGAAAATGGGACTGTCCCCCTTGCACCACGGGAAGGGGATAGGTCCCAAGTTTTCGGCCAACCGTTTGTCCGCGAAATGCGTTTTTCGTCCGAAAAATGGGCCAGTCCCCAGCCAACTCCGACCTTAAATGGCTTCCTACGCCGTTAGCCCTCCGTCGACCGTCAAAACGTGGCCGGTGATGAACGAAGCGGCGTCGCTGGCCAGGAAGAGGACGGCGTCGGCCACGTCTTGGGGGTCTCCCAGCCGACCCAGGGGTATTTGCTTGCGGACTTGCTGGATGATCTCCTCGCCCAAGGCGGCCGTCATGTCGGTGGCGATGAACCCCGGGGCGACGGCGTTGACGGTGATGTTCCGGCTCGCCAACTCGCGGGCGACCGTCCGGGTCAGACCGATCACGCCGGCCTTCGATGCCGAGTAATTCGCCTGTCCCGGATTGCCTATCAACCCCGACACGCTGGCGACGTTGATGATCCGTCCCCGGCGGTTTTTCATCATCGGCCGGGCCACCGCGCGGGTAAAGAGGAACGTGCCGCGGAGGTTGATGTTTATCACCGCGTCCCATTGCTCGTCCTTCATCCGCACGATGACGTTGTCGCGGGTGATGCCGGCGTTGTTGACCAGGATGTTCAATGTGCCCCACCGCTTGACCACCTCATCGACCACTTCGGCAACCCCGCCGGCGTCGGTCACGTCGCAGGCCATCGGCTCGGCTGCTCCGCCCGCGCCGCGGATGGCGGCCACCGTGTCGGCCAGGCTTTCGGTATTTATATCGACACAGGCGACCTGCGCGCCTGCCTCGGCCAACGATTGGGCAATACAACGGCCCAGCCCTCGCGCGGCGCCGGTCACGATGGCCGTTTGGCCGCTCAGGTCGGTTGTGATTCGGTTGTTCACGATTAAGTTTTCAGTTTTCAGTGATCAGTTTTCAGTTCATCATTCATCATTCATCATTCATACTTCATCATTTCCCTCACACCTCCACGCATTGGCACGAGACGTTGCGGTCGATCCGCCGCAGCAGTCCGCGAAGCACGCGGCCCGGGCCGACTTCGTAAAACTGGTCCAGGCCCTGCCCGATCAAGTAACGCATCGATTTTTCCCAGAGGACGGGCTGAAGGATTTGGCGGACGAGGATTCGCCGGATTTCCTCCGAGTCGTCGTGTGGTTTTGCGTCCACGTTCGAGACGACCGGGATGCGGGGCTTGCGCATGGATACCTCGGCGAGTACCTCGGCGCAGCGTTGGTCGGCCGGTCGCATGATTTCGGTGTGAAACGCGCCGGCCACCGCCAAGGGGACGGCCTTCATCGCCCCCTGGGATCGGGCCATCTCCGCCGCCCGCTCACAGGCGGTCAGGCTGCCCGAGATCACCACGTTGTTTGGACAGAGGAGATTGGCGATTTTCAGCGTTTCGCCGTTGCGGGCCTTATCGCAAAGGGCCTCCACCTCGACGTTCTCCAGCCCAAGGATGCTCACCATGCCTCCGGCCGTGGCGTCGGCCGCTTCCTGCATGGCCGCTCCGCGACGCTGCACGACCATCAGGGCGTCCTCGAATTCCATCACGCCCGCGAAAACCATGGCCGTGTATTCGCCGAGGCTCAAGCCAGCGGTCGCTTCGCAGGCGAGAACCACGTCCGGCGATTCGGCCCGCAGCGATTCCAGCGCGGCCAGGCTGGTGACGAAAATCGCCGGCTGACTGCAAACGGTGGAATCCAATTCGTCGGCCGGTCCCTCGAAACAGAGCTTTGCCAGATCGTAGCCGAGTACTTCGGCGGCGCGATCATACAGCCGGTGGGCGGCGGGTAGCGACTCGGCCAGTCGCTTGCCCATCCCCACTGTCTGTGCGCCTTGTCCGGGAAAGAGGAATGCGATTCTGCTCAAGACTCGGTCTCGACGACTTTTCGGCCCATGTAATGCCCGCATTTTGGGCAGACGGTGTGCGTGGGCAGCGCCGTGCTGCACTGTTGGCAGTAGGAGAACTGTTTCGGCTTTATGGCGTCGTGCGCGCGGCGTTTGCCGGTGCGGGCGTTGCTTTGCCTGCGTTTCGGAACGGCCATACTTATATACCTCTAGTGGACTACCTGCTAATGAAACCAAGAATCCTAAACGACTTGGCCGGGGCTGTCAACCGAGGGAGGGCATAAACCTTTGTCTTGGGTACATTCCGCACTTTGCGTCGTTTGATTCGTCGCTTAGCCCGAAGGGCTTTAATATGATAGCCCATCCCTGAAAGAGTCCATTGTGTCAAGTGTCTCCTGGCGGGATTTTTGACGCACGGTCAGCGCAAAAGTCCCTTGCGGGCTTTTCTCCTGTTTTTTCCTCGTTTTTCCTCGTTTTGTGGCCTTGACGC
>JAUWNG010000157.1 GCA_030612765.1 Planctomycetota bacterium
GATCGCGGCTATTTTCGCCCGGAGGCCGTCTCGCAATTCTGGGACGAGCACCAGCAATGCCGCTTCAACCACGGCTACCGTCTCTGGTCGTTGTTGATCCTCGAACTTTGGCAGCGCGAGTGGTGCGACAACAACACGTAGGGTGGGACAAGTGAAGCGCGGTCCCACCACTTGCAACCGTTCACAGAATTTCTGGTGGGGCTGCGCTTCGCTTGACCCACCCTACGCTCCAGGAGGGGTGAAAATCGTGAATCCCGCTGGAAATTTTCACCGATTTCTGAAAGAATGTAACTGGAGGGTAAACGGCCAGCCAATTGGAACCGGCAGAAGAGGAGTTTGGTTATGACGTGCAATACGCGGAATCTTTCTCTTTCCCCCGTCCCCCGCCCGTCCGGCGCCGCGTGGACGCGGCGGCTAAACGGTTTTACGCTCGTCGAGCTTTTGGTCGTGGTGGTAATCATCTCGATGTTGGTCGGCTTGTTGTTGCCGGCGGTGATAGGTGCCCGAGCGAGCGCCAGAAAAACAGAGTGCGCCAACAACCAGAAACAACTTGGCACGGCGATTTTGTCATACGAGACCGCTAAGAAGCGACTGCCGGGTTACGCGAATCGGGTGCATAACACTCCGGTTAGTTGGGTGCCGGTGCTGTTCCCGTTTCTCGGCCGCATGGATCTTTGGGAGGGTGCTACAGGTTGGCGCATGGGTAGCGGTTCTCCTCACACGCCGTACATCGATCTACTTGTATGCCCGAACGACGTGACATCCACGGGCATGCCTCAATTGACTTATGTGGTGAACTGCGGTCTGTACAATGATCCGACAAATGCTCCGTTGGTCATGAGTTCTCAGGGCGTATTCCTCGACAATAGCGGCGGTTCGGCCGGTGCCATATCGTTGACGGACATTAAGTCTCCGGCTCAGACCATACTGCTCTCTGAAAGGGTATACGATGTTCATTATCCGGTACTCTACCCAGAAAAATATTGGAACACTCTGACTCCGACGGTGGCGAACGTCGGCTTTCTGTGGCCGGACCCAAACGTCGCGGCAATATCCGGGACACTCATCGGCCAAAACTTGATGAGCGTAGGTGTTATCTTGCCTGCCCCGCTTCCGGCGATCCATCCCGGCGTGGTGATCGTCACGTTCTGCGACGGCCACGTGGCGGAGATTGTCGAGGACACCCCGTGCAATCTCTACATCGGCGCTCCGTAACATCGGCGGATATCCGTAATAGCAAGGAAACGAAGATGATCGACCGGATAGAAATTGATCCTCGCCGTTGCGGCGGAACGCCGGTGATCAGAGGGACGCGTATCCCGGTTGCCGTGGTTCTGGATCAGCTTGCCTCGGGCGAAGATTGGGAATCGCTGTTGGAAGGCTATCCCGGCTTGACCCGCGAGGACATCCAAGCGGCGACCCTCTTTGCCAAAGGTCAGTAGGGTGCGTGGAACGCACCAACCACAACCGACAGCGGTGCGTTTCACGCACCCTACGAAGGTAGCTCAGAACTCCCACTTCCGGCCGGTCTCCGGATGCGTGGCTTGGATTCGCGGGCGTTGTTCGCCGGGCAAGAGTTGGAAGGTCAGACCGACCGATCGACATTCGAGAACGTCTGGGGCGTCGAGGGTCGATTGCCCGACCTTCGCCATCCGTCCGTCCTGCTGACGGTAAAGCTCGATGGTCCAGGGATCGCGGTCGATTATGACCAGTTCGACCACGCCGATGCGGCCGTAGAAGGGTATTTTGTCGTGTGTCCGCTCGCCGGGGCTGATGATCTCGACCAGGAAGTCGGCCGCCCCCTGCCAATGCGTGCCGCGGTTGATCGCCTTGCCGTCGCGCAGGAAGACGGCCACGTCCGGCTCACGGTAGTTTTTTTCCCATCCGACTTCGCGATCACTTAGGTTCACTCCCGGAAACACCAAACCAAGGCCGGTTTGGTCCACAACGTCCCCCAGGGTCGTCGTGAACCAGAATACGAACTGTTGATGTTCATTATTCGGCAGCGGGGTCATAATGTAGACTCCTTCCCAGACCTCGTCGTGCTGTGCGCCGTCGCAGGTCCGCCGCTCGGCCAGCAGCCGCTCTTCCACGTCGGGTTCGAGCACCATGATAGCCATTAGCGACCTCCCCTTTCCCCCTTTTCCCTTCTCACACTCCAGACTACCTTATTATCGATTGTCTTCGGAACCGTGGCAACCCCGCCGGCCCCGCTTTTCGCCGCCACTTTGGGTGGATATGATGAACGATTCGCATTTAGCACACTTGACCGAATCGCCATGAAAACCGACGAACTCCGCGAAATCTATCTGGCCTTCTTCGAGACCAAGGGCTGCGTCCGGCGACCCAGCGACGTGCTGGTTCCTAGCTGGGATCCGTCGGTGCTGTTCACCCCGGCGGGGATGAACCAGTTCAAAGACCATTTCCTCGGCCGCTGCAAACTGGAGTTCACCCGCGCCGCAAGCTGCCAAAAATGTCTCCGCACGGGCGACATCGACAACGTCGGCCGGACCGCCTACCACCATACCTTTTTCGAGATGCTGGGCAACTTCAGTTTCGGCGACTATTTCAAGCGCGAGGCGATCTGCTGGGCATGGGAATTTCTAACCAGTAAAAAATGGTTGGGGCTAGACCCCGAAAAACTCTCGGCCACCGTCTATCTCGACGATGACGAGGCGGCCGCCATCTGGCTGAACGAAATCAAGCTGCCGCCGGACAAATTACTGCGACTCGGCGAGGACGAAAACTTCTGGCCGGCCAACGCGCCGAGCCAGGGACCGGACGGCGTCTGCGGACCGTGCAGCGAAATCTACTTCCACTCGCCTTCCGGCCAGGTCGAGATATGGAACCTGGTCTTCACGCAGTTCAACCGCTCGGGCGACCCGCCGGATAATCTCAGCCCGCTGCCGAGCAAGAACATCGACACCGGCATGGGCCTGGAACGGACGGCCGCCGTGTTGCAAGGGGTGGAAACGAACTTCCACATCGACATCCTCCGCCCGCTGGTCGAGGCGGCCGGCGAGGTGTGCAAAGTGAAATACAATCCGAACGACGAGAACGGCCGGCGGCTGCGGCGGATCGCCGACCATCTGCGGGCCTGCGCGTTCGCCGTCCACGAGAACGTCTATCCCGGCAATAAGAAGCAGGGCTACGTGATCCGCCGGCTGCTGCGCCGCGCGGTACTCGACGGCCATCAACTGAACGTCCGTGAGCCGTTTTTGTATAAGTTGGTTGAAAAAGTCGCCGAGCTGATGAAAAGTCCGTATCCCGAACTGAGCGAGACCACCGCCGCGGTGGCCGGAGTGATCGAGAAGGAAGAGGCCAACTTCCTCGCCGCGCTCGACGTGGGACTGGAGCGGATCGAGCGGCTCTTCGCTCAGATGAAGGACCAGCGGTGCGGGACCGTCTCGGGCGCGGAGGCCGCCGAGATGTTTCAGACTTACGGCTTTCCGCCCGAGTTGTTCGAGACCCTGGCCGCCGAACGCAACCTGGCCTTCGACTGGGACGGTTTCGAGAAAGAGATGGAGCAACACGGAATAGAGTCTGGCGGCGGGCGGAAGGTCGAACTGTTCCGCCACGACCCGCTCGAAGGACTGAAAAAAGCCATGCACGGTAGCGAGTTCATCGGCTACGATTCCCTCGAGGTCAAGGAAGCCAAGGTACTCGCCATCGTGGCCAACGACCGGCTTTGCGATCAGGTGGACGAGGTGGACCACGAGCATCCGATCGTCGTGGTGCTGGACAAGACCCCGTTCTACGGCGAGATGGGCGGCCAGGTGGGCGACACCGGCCGGATCGTCGCCCCGGGGTTCCATTTCGAGGTGATCGATTCGCAAATCGACGGCGGATTCACCCTGCACCGCGGCCACTTGCGCGAGGGACGGATCGAGTTGGGGGCCACCGTGACCGCACAGGTCGACGCCGATCGGCGCCAGGCCGTCCGCCGCGCTCACTCGGCCACGCACCTGCTCCACTACGCCCTGCAAAAGCGGCTCGGCAAACACGCCCAGCAACAAGGCTCGAAGGTCGATCGCGACTGGCTGCGGTTCGATTTCACCAACCCGTCGGCCGTCGGCGTAGAGGAGCTTGCCCGGATCGAGAGCGAGGTGAACGAAAAAGTGTTGGCCGGCGAGCCGATCGGCTGCGAAAACCTGCCGCTGGCCGAGGCCCGCAAGGCCGGGGCCACCATGCTCTTCGGCGAAAAATATCCGGACGTGGTCCGCGTGGTCTCGGCCGGCTCCTTCAGCAAGGAACTCTGCGGCGGTACGCATCTGGACAACACCGCCGGGGTCGGCCTGTTCAAGATCGTCGGCGAGGAGAGCATCGCCGCGGGCACACGGCGGATCACCGCCCTGACCGGACTCCGCGCGCTGGAGAGCATCCAACGGCTCCAGGCGATCCTCCGCCGCGCGGCCGCTTCGGTAAAGGTTCCTCCCGATGAATTGTCCGAGCGGGTCGAATCGCTGGCCAAGGAAATCCGACAACTAAAGAAGCAGGCGGCGGCCGGACCAAGGGCCGACGGGGTGAGCGTCGATCAGTTGATCGCCGACGCGGCGGACCTCGGCGGCGTGAAGGTGGTCATAGCTGAAGTTCCCGGCGGGCCGAACGAACTGCGGCAACTGATCGACCAACTGCGTCGCAAAGCCGCGCCGGTGGCAGTGTTGCTGGCCAATCGGCAGGAGGATCAGAAGAAGGTCACGCTGATCGCCGGGCTGAGCCGCGAGTTGATCGAACGCGGCCTGGACGCGGTCAAGTGGGTCCGAGCGGCGGCGGCGGTCGTGGATGGCGGCGGCGGCGGGCGGGCCGACATGGCGCAGGCCGGCGGCAAAATCCCCGAAAAACTCCCCGCCGCGCTGGAAGCGGCCAGAGAGGAGATCGAAAAGCTGTTGGGTGCTTAGCAACCCGGCAGCCAGTTTGTCAATTCTTGCCAATTCATGCCATCCCAGGTATACTTCCATTAGGAGGTATCCAAACCCATGACCACTATGAACATCTCATTGCCGGAGTCGATGCGGGCGTACATCGACCAAAAGGTATCGCTGGGGGGGTATAGCACCGCCAGCGAATATGTCCGTCAACTTATCCGCGAGGATCAGAAGGCGGCAGCCCAAGAACGGCTCGAACTGCTGCTCATGGAAGGTATCGAGTCGGGGCCGTCACGTGAAATGACCGCCGAGGATTGGGAGCAGTTGCGACGCCGCGTTTGGCAACGCCAGACGGAAAGCGGTAAAGAATGAAAAAACGCATTTTCCGCAGCAACACGGCCCTACACGACTTGGACGAACTGGCCTCGTACATCCAATGTGACAGCCCAGATGCGGCGATTCGCTTCCTTGCCGCGGCAGAAGCTTCGTTTGAATTTCTGGCGACATCGCCCGAGCTTGGCCAGCGGCAGGAGTTCCATCGGCCGGAACTCGTCGAGCTTCGCGTCTGGCAAGTGCAGGGATTCGAGAATTATCTGATCTTCTACCAGCCGCTCGAACATGGGATCGAGGTGGTCCGGGTCTTGCACGCCGCCCGGGATGTTGCGGCCGTCTTTGAGGATCAAGGGGAGTAGTCAGATTGCTACCTGCTCGACATGGGGGGTTCGGTGGCAAACGGCAGCCGATCGACTACAATGGATTGATATCGGCAATGCGTCGCCGAGAACCACATTGTAGGACAGGTTGCCAACCTGTCCCACGTTAAATGATTCATAAGGAGTACAGCGGTGTCAGATCGGCTTTCCACGATTGAAGCGGCCGTCGAGGCCATAGCGGCGGGCAAGATCGTCATCGTCATGGACGCCGAGGACCGCGAGAACGAAGGGGATTTTATCTGTGCCGCCGAGAAGATGACGCCCGAGATGGTCAACTTCATGATTACCCACGGTCGGGGACAGCTTTGTATGCCCATCCTGCCGGAGACGGCCGAGCGGCTCGATCTGCCGCCGATCGTCGTAAGCAACACCGCCCCGTTGGAGACGGCGTTCACCGTGCCGGTCGATCATCACAGTTGCCGGACCGGCATCACCGCGCCGGAGCGGGCCAGAACGATCCGCGAGATTCTTAATCCTTCGAGCAAACCGTCCGACTTCGTCCGGCCCGGACACCTCTATCCGCTGGTGGCGAAGGAAGGGGGCGTTCTGCGGCGGGCCGGACACACCGAGGCAACGGTGGACCTGGCGCGAATGGCCGGACTGAAGCCCGCCGGCGCGCTGATCGAAATTCTCGGCCAAGACGGCGATCGGGCAACCCGCGACGAGCTATACGTCATGGCCCGAAAGTTCAACCTCGAAATTATCACCATCGAGGCGCTGATCCGCCACCGCCGCCGCAGCGAAAAACTCGTCTACCGGCTGGCCGAAGCCAATCTGCCAACCCGTTTCGGCACGGGCCGGATCATCGCCTACGGCGTGAAGTACGAGGAACAGCAGCCGGTCGCCATCGTGATGGGCGAGCCGGCCACTCGGCCCGAGCCGCTGGTCCGGCTCCACTCGGCCTGTTTCACCGGCGACCTGCTGGCCTCGCTCCGCTGCGATTGCGGCGACCAACTCCAGTTGGCGCTGGAGATGATCGGCCGGGAAGGGGCCGGTGTGCTGGTCTATCTACCCCAGGAAGGGCGCGGCATCGGACTGGTCGAGAAGATCAAGGCCTACAACCTGCAAGACCAGGGCATGGACACCGTCGAGGCCAACCTCGCCCTGGGCCATCAGGCCGACAGCCGCGACTACGGCGTGGGCATACAGATCCTCAAGGACTTGGGCCTCTCGAAGGTCCGCCTGTTGACGAACAACCCCAAGAAAACCGACGCTTTTATCTACGGCGGCTTCGACCTGGAGGTGGTCGATCAGGTCCCGATACTCGGCCCGATCCACGAGCACAACTTCCGCTACATCGCCGCCAAGCGCGACAAAATGGGCCACGTGCTGCCGTAGGATATACGCCGAAGGGCATCGCAAGTTTCCGCAATGCCGAATGACAATCACCCGATTGCACTTTTCGGATAGCTTCTTAAAACCCGTGGACTAAGTTTCACCCATGCGTTGGTGTTGGATAGACCGATTCGTCGAGTTTCATAGCGGTGTCCGCGCCAAGGCGGTGAAGAACGTTTCGTTGGCCGAGCAGTACCTGCGCGACCACTTCCCACACCATCCGGTAATGCCCAACTCTCTGATCGTCGAAGGCATGGGCCAGACGGGAATGTATCTGTCGTGCGAGGCCACCCAGTACGCCGAGTTGATAATTTTGGCGAAGGTCTCTTCCGCACGGTTCCACTGCGAGGCCGTGCCCGGCGACGCGCTGACCTACACCGTCTCGATCGATTCGATCCAAGACCAGGGCGTTTCGGTCTCCGCCTTCAGCCACAACGGAGAGAGGTTGCAAGGCGAAGCCAATCTGCTTTACGCGCGGCTCGCCGACCGATCGCCCGCCGGCCGCGGCGGCGATCTTCTGGAGATGGCGAAACAGATGCGTCTGCTGGGAGTGTTCGAGATCGGCACGGCGACCGACGGCCGTCCGCTCCAACCGCCGGCGATGCTCGCTCGATCAGGAGTAAAAAATGCGTAAAATAATCCCATGCCTCGCTTGCGTCTGAACGCCCGCCGGATCGACCTTTGGCACGTCCTGTTGGACGAGGCCGCCGATCCGGCGTTGTTCGACGAATACCGTTCCTTGTTGTCGCACGAAGAACTTCAGCGGCTGCAACGCTTCACCCACGACGAGTCGCGGCGGCTATTCCTCGTCGGCCGGGCACTGCTCCGCACGACACTTTCGCGATACACGGGCCACGACCCTCGCGGGCTGGAGTTCCGGTACAACGCCCACGGCAAACCGTCGCTGAAAACGCCGGTCGAGCCCCCGCTGGAGTTCAGCGTTTCGCATACGCGCGGGCTGGCGGTTTGTGCCGTCGCGTTGGGCGACCCGGTGGGCGTAGACGTGGAACGTGACCGGACGGTCTCGAACTCGCTGGAAATCGCCAGACGTTTTTTTGCTCCGGCGGAGGCGGCGGCGTTGGAAAAGCTTCCCGTCGAGCGGCGCGGCGCCGCTTTCATCGAACTTTGGACGCTCCGCGAGGCGTTCGTCAAGGCCCGGGGCGTGGGCCTGATGACTCGGCCGGCCGATTTCGCCTTTTCGCTCTCCGCCGATCGGAAGGCGACCGTCTCCTTCAACGAACCGAGCGAAGAAAAACCGGACGATTGGCAATTTGCCCGCTTTCGGTTCGCCTCGCACTATCGAGTGGCATTGGCCATCGCCCGACCGGCGTCAGAAAGGCCGGCGATTTTACTCCGCCCGGCCACGCCATATTGACGTAAGTCCTTACGCCGCAAGGTGCCGAAGAAAGGACTTGAACCTTCACGGGGTGTGAACCCCACTAGGACCTGAACCTAGCGCGTCTGCCAATTCCGCCACTTCGGCTCGTGGAACACGTTTTGCACGCTCCACGAATATATCTTTTGTAAAACAATCAGGCGGGATTTTCAAGGGGTGTTGGCCGTCGGGCACGGCCCCCAGCGGCGGAGCCAACGGAGATACGCCCGGAGGTGGAGCCAAGCGTCGGCCGAAAGGAGGTTCCGGCTGGCCCGACGTTCGAGGTGGTAGCAAGAGGCCGCCCCGTGGTAGAGCACCTGCCAGCCCGCCTTGGCCATCCGCAAACATAGGTCCACGTCCTCGAAATACTTCCCGTAGCCCTCGTCCAACCGCCCCACCTGCTCGATCGCCTCGCGGCGGACCATCAGGAAGCAGCCTGAGAGCCAATCGCACTGGAAGGTGTCGCCGGGGGCATGTTCGGCGTAGAAATGGCGGTCAACCGTGCGGCGGAACAGCCGTCCCAGGCCGCAACGCCTGGCCAAGATCAGCGGCAACGTCTGGAACCGCCGCGCGGCGTGGGCGTCCGTGCCGTCATCATGAATGAGCCGGCAGCCGGATAGTCCGCATCGAGGCCGGCCGTCCATCAGCTCCACCATCCGCCGGAGACACTCCTGCCGCGGGTCGAAGTACATGTCGGTGTTCATCAGCAGTACGTACCGCGCGGTCGAGGCGTCGAGGACGCGGTTCAGGTTGGCGGCGTAAGACCAGCGGCGATTGTTCCGCAGGACGAGCGTATCGTCGAAATGTCCCCGCCACTGTTCGACACCCTGCGACGAGGCGTTGTCGACCAGCAGCAGCCTCATTCGCAGCCCCTGGCCCGAGGCCGCCATCGTCGTCAGCAGCCGCGGCATCAGCTCGCGCTCGTGCGTGAAGATTACGCCGATGTCGAGGTCGATCGGGGGCATGGGAGTAGTGGATAGTGGATAGTGGATAGTGGGTAGTGGGTAGTGGATAGTGGGTAGTGGGTAGTGGATAGTGGGTAGTGG
>JAUWNG010000162.1 GCA_030612765.1 Planctomycetota bacterium
GATCGCGGCTATTTTCGCCCGGAGGCCGTCTCGCAATTCTGGGACGAGCACCAGCAATGCCGCTTCAACCACGGCTACCGTCTCTGGTCGTTGTTGATCCTCGAACTTTGGCAGCGCGAGTGGTGCGACAACAACACGTAGCGTGGGACAAGTGAAGCGCGGTCCCCCCACTTGCACCCGTTCACAGAATTTCTGGTGGGGCTGCGCTTCGCTTGACCCACCCTACTTTTCTCTGGTCGCTGTTGATCCTCGAACTGTGGCAGCGCGAGTGGTGCGATAATCTCTTTACGCGGCCCTTGGCCGAAACAAAAAATGCCATCGGAAAGAGAGGCTGACGAAGGTTCAAGGTCCAAGACTCGATGGTCATTGAACCTTGGACCTTGAACCTTGACTAGCCAGCGTTAAGAACCTCATTCCCGACGGGTTCCCAGTATCTTGAATTCCAAGATCGCAATTTCGGACTCCCAAGGCAGGAGAGTCCGCCGAAGGGCGATATGATGGGAGGATACCGAAAAAGGAACCATTTCTGGCGTGGATCGTGTTGATCACACGTGGCAGAACTTGCCTTGCCGGACTTTTGTCTCCGCTAGAAACGATGCGTTGCCGGCAGTGTAACACTAACAACTCACGGAAGTGATCTAGGCACCTTGAACACCCAGACGTCCAAATGTTTGAATTAGCGTAGCGGCCCCAGGCTGAGACCCGGCAGTAGCGGGTGGAAATGTCGTATCATCATTTTCCGATCTAACGACTGCAACCGATCAGCAGCAGTCTTTCCTCAATGGCTGGAATGAAAGTAGTTGTTCATCGTGGCTGCTTTGGTCGCGTTGACTCATTCAAGGGAATCGATAGATTATCTTGCTCCTGCACAATCGGCTTCACACCAGCGGCTTTCAGCTTCTTCTTATCTTTTCGAGGTAGCAACTCGTTGGTAAAGAGATATACTTCACAATCATTGTTCACGGGCAACGAGATTGGCCAAGCACCGCTGGGAGAAGACTTATCAAATTTAGACTTTTCGCCGACAAGAATGATACTCCCCCTTGTTTTCTTGAGCGCTTCCTGAACGAGGTCGCGTTTTTTGCGTGTGTCGGCTAAGAAACGTCCTTGTTGGTCCATTCCTTCAAACGAAATAATCGAAGTTGAAATCTCTAAGTTCTCTTCCCACGGGATTAGACAGCCGTCGTTCCAATCGATTTCACCAAGACCTGCCAACAGAAAGTGGCCCCTAAGAAAAATCCTTGGTGCAACGACATAACAGCGGACCAGAATCTCTATGTTGGAAGTTGACATCGAGATTTCGGCAAATTCATCGGCGCACTTGCACAAATGTTCGGCTGCCGCCAAAACAGTTGTCCCGAACCCAAAGTAGATTGTTCCTGTGCGTGGGACAAGAGGTTCTCCATTATATTGGTGGTATGTGATCAGCGATTTTGCGAGCCGAGTTCTTTCGTCCCGTAACTCAGGAGGGATCCGAGCAACGAAGCTGCGAACGGGGATCTGGAAACGACCCTTTTGGTACTCCACGAGCGGTACGGGGACACCAAGCAAGTCAAACCAGTCCCGCAATTCATCCAGTTTCTCTTTGATCTTCCTGCAATCACGATAGAAAGCGTTAATGTCTTGGTACAAATTCTTTACGTCGCTATATCCGACGCTTTTCCCTCGTGAAAAAGGTAGTACGCACACCTGCAAGAGCCTTTGGCAGGACGCGCGAACCTTATCTTTTGTCTTCCTCTTCGGGTTCTTGGACGTGGATTCGATCAAACCTGACATTTGCATCTCCTTCTCGTTCTTGTCAAGTGGCCCGAGTGGCCCGAGAAAAAAAATCTGAAATCCACTCAACCTCATCGCGAAGAATTCCTCCCTGTTTTCTGCACGATTCCGGTTATTTTACCGATTCTTCTCCTTATTTGCAAGTCTATCGCTCTATTTGCGAGACTTTTCCGCGATTTCATGCACTCCACCGTCGATTTTGTGGTTATATGTGCATTTATTACAAGTCGCCGTAGGCCAAATTGGAGACAGTAAAATGACAGCCTCAATCAAACATACTCTTCGCCGTGCTGTGGCGGGCACCGACGAGCCTGCCGATGCGGAAACACTGGAACGCGTAGGGCGTTCCCTCGCCGCGTTCATCGAGGCCGAGAACAACAGTAACGCCGATGCTCATCCTGAAGCATTCATTGTTGAGCTTCCGATTCAGGATCACGAAACGGCGAGAAAGTGCTTCGACATGCTCGAACTTCTTCAAATACTTGACGATTAGATGTCGTAAGTCTTGTCAAAAACGACTGAAAAAGTGGTTCTGTACCTGCCCATCTTTCGCACTAAGGCAGATGGGCCTCTTCCATTAAATCGATCATAAATCACGCGGCGCTTTGCTGTTGATCTGGTATCCTGATCACAGGTTGTGAAGTCTGTTCGTGACGACCTGATAAAGGAGACCGCATCATGACTACTAAATTTAAGATTGATCGCGTCGCTCTTGCGGAGATTCAAAAATGCAAAGTCCAAGATAGCCGTCGACGCGGTTTACCCCAGCCCAGCGCGGATGAAATGCAGGAAAGGTTTCTCTGTTATCTGTTGCAGTCCGCTGTGCATGACGCATTAGAGTCGCTTACTGATGAGAATCGCGAACTCATACAGAGCGTTTTTCTCGATCGAAAGAAGACCGTTGTCGAAATAGCCAAGAGCCGCGATGTTGCGCGATCAACAGTCCATCGTCAGATGACGCGCTCATTCGAAAAACTCCACGAGTTTCTGAAATATCTCCCCATCGTCCAGGCAATCCTGGTGGGAACCCGAAAGCGCTGAGTAGTTTACTGTCTTTCTTATGACGATGCTTTCTGAGCCTTACTCAATTCATCCGACGAATCCAATTCCTGTTAATGGGAGGTTCTTAGTCATGGCTTTAACGATCCCTAGCCGTACGGTCACGAAATCTCGCCTACGAGCAATAGCTTGCGCGGTGGAAAGGCTGCCTGAAGAATCAGCATCGCTGATTCGCGACATCGCGCTAAAGCGCAAAACAATCAATGAGGTGTCATTATCCCTTGGCCTCACGGAAGTCGATGTTGCAATCCGGCTCGCCGTCGCGCTGTGTTCGTTGCACGACATTCTTCGCCACACAACAAGTGGAATCGTCGATGTAGCCGCAGATGAGTCTCACTTTGACGACGTGGACGAGGGATGGTGGCCGATAAGCAAGGTGCCCATGGATGGAGAGGTGGAGGCATATCTCGCCGCCGCAAAGTATTTCCAGGAAAGTGGCCAGTGGCACGAGTCGATTATACTACTCGTTCGTGCAGCCGATACGGCGAAAGCAGCGGGCCGAGGATGCGACACCGCTAGTGCTCTTCGGCTGACTGGTACGGCGTTCCTCCGAATGGCGGAAGCCAAATATCTGGCCGAACACCATCGCCAAACACTCCTTAACAGCGCGAAGTCGTACTTTGAAGACGCTAGGTCGATATCGGAGTTGACGGGGGACGACAAGGCGACGGGTGCCATCCTTTATGATCTCGCCACGGTTTATTCTTTACAGGGGCACACTTCAATGGCGAAGGCGCTCGCTCGTCTATCCGAAAGAGTCGCTGAGTCGCACGGAGATCAGACGCAGAAAGACAAAATCCGCGACCTGATCAGCCGGATTGAGGCTGATGCAAAGAAACTGATTGGAGAAGCCTCGTGGAAGAAGGCGCAGTCCGATGACGTTTCGCCAAAGGAACGAACAACCTTGCTGGAGCGATCGCACTCCAGTCTCTCCGAAGCCAGAGAGGCATACGTTGCGTGCGGAGACGACAAGGAAGCAATGGCCGTTGACGTTACGCTGTCCCGGGTGTCGATTTGTGCCGGCAATACAGCTCGTGCCGAAAAGTTTGCCCGCCGGGCATTGGCATCGTGCATCAATAACAGGTGGTTTCCTCAAACCGAACCCATCTACGACCTCTTAGACAAAATCAACGAGCGCGCGACACGGCCAGACCGAGAAGCGCAAGCCCAACAATTGGCCGAGCAGGTAGAGAAGAAGTGACAGCAACAGTCAACGCGGACTACATAGGGATGTGTGGCATGTGGTCTAGGGCTGTCATGGCACGGGCTCGACTTTGGGGCTATGAGGCCCTGCGGGTACGGTCGCCCAGTCGGTTGATCAGACAGACTCGCAATCTTCGGAAACATCAGAGTTCATCCGCATCGGCTAAAAAGATCCATTGACCATCATTAGGTTTTGAGTTGCGCGCCTCAATACAGACAAAGTATGGATCGGAATCGTTCCATTCCTCAGGGCCAACCTGAGTGTCCGCCAGTCGTTGGGGAACGTCACTTCGTCCCAAAAAAGGACCAATTCGTGACACCGAGCCCGGGGACGTAGACCGCCGAAGGGAAAAGGAGACGTGGCTCTTTCCTTCTACTTCTCGATAAAACCAAAACGCCCCCTCTCTCTTCCCTCTTCTCTCCTCTCTCTACCCCCACGGCTCTACGGCGTTTTCTCGTCGAAATTGGGCCTCCCTGTGATACAATCCGGGGTGGCGATGTAGCTTCGGCCTGTTGAACGGACTCTCAACGCGCCAACGCAAACCAGTCCACGGCCGTGTCCGTTTGGTCCGCGTCCCAGCCGACTTCGCCGAGGATCGGCGAGGTGCATCGGGCGGCAAGCTCCCGACGATTGCTCGATAAACTGGCGTCGTCCGCCGAAGGTGGCCGGGGATGGTTCAGCACCACGCCCGCAATCGAAAGCCCCTCGGAGGAAAAAGGGGACAGTCCCCATTTGCCGGAACGGCCCGAAGGGTGCTTCGCACAAATGGGGACTGTCCCCTTTTTCCTCCCGCGGAACATGCTTGCCGTTATCAGAGTCTGTAGCGTCTGATTGATTGTACCCAACACGTTTGGCGAAACCACCACCAGCGGGAAGCCAAACTCTTCGGCCAGATCGGCGACATATTCGTCCTCGCCCAGCGGGGACATCAATCCGCCGGCGCCCTCGACCAGGATGATCTCGGACCGCCGTCTCCAGTGTTCGAGTCCTCGTCGGAGCAGATCGGCGTCGAGTTCTTGGCCCTCGGCCCGAGCCGCCAGATGCGGGGCCAGCGGAGCCTCGAAAAGCTGTGGACAGACGTGTTCCAGTTTGCCCGGCCGGCCGGCCGCTTCCCATAGAGCCACGGCGTCGTCGGAGACCAGCGAGCCGTCCTGTCGCCGGCACCCGCTGGCCGCCGGTTTGTAGACGCCTACCTTCCGCCGGTCGGCCGCCAACCGCCGCGCGATCAGCGCGGCGACGTAGGTCTTGCCTACGCCGGTGTCCGTGCCGGTGATGAACAGTCCTGGAACGCGGTTTGGATCGGGCACTTAAATTCCTCGGCGCGTCGCCATCGGTGCGGCTACAGCTCCAAAAACTCCTCGGCGGCCTCGCGCAACACCTGGCGGTTTGGATCGACGCCCGTCCAGAGTTGCAAACCGATCGCCACTTGTTCGATGAACATGCTCAGTCCGTCGATCGTCTTGCAGTCGCGTTGGGCGGCCTCGCGCAGGAGCCAGGTTTGGGGCGGGTTTATCACCGCGTCGGCCACGATCAGCTCCGGCCGCAGGCTTTCCGGCACGAGCGGCAAGGGGGCGTCGGCGGTTTGATCGAGACTCGTGGCGTGGATCAGGATTTCCGTCTCCGGCGGCACGGCGTAATCGCCGTCCCAGGCAGCGACGGAAACCGGCAACTCAAATTTGCCGGCCAGCAGCGCGGCAAGTTCTTCGGCCCGAGCTGCGGTGCGGTTGACGATCGTCAGTCCGGCGGCGCCGCTGGCGGCAAATTCGACGGCCGCGGCGCGGGCGAGCCACCCGGCGCCGAGCAGCGCGACTTGCTTTCCCGCCGGATCGACGACGCGGCGGACGGCCTCGACCACTCCTCGGCCTTCGAGGTTATCGCCGACCAGCGCCCCTTCGTCGCGGAAAATGAAGTTTACGGCGCCGACGGCGGCGGCGGTTTCGGAGGTCCGATCCAGCAGTGGAATGACGGCCTGTTTATGCGGATCGGCGCAGTGCGAGCCGCGGAACCCCAAGGCCCTCAACCCGCCGACGGCGGCGGCCAGATCTTCGGGGCCGACCTCGAAGGTCAGGTATCTCCAGTCGAGGTCCTTGTCGGCGAAGGCCCGATCGACCAGATATTGAGTGGGGTTGCCGCCGACGGGATAGGCAAGCAAGGCCAACAACGGTTGCACTGCGGGACTCGACACAAGACGCCTCCATTCACGATTAATGATTGCGGGCCAGAAGATTCCCGCTTCTCGACACAAATGCAACCGTTCACAGGGGACTGTCCCCTTCCCGCGGCGCAAGGGGGAACAGTCCCATTTTCGCGGCGGTCAAGCGATTTCCCAAGGCAACGTCCCTCACGCCGCGAAAATTGGGATAGTCCCCTGTGAACGGTTACAAATGATCCCTACTACTTTTTTTCCGCCGGGCCGAAGAGTTTGAGCAATTCTTTCTTGAGCTTCAGGCCGCGGGCGTTCAGCCGTATCACCTTGCCGTCGCGGCCAACTAGAATCTTCACGGGTATGTCCGTGATGCCATAGTACGCGACGGAGGGGCTGGGTTTGTCTTTGCCGTAGACGATTGCCCAAGGAATGTCCCGCTGCTTAACGAACTTCTCCAGGTCGGCAAGACGTTGGTCGCAACTGACCCCGACGATGTCGAATCCTTTGTCGTGGTATCGGTCGTAGTGTTTTTTCATCTTCCTGAGGTCGGCGACGCTCGAGCCGGACCAGGTGGACCAGAAGTCGACCAGCACCACCTTGCCCGCGTATTTCGACCAGTCGAAATCGCTGCCGTCGAGGAGTCTACCCTCGATCCTGATTTCGTTTCCCGGCAGCGCCAGACGGCGCGAGGTTCCCGCCAGCGTCCGGGCGAACTCGGCGAGTTTTTCGTCCTTGCCGACGGCAAACGCTCTGGCGGTCGAGAGGTAGACTCCGGAGGCGTACTTATTGTCGCCGGTCAGTTCGGCCATTTTTCCGGCCATCAGCGCCAGCCCGCGGTCGGCCAGTTCCGGAGGCGACTCTTTGAGGAACCGCAGCACGTCCCCGATCGCTTTCTTCTGGTTCCGGGGATCTTGCCTCTCCGTTTTGGCAAGTTCGATCCGCAGGCCGTAATTGCGGACCAGCCGGGCGTACTTCTCGTGACCGTCCTCCTTCAATTCCTCGGCGAACTTGGCAAGCTGCTCCTGGCCGCTGAACAACTGCATCTTAAGCTGCACCGCATACGTCATCTGTTTCTCTTCCGGCTGGGCGGCGATAATATGTTCGGCGGCCCTCCCCAGCGCCCGTCGCGCTTTAACCGCCATCTGGGGATTTTTCAGTGGCGTCTTACTGACCTTTTCGATATAGCTTTTGAGTTCCTCCGGCGTGCCTTCGGGGACTATGAACGGATCGACCTTTTTCTCTTCCTTCTTTTCCTCGGATGTTTTCTCCTCCGTTGTCTTCTCCTCGGTTGGTTTCTCCGCCGCCGGCGCGTCGGCGGGTTCCTTCTTCCCCTCGGCCGCCATCAGCGGCCACGCCGCCAACGCCGCAAGGCACGGAACCATCAACCACAGTCCCCTGATCGCGCCGCACATCTCGCACCCCTTTACAAAAAGTCGAACGTCGAGTCTCCGGACCGCCGTGCCGGCGGTCGCTAAACGAATATCGCGTTGTCGCTCCGAACATCAATAAGCGTCAAATCCGATTTTTCCGTTCTTCGCCGTTGGGGCCGCGTCCTTCTCCGCCCGGCGAATGATCTCCCAGGCCTCGGCGGCCGTTTCCGCATAGTCGATCAACCCGAGGTCTTCGTCGTCGATGGTTCCCTGGTCGGCCAGGAATTGGAAGTCGATTACCCGTTGCCAGTATTCCCGTCCGAAAAGGATGATTGGAATGGCCTGCATGCGTCCGGTCTGGCGTAGAGTCAGCGCGTCGAACAGTTCGTCGAGCGTGCCGAACCCGCCGGGAAAGGCCACCAATGCCCGCGCCCTCAACAGGAAGTGCAGCTTACGGATGGCGAAGTAGTGGAACTGGAAGCACAACTCGGGCGTAATATACGGATTGGGTTGTTGTTCGAGTGGCAGGCGGATGTTCAGTCCGACCGACTTCGCGTCCGCGTCATAAGCGCCGCGGTTGGCCGCCTCCATGATGCCCGGCCCGCCGCCGGTCGTGATCACGTAGTCGCAAGGCGGGTCTTTCTGGCAGTCGGCGGATACCAGGCGTGCGAACTCGCGGGCGGTATCGTAGTAGTGGCTCCGCTCCAGCAGGCGTTTGGCCCGATCCACCACCCGACGAAGCGCGGAGTCGTCCGGCGAAGCGGCCAACTCTTGTTCGGCTCGTTCGAGCCGGCATCGGGCATCCGCCGGCGAGGTGATCCGAGTGCTGCCGAAAACCACGATCGTCGAGTGGATGCAGTTCCGTTGGAGATACAATTCCGGCTTTAGCAATTCCAATTCGATCCGGGCGGCGCGCATCTCGGGACACCCCAGGAAATCGACGTCCTTGTAGGCCACTCGATAACTGGGCGATTGCAGAATCTTTGACACCTTGGCGGCGGGATCTTCGGACACGGCAGGAACCTCAACGTAAAAGTCGGCTTGGCTATTGTGCAATGGAAATCCCAGAAAACTTCAACAAACGCCCCGGGCCCGGGGGGGGGGGGGGCGGCTCGGGGGGCCGCGGGATTTCCCCCCCCCCCCCGGCGGCGGGGGGGGTGTGCTGTGTG